>JBEIQZ010000630.1:0-3217 GCA_040376255.1 Alphaproteobacteria bacterium
CCCCGTCGCGCTCAGCGGCGATGACGCCGAGCGCGACGGTCTGCTGCTTCTCCTCCGGTGTGCAGGCGGAGAGGAGCAGCAGGCGGAGCAGGGGCGCGCGGATCAAGATCCGTCCCCGTCCCCGCTGTTGAGCGTGCCGGTCGAGCGGTCCGCCAGCCACTTCTCCATGAACGGCAGGATGCGCCCGTCCAGCACCGCGTCGGTGTCGCCGGTCTCGGTGCCGGTGCGGACGTCCTTGACGAGCCGGTAGGGGTGGATGATGTAGTTGCGGATCTGGGAGCCCCACTCGATCTTCTTCTTCGTGGCCAGCACCGAGTCCCGCTCCATCTGCCGCTTCTCGATCTCCTGCTGGTAGAGCTTGGCCTTCAGCATCTTCATCGCGGTGGCCTTGTTCTTGAACTGCGACCGCTCGTTCTGGCACTTCACCACGATCCCGCTCGGGTGGTGGATGATGCGCACTGCCGAGTCGGTCATGTTCACGTGCTGGCCACCTGCGCCGCCGGAGCGCATTGTCTGGATCTCCAGATCCGTCTCGTCGATCTTGATGTCGATCTCCTCCTCGGTGTCCGGCCAGACGCCGACCGAGGCGAAGGAGGTCTGGCGGCGGGCGTTGGAGTCGAAGGGGCTGATCCGGACGAGCCGGTGGACGCCGATCTCGCTCTTCAGGTAGCCGTAGGCGTAGGCGCCCTGCACCTCGATAGAGCAGGACTTGATCCCCGCGTCCTCGTTGGCCTGCTCGTCGAGGATCGTCACCTTGTAGCCCATCCGCTCGGCCCAGCGCAGGTACATGCGCTTCATCATCGCCGCCCAGTCCGCCGCGTCGGTGCCGCCCGCGCCGGAGTTGATCTCCAGCACCGCGCCGGCCTCGTCGCCCTCGTCCGAGAGCAGGCGGCGGATCTCCTCGCTCTGGAGCTGCGTGTCGAGCGCGTCCATAATCTGCGACGCCTCGCGCTCCAGCTCAGCGTCAGGCGCCTCATGCCACAGCTCAAGCAGCGTCTCGGCGTCGTCCATCGTGCGGGTCAGGGTGTTGAACCGCTCCAGGGAGCGCTCCAGCGTCACCTTCTCCCGCATCATCAGGCGGGCCTTCTCAGCGTTGTTCCAGAATTCGGGGATCGAGCCCTGACGATCCAGATCCTGGATGCGCTCCTGCTTTCCCTCTATGTCAAAGATGCCCCCGGAGCGCATTGATACGCGCTCGCAGGGAAGTGGCCTGGATGTTCAGATCGGCCTGCATGACAGCCCCTCCTCGCTCCTTCTTACCCGTGACGGGGTGAGCGACGCGCGGCGGTTCATCCCCCGCGCGCCACCTTCTTAACCGGCCGAGCGGAATTCCGCTCTGTCTGCTCCGCTCTCTGCTGCCGACCGGCGGGAGACAAGATAGAGTCCTGGCGATGCCTGAGTCTCTCGACATGTGGATGGAGACCTTCCGCAACGAAGGTCCGATGCTGATCCTGATGCTGCTGACCTCCATCGCGGTCGTCGCGGTGGCCCTGGCCCGCCTGTGGGTGGTCATCAGCGCGCGCCTCGCCCTCCGGGCAGCGAACAACCGCATCCTGCCGCTGCTCCGCCAGGGTCAGTGGGAGGAGGCCCGCAGCAAGGTCGGGACGATCGCCGCGCCGGTGCGCGACGTGCTCTCAGCGGGCATCGAGCGCGCCACCGGCAAGGTGCAGGGCGACGTGGCGATGGCGATGGGCCGCGAGCAGAAGCGGGCGATGGGCCGCGTGCGCTCGACGATGTGGATGCTCGGCAGCACCGGCGCGCTGATGCCCTTCGTCGGGCTGTTCGGCACGGTCGTCGGCGTCATGTCGGCGTTCCAGGCCATCGGCCAGGCGGGGACGGGCGGGGTGCAGGTGGTCTCCGGCGGGATCGCCGCCGCGCTGGTCGCCACTGCTGCTGGTCTGTTCGTGGCGCTCGAAGCCATCATCTTCTTCAACATCCTCCAGGCGCTCGTCGGAGGCATCGGCCGCGATCTGGGCCTGCTGACAGAAGAAGTGCTGGAATTGGATCTGGTGCGGAGGCAGAATGCAGAGCGGCCCCAATAACTCAGGGGATGACTCGGGTGAGGAGGGGATCTTCGCCGAGATCAACGTCACCCCGCTCACCGACGTCTTCCTCGTCCTGCTGATCATCTTCATGCTCGTGGCCTCCTCGATGGTCGAGGCCGAGCGCGCGGTCGCCACAGCAAAAGGCATCGTCTCCGAGCGGGCGATGGAGATCCAGACGCCGAAGGGTTCGGGCGAGTCCGCGCTCGTCCCGAAGGACATCGTGATCTCGATCCTCCCGGACGGCACGGTCTTCCTGGAGGAGCAGCAGCTCGCCGTCAGCCAGCTCGCC
Organism: Alphaproteobacteria bacterium; assembly: GCA_040376255.1. Classification (GTDB taxonomy): domain Bacteria; phylum Myxococcota_A; class UBA796; order UBA796; family SXON01; genus JBEIQZ01. The sequence goes on from JBEIQZ010000630.1 coordinate 2,335, forward strand.
CCGAAGCTCGTCGAGCTGAAGGCCCAGAACCCCGGCGGCGCCCGCGTTGTCATCCGGGGCGATCAGAAGGCGGAGTACCAGCTCATCATGGAGGTCATCTCCCAGGCCCGGATGGCGGGCCTCACCGATGTCGCGCTCGCCAGCCGCGCCCGCTGACCCCTCCGGAAAAAGATGCCGCTGCTGCTCGTCGCCACCCCCATCGGGAACCTCCAGGACATCAGCGCCCGCGCGCTCGCCGCGCTCGCCGGCGCCGATCTGATCGCCGCTGAGGACACCCGCATCGCGCGCACCCGCCTCCAGGCGTGGGGGATCCAGAACCGCGCGCTCCGCTCCTTCTGGGATCAGAACGAGGCCGATCAGGTGCCGAACCTGCTGGAGATCCTGCGGAGCGGGCAGACCGTGGCGCTGATCTCGGACGCCGGAACGCCGCTCATCTCCGATCCGGGTTACCGGCTGGTGCAGGCGTGCATCGCCGAGGATCTGCCGGTGGACATCCTCCCCGGCCCCTGCGCCGCCGTCGCCGCCCTGCCGCTCACCGGCCTCCCGACCGCGCGCTTCTACTTCGGCGGCTACCTCCCGCGCGAGCCCAGCCCCCGCCTCCGCGCCCTCACCGCGCTCCAGCACCTCGACGCGACGCTGCTGTTCCACGAGTCCCCGGCGCGGCTCCGCGAGACGATCCAGCAATTGCACAGCTTCTGGCCCGCGCGGCGCGTCTGCGTGGCGCGGAACCTCACAAAGCCGCCCCGCCCCGACGAGGCGCCCCGGCTGCTGCGCGGCGTCCCGGCGGCGGTGCTCGCGATGCTGGAGGAGGAGGTCCACGGAGAGATCATCCTCGCCGTCGAGGGCGCCCCGGAGCAGGCGGAGGCGCCCGCCGATCTCGACG
>JBEIQZ010000222.1:0-9033 GCA_040376255.1 Alphaproteobacteria bacterium
CGAGACGCGGACGGGGAGATCGCGGCGCTTGACACGGGCGACCAGCGCGCTGCAGCGGTAGCCGTAGATGTGAGACTTCTTCGCAGCACAATAGCCCCAGGAGGCGCTTGGATCGCTGTACATACGCACCTGGGTTACCCGTTCTTTGGCGGGCGTGCGCTCCCGCTTCTTTGTCGGGTGACCAGCCGTATCGCTCCGCACAGGGAGAGCCGCCGCTGATCCTCAATACGGGAACAGATCGAGCTGACGGCGGAGGGAGGCGGCGGGTTCGATGAGGAGGCCGAGGTCGAACCGCTTCCTGTCATCTGAGCGGAGATTGCGGAGCGCCTCTGCTTCGCCGCTGTCGGCGCGGGCCAGATACCAGAAGGTGCGGACGGACTCCCGCGCGGGCTGGACGAGCTGCTCCAGCTTTTCAAGGGCACCGCCGCCGCCGGGGAGGCGTGCGCGCCAGCGCAGACGCGAGGCGCGAACCTGGATCGGGGCGTCCTCCCAGGGGAAGGCGTCGTCAGAGAGGAGGTCTGCCCTGCCGGCGGGCTCAAGCGGGCTGCCCCGGGTGATGGCGGCCCGCCCGCAGGCGAGGTGGAGGTAGGCGCGGGAGATCTGCGGTGTGCGCGGGTGGGCCAGCACGCGCGTAATGGCGGGGCTGATCTCTGTGTCCAGAGAGAGATCTGGGCAGAGGCCGGAGATCCGGGAGAGCTCGCAGAGCGCGTGCGAGGCTTCCGGCGCCCGGTCGAGATCGAACCACCCGTGGACGGCGCGGAGGAGGTTATGGGCGGCCTCCTGCCACCGGCCGCGCGCCGCCTGCAGCCGCCCGATGGCGCCGAGGAGCTTCAGATCCTCCGGGTGCTCTTCATGGGAGGCGGCGACGGTGGCGAGCGCCCCGGCGAGCAGCGCCTCCCAGCCCTCTCCGGCCTCATCGGCGCAGGTCTGTACGCGGTGCGCGAGCAGCTCCAGCCGGAAGGGGCGGCGCAGGCGGAGATCGGGCGGCGGCTCCGGGACAGGCCGGGGGTCGCCGCTGTGGCGCGCCATCACCGCCCGCGCGAACTCCGCCCGCCAGCGGATCTCCGCGTCACGGCTCCCGGGCAGGCGGTCGATGGCAGGGAGCGCGGCAGCCAGGATGTCGGCGGCGCGGGCGGCGGCGCTCCAGCAGACTGCAGAGGGCGGGCCGGTCAGCGCGAGGGCGAAGAAGCTGTCTGCGGCGTCTGCAGCGAGCTCCGGCTGGCTGATCCACTGCATCCGCGCGAAGGCGGCGAGCTGCGAGGGGTCGAAGGTGTGATCGATCGCCTCCCGGACATCACGGGCGCGCAAGATGTGGAACCCGACCGGACAGCCCTCCATCGGCTGATCCGACGCGACGATGACGCGCCGCACGCCCGGCGCCCAGCCCTCCAGCGCGCGGAGCTTCTCCGGCAGACCGTCCACCGGACAGAGCTGTCCGTCGTCCGCCACCGCCGCAGAGCAGGCGAGATCGGCGGGGATGGGGCAGCCGGTCACGTCCGAGGTGTGGGCGAGGGCGAAGGACAGCCCGGCAGAGGGGCCGTCGAAGCTGTGAAGCCGCGCCCTGCCCGCCCAGTCCAGCCGGATGACCTGCGGCAGCGCGCCGGACAGGCAGGACGGATCAGCGAGGAGCGGCAGCGAGCGGTTGGCGACCCGGAGCGCGCGCGCCCAGGCCTCCCGCGCCTGCGGAGAGAGCGTGACAGCGTCCTCAGGCGGGTCTGCGTCCTCCGGTCGGACGATCCGCCAGAGCGAGCCGAACGCCGGAGCTGCGCCGGAGGCCGGAGAGAACGCAAGGAGCAGCGGATCACCGACGCGGAGCTGCGGCGCCGGGATCTTTGCCTTCTGGAGCGCCTCCCCGACCCCGACCCCGAGCACGCCCGGGTGGGAGCAGGCGCGCGCCGCCCAGGCCCGCTCGACGGGCAAGTGCGCCCGGCGGAGGAGCGCGAGCAGGCCCTGCTCCCTCACGTCCCCGACCACCACGCGCCCGGCTCCTGCCAGGCGACCGCATACCAGCGCTCCGCGTCAGGATCGTCGTCGAGGTCGGGGAGGTGGCCGGTGAGCGCGCTCATGTTCATGACTGCGGCCCGGTCGACAGCCTTGAGCGCCTCGGCGAGCTTCGCGCCCGCCCCTGCGACGCGGAGCACCCGGCGCGCTGAGGCGAGATCGTCCCGATCCAGCACGATCGCCGCGACCGCCGCCTCAGCGAGCGCGTCCGGCAGATCTCCCACCTCCCGGATGCGCTCCAGGAGCAGCCAGGCATGCCGCACCGCGTCCGACTCGGCGCGGGCGACAGTGTCAGGAAGCCACGCCTCCCCCCACTCCTGCCAGAGCCCTCGCGGCGTCTCCGCAGATCCGCCCTCCGGCGCGACCCACAGCCGCATCAGCAGCCCGATGGCCGCGAGCCGGTCAAGCACGGACGGCGACGCCGCCTTCGCCGTCACCGCCGCCGCCAGCCACGGCTCAGCGCCTGTCTGCGCGCACCACTGCGCCAGATCGGGCAGCGGGAGCGGATCGGACGGCAGCATGATCTCTGCGATCTCTGCGCTGTCCGGAACCACCTCCCACGCGCGGATCCCACCGTCCAGGGCCTCGATCACCGCCTGCTGCCCGTCCTCTGTCACAGCGCGCAGGATCACACGCTCCCCGCTCTCAAAGCCGATCAGCCCGTCCGGTCCGCCCTGGACACCGCTCCCGCGAAGGATCGTCACCCCGGCGCCCGGGTAGAAGGCGACGCAGCTTTCGTGCCGGTACACGCCCGGGAGCCTGTGGCTCACCTGCTCCCAGGCCGTCAGCCGCTTGAGCGTGTCTGCGAGCGGGGCGGCGCTGAACGCCTGCGCGATCCCGTCCTGCGAGGCGACGGGGATCGGCTGCAGGGACTCCCCGCCAGAGAGGTTGAGCAGAGCCCTCAGCTCAGCGTCATGGTTCATTTTTTTCTCCCGCAGGTGAGACGCCGCTGCGCGGGCGGGTCTGACGCCTCTTCAGGCGCTGGATCGAGGATCGGATGAGCTGCACGGTCTCCGCGTCGAGCTGCTCCGATCTGGAAAAAGATGGTATTGCGGCGTCCATGTCTATCCTTAGACGCTCATGCGCCTTGTAGGCGCGCTGGGATGCCAGCCGGAGCGCCTCGCTGTCGTCCGGATCGATCCCCTCCTCTATCAGCAGCGCCCGCAGCGTGATGTTCTCCTCATGGAGGCGGCGCACCTGACGCCATGCCTTTACAGAGTGATCCCGCTGCCACGGATCGCGCCGCTCGATCACCCGCTCGACGAGCTTATCAAGCAGCTCGATCACATCCGGAACGTCCGGCCCGGGGGGGGCGATATTTGTCGGGTCAAGTTTTCCTGACGCCTTCTCCCGGTTAATCCCCTTCTGCTTCCGTTCGCGCCTCCGCAATTCGTCTCTGATCCGCCACCGCAGCGCATTTGACAGATACGCTTCCGGGGCGTCGATCTCCTCCAGGTCGTTGTCCCGGATCTGCTCCCCGATCTTCGTCATCACTGCGTCCACCGCCGCCTCCTGCAGCGCCTCGTCCCGCGTGATCCGCGCGCAGAGCCGTCGGAGGCCGAGCATCACCACCTTCCAGCACTCCTCGCGCTCAGGACAACCGGGAGCTGCCCGCAGACGATCCAGCGCCTCCTTCAACGTCACGGCCACCTCCCGGCCGCGTCGGCCCACACCTTCGCCTGCTCCCACTGCCACCCCGTCGGGGACGAAGCGCCGGTCAACGCGGCTGCCGGCGTCCCGGCGAACGCCTGCTCGATCGCGTTATCCGGCTCTCCGGCGGCGGCGACCGAGGGCAGCGCCCCCAGCAGCGCCGCGTCGACCGGCACGCGCCGGAGGAGCCCGGCCTGCGGGACACATCCGGCGCAGACCGCCTCCAGCGCCGCGTAGGTGCCGCCGTGCTGCGTGACCCGCATACGGAGGCGGTTCGCCAGCCAGTCCGCGATCACGAGCGCCGGGTGGACCTTCTGCGCTGTCTCGGCGCTGTCGCGGTAGCGGAGGGTCGTGTGCCCCGCCTCCATGATCGCCCGCCCTCCGGTCGCCTGCGCGGCGGCGCTGAGGATCCCGTTTACGAAGTGTCCCTGCATCTGCACCCTGCCGAGCCCGCCCACCTCCACTCCGCGCGAGAGCACATGCCACTCCACCGGCTGCCGACCGGCCAGCCGCGCGACCCGCCGCGCCATCACCTTCAGCGCCCGCACGTACGGATCGTCCCGCAGCTTCAGCCCCGCCGGAGCTTCACCCGCCGCATCCCTGTCCGCCTCCACCGCGACGACCGTGCCGCCCGCCTGCGCGCAGAGATCGGCGATCAGCGCCCCCATCGCCCGCTCCTGATCCTCAGCCACTTTGCGGAGCAGACCGTAGCGCGGGTGTCTCGACAGCAGGATGTCCGCCCGCTGACAGTCCTCCCAGGTCGGGAACGAGCCTGCGGCGATCTCCGCGACCCGCGCCCCCATCCGGCCCGCCTCCAGCGAAGCCGCGAGCTCCCGGATGGCGCCGCGCGCCTCCGCCATCAGCCGCCCCTCCGGCATGTCGTCCCGGCGCTCATAGAGGCGGTACAGGACGCGCGCCGCAGGGAAGCGCAGGTCGCAGGCATGCGGCGGCCACGGACCCGGCCCCCATATGTCTGTGAGCCTCCGGCGCAGCCGCGCCGCGAGCGCGTCAGGGCAGCGTTCGAGGAGGAGACCGATCAGAAGAGACGGGTCGTCGTCCTGGAAGCTGCCGGACTCGTCAACGAACAAAGACCATGTCATCCCGGACATATAAGATGCACGTTCACCTTTTGCAAGGATACCCCCGACGATCAAATTCGTCCGCTCTGCCTACACCAGAAACAGGTATACTCTCTCCTCCCCGGAGCAGATGTGGAAGTACAAGCATTCATGGACGAGTCAGGCGGCTTTAACGGCCAGACACACGATCACCTGTTGATCGTCGGCCTCGGCACGGCGGCCAGCGTGCCGGTGATGGTGTGGGAGGAACGGTGGGCGCGGGCCTGGGAGCAGGCGGGCCTGAAGGTGCCGCCCTGGCAGGACTTTCATTCTGTCACCTCCGGGTTCGGACATGAGAAGATCGGCAAGGTCGCCGGTCACCTGATGGGGACGCTGGAGCAGAAGGGGGTGATCGTCCGGGGCGTCTACATGGAGCAGAGGCCAGGCGTGGACTCCGATGTCTACCTGGATTTTCTTCTACAGACGGTGACTTCGCTGGTGGCGGCGCTGCCCCCGAAAAATGAGCGCGGCGGGATCGCGCTGAAGTGGCACATCGCGCGCCGGGAGAACCTTGACATGGCGATGCTGGCGACGACGCTCCAGAGCCGGGTCGCGGCGATGCACCGGCGCGGGGAGATCGCGAACAGCCTGAGCGCGGTGGACATCCATGTCTACGACGTGAACCTGCACCCGTTATTGGTGTGCTCGGATCTGCTCTGTTACGCGGCGCGGACGGACAGGGCGGTGCGGGCGCGGGCGGGGCTGGCGGCGCCGGGGACGCCGCTCTCTCCGGCGATGCGGCAGGCGCTGCGGGGGCGGGGGCCGCTGGAATTGCCGGGGGCGGCGGAGCTGGGGGCGTGGCTGGAGGAGGTGTTCGCGGGGGAGACGGCGCTGGACATGGCGGCGCTGCGGCAGCGGCTCGGGGTGCCGGTGCAGCGGCTCGGGCTGGCGCAGCGGCTCTATGTGCTGGACGGGCTGCTGGAGGTGGCGGCGCGCTACGTCGATGTCGAACGCGACGATCCGCCCGCAGAGGCGGTGCTATCGCTGGTCTGGGCGCTGGTGAAGGAGCCGCCCTGGATCAACCTGATCCCGGAGATCGAGCTGGAGCGCCTCCAGCTCGCCTGCGCCTCCTGCCACCTCGCCATCCGGAACCACCGGGGCCTGCCGCCGGAGCCGCTCCCCGACATCAGCCACCTCTGGCTGCACAGCCCGGACACGGTCGCGGAGATCCTCAACCGCGACGCCGTCGGGCTGAGCAACGTCTTCGCCTTCACCGAGGCGCTCGACCGGCTCACGCCCGTCCTCGACAGCTTCAGCGACCGCGCGCTCACGTTCGAAGGTGAGGTCGCCTTCAGCCCCGCCCTCGGCAGGCTCGCGGGGACCGCCGGGCAGCTCTACGCGCTGCTCGCGCACGGCATGTCCCCCGCCGGGGACGATCCGGCCCGCGCCGACGATCACCTGGAGCGGGCGACGCGCCTGCTGGAGCTCGCCGCCGTCTGCTTCACCGACCCGCGCGACATCGAGCGCCAGGAGACCTACCGCATCCACCTCGCCGTCGAGCGCTTCCGGCTCGGCCGTTGGCGCGCGCACGACGCCTGTGCGGTCATCGGGGAGATCGGCCAGGCCAGCAGCGCGACCCTGCTGGAGACCTTCTGCAGCGACCCGCTCCACCCCGCCGCCTTCCACAGCGCCTTCCGCGTCTGGGCGCTGCTGAAGGCGCGGCGGCTCACCGGGCTCTCCGTCGGCGCGCTCGATGTGCAGGCGGTCGCGTCGGCCTTCAGCGCGGCGCTCCGCGACGAACCCCCCGGACCCGTCCACCCGCTGCCGCTCATCGCCGCGTGGCTGCTGGCAGAGGACGCGCTGCCGGAGGGTGTCCGCGCCCCGCTGCTGGCGCTGGAGGCGGAGGCCGTCGCGGCGCCGGGCCTCATCGGCTTCGTCAGCGCGATCCTCCGGGCGGCGCGGCTGGTGCGACCCGGTAAGCCGCTCCCCGACATCCAGGTCCCGGCGGAGGCGGCGGCGGGCTGGGCGCGCGCCGGGTACGCCGCGCGGCTGGAGGCGATCCGGGCCGCGCCGGACGCGGACGCGCTGCTGGCGCTGCTGCCGTTCAACCTCTGCTGAGCGCCGGGCTGTCCGATCCTGCTGGAGGCCGCGTCTCATGGGCATGTCCACCGCCCGCCCCCCGACCGCCCCGCTCACGCTCTCCGCGCTGCTGGCCCCGATCACCGCCGCCGTGTCCCGGCAGAGCGGCCTGTTCTGGGTGATCGCCGAGGTGGACGGCGTCGCGAACCCGAACGGCAACTGCTTCGTCGACCTCGTCGAGCGCCCCGCAGGCGCCGCCGACCCCGTCGCCCGCTGCCTCGGTATCGTCTGGCCTGCGCATGCGCACCTGCTCCGCACCTTCGAGGCGCAGACCGGCCACCCGCTCGCGGCGGGGATGCGCGTGCTGATCCGGGTGCGCCCGGGGTTCCACCGGCGGCACGGCTTCTCCGTGTCCATCGAGGGCATCGAACCCTCCTTCACCGTCGGGGAGGCTGCCCGCAACCTCCGGCAGATCCGCGCCGCGCTCCAGCAGGAGGGAATCGCCGACCGGAACCGCTCCCTCCCCGCCCCGGCGGACTTCTGCAGCGTCGCCGTGATCTCCCCCGCCGACGCCGCCGGGCTCAGCGACTTCCGCCGCCACGCCGACCGGCTGGAGGCCGCCGGGCTGTGCAGCTTCCGCTACCACACCGCCCGCTTCCAGGGGCAGAGCGCGCAGGCTGAGCTGCTCCAGGCGCTCCGCACGATCTGGACGGAGATCCGGGCGGGCGCGGCCCCCGACGCCGTCGCGCTGATCCGGGGCGGCGGCAGCCCGACCGATCTCGGCTGGCTCAACGCGCACCCGCTCGCCCGCGCCCTCTGCCTGATGCCGGTGCCGGTGATCACCGGGATCGGCCACGCCACCGACCGCACGATCCTGGACGAGGTCGCCTGCCTGAGCCTCGACACCCCCTCAAGGGTGAGCGCCCACATCCAGGACGCCATCGCCCGCGCCGCCCGCGAGGGCGCCCGCGACCTCCAGCACATCCTGAGCCACAGCCGCCGCCTGCTCGCCCGCAGCCGGGAGCAGGTCGACCGCGCCGCCGGAACCGTCCGCCTCTGCGCCGGGAGCCGCCTCCGCGAAGCCGCGCAGCGCCTCGACCGGGAGCGCGAGCGCGTCGCCGACGCTGCTATCGCGCAGGTGCGCCGCGCCCGTCAGGACAGCGACAGCCGCCTCCGCGCCGTGCTGAACCTCGGCCCCCGCCAGACCCTCGCGCGCGGCTTCGCCATCGTCCGCGACGCCCACGGGCGCCCGATCACCCGCGCCGCCCGGATGCCCGCGACCGGCCCGCTCACCGTCGAATTCTCAGACGATTCACGCACCGTCCACCCTGGAGCCCACAATGACCCCGCCCGCGACCCCGCCCGCGACCCCGCCTGACACCCGCACCTTCCGCCAGAACTACGACACCCTCCGCCGCATCGCCGCCGCCCTCCAGCAGCAGCAGGAGCCGGATCTCGACAACCTCATCCCGCAGGTCGACGAGGCCCTCCGCGCCCACGCCGCCTGCCGCGCCCGGATCGAGGCCGTCGAGCGCCTGCTCACCGAGCGCCTCGGAGAGGGACAGCCCGGTTGAGCCGGCGCCCGCTGAACATCCTGCGCACAGCCTGTCCGATCCGCTGTGCGGTCTACGTCTCCTCTACGAACCGGAGATACAGATGCCTGCCCCCCTCACCCGCCCTGACGACGAGACCCTGCACTTCATCATCCACGCCGCCGCTGCGACTGCCGGCGGTGTCGGCGCAGGTATGGCCCAGCTCCCCGGCGCTGACGGGCCCGCCATCGCGCTCATCCAGGCCGGGATGATCCGCTCGCTCGCTCAGGTGTTCAACAACCACCCCACCCAGCAGATGACCGCGAACCTCCTGCTCCCGTTCGCAGCGACGATGGCGGGGCGGCAGGTCGCGGGTTTTCTGACGGCGCTCCTGCCCGGCGCAGGCAACGCTGCGAACGCTGTCACCGCCGCCTCGATCACCGAGGCCGTCGGCTGGGCCGCTGTCGGGCACTTCCGGCGGCTCCGGTGATCGGGCGGCTGGCCACGGCGGCGGATCACGCATGGTATGCCGCGCTCCCGCCAGCTCCGCGCCCAGCCGTTCGACGCGGTGGAACTCGATCTCAGCCTCTGGTGGAAGGGCTTCGATCCGGTCACACGAACGCCGCTCCTTTCGCGGCTCCAGATACCATCTGGATACCGGTTAGATACCATCGTGATACCGGTCAGATACCATCCAGATACCGGTCAGATAC
>JBEIQZ010000855.1:0-1557 GCA_040376255.1 Alphaproteobacteria bacterium
ACCTCGACTACTTCGCCGGGCTCAAGTCTCCGCCGCGCTTCTTCCTCCTGATGAGCGAGATGGCGATCCGCGATGAGGAGCTCCGCGCCAAGGTCAACGCGATCCACACGCGGTTCGTCGACGGGATCGCCCGCGTGATCCGGCAGGGCAGCGAGGAGGGCGTGTTCGGGGACTATGATCCGGTGGCGGTGGGGCTCATGATGAAGGCGATCATCGACGGACTCGCCGGACAGAGCGCGGTGGGGATGCGGCCGGACGTCGCGCGCCTCTCCAGCGACGGGATCCGGATGCTGCTGCACGGGCTGCTGGCCCGGCCAGACCGGGAACACAGCGGGGAACACGGCGGGGAACACGGCGGGGAACAGGAGAGTCTACATGGATAGCGTGAGAGACGGCGGGCAGGAGGCGCGGCTGCTGGCGCTGGTGCAGCGGTACGCCGGGCTGCGGTGGATCGGGATCGGCCTGTTCCCGGCGGGGGCGTTGCTGGCGCTGGCGGTGCTGGGGTCGGTGCTGGCGGGGCGTATGGAGCCGGGGCGGCTGATGTTCTGCCTGCTGTGTACGGCGCTCCCGCTCAGCGCCTTCGGGGTGTCGAACGATACGGCGGTGGCGTCGATGCGCGATCTGGGGCGGATCGGCCGGTTGCCGGAGGGGTGGAAGCCGGAGCTTTCGCGGGAGGCGTCGGTGCGGCGGGAGCGGCTCAGGGCGGTCCAGGCGTCACCGAAGACGGCGCTGGTGGTGCCGGTGCTGGCGCTGCTCGCGCTCGGGTGGGTGGGCATGCGGCTCGCTCAGGCATGGGAACTTTGAAGCCCGCATCGGGGGGCAGCGCGTCCCGGCTGGCGGTGGTCGGCCCCGGCAACCAGCTCCACCTCATCGGCCCGCAGGGGGAGGATCCGGTGCAGCTCACGATCCCGCTCCCCCGGAACGGCGTATGGGGCGCGGTCGGGCAGACGCAGGAGTTCTGGTCCTGGCCGACGTGGTCGCCGGACGGCACCCGGATCGCCGCGCTCTGCGCCCAGAGCAGCGACCGCGTCGCGGGGCCGGTGCGCGTGATCTGCCTGCACACTGACGGGGTCCGGCAGGAGGAGTGGGCGCAGCTCCACGACAGCCTGCCCCTCTACCTGCACTGGCATCCGTCCGGTGAACACATCGGGATGATCCAGCAGCAGGGAGAGGAATTGCAGCTCTCGGTGATCAGCCGGGGCCGCATGGGCGCTGTCCGTCCGGTGGAGAGCGGGGTGCCGATCTTCTTCGCCTGGGAGCCCCCGCAGGACCCCGCTGAGCAGACAGAGCGCCTCAGGATGCTGGTCCACGTCGGAGGTCGGCGGACACGCACGGGGAGATCCGGGCGGACACCGGGCGAGCCCAGAGCGGGCGAGGGCAGAGCGGGCGAGGGCAGAGAGGGCGAGGGCAGAGCGGGCGAGTTCCGGAGCGGGCGTCTGCTCTGGCGCGATCCGCTCGGCACGTCTGAAGATCTGCCGCTGCTGCAGGTGCCGGGGAACTTCTGCGCGCCGATCTTCTGCGGGGGGCAGGCGATCATCTCGCTCAGCGGCGAGGACG
>JBEIQZ010000082.1:0-15034 GCA_040376255.1 Alphaproteobacteria bacterium
GCGCAGCGGCATGACCGGCTACCGGACCGGCATCGTCGCCGGTGACCCCGCGATCATCGCGCGCTTCCACCACCTCCGCACCAACCCCGGCCTCGCCCCCCAGGATTTTGTAAACGCCGCCGCCGTCGCCGCGTGGTCAGATGACGCGCACGCAGAGGAGCGGCGCGGGATCTTTGCGGAGAAGCGCAGAATTCTTATGGATTTTTTGAAGGGGAACGGGATCGAGGTCGTGGCGTCGACGGCGGGGTTCTACCTGTGGGTGCGCGCACCCGCAGGCTTCGACGGGCCGCAGGGGCGCGGGGCGGCCTGGGCGCAGCACCTCCTTAAGGCCGGGATCGTCACCAATCCGGGCGGGGCGTTCGCGCTGACCCGGTGCGCGGACGACTTTGTGCGGCTGGCGCTGGTGCCGGGGGCGGAGGAGTGCAGGAGGGCGGTGGAGGCGTGGAGGGGGGTGTTGTAAGAGGCGGAAGGCGGGATAGTATCTGTGAGCGGAGGGACGATGGACGCGACGGAGCTTGAGGCGCTCAGGGCGGGGGTAGCGGCGAAGGATGCGGGGGCGGTGGAGGCGGTGATCGCGGCGCTCGACGGGGGGCGGCTGCGGGTGGCGGAGAAGATCAGCGGGGAAGCGGGCGGGGAGTGGATCGTGCATGCCTGGATCAAGGAGGCGATCCTGCAGTACTTCCGGCAGCGGGGGATGGAGCCGTCTGAGGCGGGGCCGCTGCGGTTCTACGACAAGATCCCGGTGAAGGGCGATCTGGCGGCGGCGGGGGTGCGGGTGGTGCCGCCGGGGACGGTGCGGTACGGGGCGTTCCTGGAGCGCGGGGCCATCGTGATGCCCGCCTATGTGAACATCGGGGCGCGGGTCGGGAGCGGGACGATGGTGGACACCTGGGCCACGGTGGGGAGCTGCGCGCAGATCGGGCGCGACGTCCACCTCTCCGGCGGGGTCGGGATCGGCGGGGTGCTGGAGCCGGCGTCAGCGCGTCCGGTGATCATCGAGGACGGGGCGTTCATCGGCTCGCGGTGCATCGTGGTCGAGGGCGTGATCGTGGAGGAGCAGGCGGTGCTGGGGGCGGGGGTGGTGCTGACGGCCTCGACGGCGATCCTGGATGTCACCGGGCCGGAGGAGGTGCGCTACCAGGGGCGCGTCCCGGCGCGCTCCGTGGTGATCCCGGGGTACCGGACAAAGCGGTTCGCGGCCGGGGAGTACGGCGTGCCGTGCGCGCTGATCATCGGGCGGCGGCGCGCCAGCACGGATCTGAAGACCTCGCTGAACGACGCGCTGCGGGAGCACGATGTTGCGGGGTGAGGGCGACGGTGCCGGGGCGGAGATCCGCGAGGCGCTGGCGGCGCTGACGCTGGAATTGTGCGCGATCCCGTCGGTGACGGGCGATGAGGCGGCGTGTACGGCGTGGATCGCGGCGCGGCTGGCAAAAAATCCGCAGATCACCGTGGAGCAGGTGGGCCTCACGCTGCTGGCGCGGGGGCCGGTCGGGGCGGCGGACGGGCGGGCGCGCCCGCTGGTGCTGCTGGCGGGACACACCGACACGGTGCCGCTGAAGTCCTCGGACGGGGGCGTGGTGGACGGTCGGTTCCTGCCGCCGCCGTCGCGGGAGCCGGGGCCGCAGGGGGATCGGCTGCGGGGGCTGGGGGCGTCGGACATGAAGGGCGGGCTGGCGGTGATGCTGCTGCTGGGGGAGCGGCTGGATCTGCGCGCGCTGCCCTACGACGTCGGGTTCGTCTACTACGACCGGGAGGAGGGGCCGTGGCGGGAGAGCGGCCTCGGCCCGGCGCTGGAGGCGGCGCCGTGGCTGCGGGGGGCGGCGCTCGCGTTCTGCCTGGAGCCCTCAGACAACGTGGTGCAGGTGGGCTGCGTGGGGTCGATGCATGCGACGGTGACGTTCCTCGGGCGCTCGGCGCACTCGGCGCGGCCCTGGCAGGGGGTGAACGCGATCCACGCGGCGGGGGCGCTGCTGACGGCGCTCGGGGCGCGCGCGCCGACGGAGGTGATCTGCGGCGGCCACCGGTTCCGCGAGGTGATGAGCGCGACGCTGGCGTCGGGCGGGACGGGGCGGAACGTGATCCCGGATCGGTTCACGGTGAACCTGAACTGGCGGTTCGCGCCGGGGAAGTCGCTGGACGCGGCGGAGGCGGAGCTGCGGGCGTTCGTTGCATCGAACAGCGCAGGGGCGGCCTTCGAGATGGTGTTCACCGACCGGTCGCCCTCCGGGCGGGTGGTGACGGACAACGCGCTGCTCCAGCGGTTCCTGGCGCTCACCGGGGCGGCGGTCACGGCCAAGCAGGCGTGGACGGACGTGGCGCGGCTGGGGCTGGCGGGGATCGACGCGGTGAACCTCGGGCCGGGGATCTCGGCGCAGGCGCACCAGGCGGGGGAGTACGCGGAGGCGGGGCTGCTGGCGGGCGGCTACCGGCAGTTCGCGCTCTTTTTGACCGACGCAGATGCCTGATCGCGCGGCGGAGCCGGCCTCCCCCCTCTCCCCGTTCAGCCTGCGGCTGGCGGCGCTGTGCGGGCTGGTGCTGCTGGCGGGGATCGCGAAGCTCCCGGCGATAGACGAGGAGAGCTACCTCTGGATCGGCCAGCAGATCGCGGCGCCGCCGGGGCTGCTGGGCTGGCCCTACGGCTGGTCGCGGGACTGGCCGCCGTGGGACGGGGACGCTTTTGTGTACGCACACCCGCCGCTGTTTTTGTGGTGGATGGGGTTGTGGGCGGAGGCGGGGCTGCCGCTGGCGGCGGAGCGGATGGCGGCGGGGCTGCCGTGGGCGCTGCTGTTCGGCGGAGCGGCGGGGGCGCTGATGGTGCGGACGACGCGGCATGCGTCGAATGCGGCGGCGCTCTGGCTGACGGCGCCGGTGGTGATGCTGGGGCTGCAGAATTCGCTGATGATCGATCTGCCGTTCGCGGCGCTCTGCACGGCGGCGGTGGCGGCGTGGCGCGAGGGTTTTGTCATGGAGCGGCGCGGGCCGTTCCTGCTGGCGGGGATCGCGCTCGGTGCGGCCTGCTCGACGAAGTACCCGGGGCTGCTGCTGGTGCCGCTGCTGGCGATCCACGGGTGGCGGCGGGCGCAGTTCCAGCGGGCGGAGGTCGCGGGGATGGCGCGGCTGGGGCTGGCGATCGGGGTGGGGATCTGGCTCTCGGTGGAGGCGGGGCTGTGGGCGGCGGAGGGGCGGGTACACCTGTGGGAGGTCTGGGCGCGGCGGAATGAGATCCCGGCGGGGGAATTGCTGCCGCGCCTGTCCGGGGTGCTGGTGCGGATGGGGCTGCTGGCGATGCCGCTGGTGTTCCTGCGCGGGGAGGCGGCGCTGCTCGGGCTGGGCGCGATCCCGGCGGTGGTGCTGCTGGCGGCGACACGGCCGGTGCTGAGCGGCCACCGGGACGGGCTGGTGCTGGTGATCTTCGGGACGCTGGGCGGGGCGCTGCTGCTGCGGGCGGCGGCGGCGGCGCTCTCGACGCATGCGCGGCGGCGGAAGGGGGATCGGGACGACGGGCTGCTGCTGGGGGGCTGGCTGCTGGTCGGGGCGGCGGGGGTGATGTTCTTCCATAACTTTGCCTCGGCGCGCTACCTGCTGCCGTTGGCGCTCCCGACGGCGATCCTGGTGGCGCGGACGGCGGAGGAATTCTCGTCGGGCAAGCGGATCGCGCAGGCGACGGCGGCGATCCAGTTCGCGATCGGCGCGGCGCTCTGCGTGGCGGACGCGCGCTTCGTAGCGGCGCAGGCGGAGGTCGCAGAGGTCGTGCTGGCTGAGGCGGCGGCGGCGGGCGCAGCGCCGGGGCTGTTCGAGGGGGAGTGGAGCTTCCGCTGGCGCATGGAGCAGGCCGGGTGGCGGCACCGGCGACCGGGCGAGGCGATCCCGCCGGGGGGCTGGCTGGCGATCTCGGCGGAGTCGGCGGGCGCGCGGGGGGATCGCGCCGGGCTGCTGCCGCGCCGGGCGGTGGACTCAGCGGATCGGTTCCCGCTGCGGGTGGTCGATCCGGGGGCGGGCATCGGGCTGTATGCGGAGACGCTGGGGCCGTTCCCGTTCGGCCTCGGGCGCGGGCCGCTCGCGGAGGCGTCGATCTTCGTGGCGCCGGCCGTCGAACCTGCCGCGCCCGCCGCGCCCGTCCCGGCGCCGCCTGTGGTACCATCCGCCCCATGAAGATGACAACCCGCCGGAAGCTCGCCATCGCCACCTGGGACGCCCCGCGCGAGGGCAACATCTACGGCAAGCTCACCGTCGAGGCCGACCGGGCGATGGCCTGGCTGGAGGAGCACCGCCAGAAGACCGGCGAGAAGGTCACCGTGACCCACCTCGTCGGCAAGGCGGTCGCCCTCGCGCTGAAGAAGGAGCCGACGCTCAACGGGCGCATCGCCTGGGGCAGCTACGTCCCCCACCCGACCGTCGACATCGCCTACCTCGTGGCGATGGAGGACGGCAGCGATCTGGCGAAGGTAAAGATCTGCGACATGGATCAGAAGCCGCTGGCGGCCATCGCCCGCGAATTGCGCGAGCGCGCCGGGAAAGTGCGGAAGGGCCAGGACGACGCCTTCGAGAAGAGCAAGGGCATCATCCGGCTCCTCCCGACCTGGCTGCTGAAGCCGATCCTGAGCTTCAGCGGCTGGCTGACCGGGGCGCTCGGGGTGAACCTGCCGGGGCTGGGTCTGGAGGCGTTCCCGTTCGGATCGGCGGTGATCACCAGCGTCGGGATGATGGGGCTCGACGAGGGCTTCGCGCCGCCGACGCCCTTCGCCAACGTGCCGTTGCTGGTGCTGGTCGGGGCGGTGCGCGAGGTGCCGGTGGTGCGGGATGGCCAGATCGTCGCGGCGAAGCAGCTAACCATCACCGCCACCATCGATCACCGCTTCATCGACGGCTTCCAGGGCGCGGTGCTGGCGAAGGCGGTGCGGGACGTGTTCGCGCGGCCGGAGCAGCTCGACGGTTGATCAATCATCGTCTGAGACCCCGGCGAAGCGCAGCATCAGCTCGTCGGGGTTGTTGGCGTTCTTCAGCGCGTCCTCCTGCTTCACCTTGCCAGACTGCGCGAGATCGTAGACGTGCTGATCGAACGTCTGGCAGCCGTACTGGCTGCGCCCGGATCGGATCAGGTCGCGGATCTCGCGGGTGCGCCTGCTGTCGACGACGCACTCGTAGATGGTCGGCGTGTTGAGCATGATCTCCAGCGCGGCGACCCGGCCCCCGGCGGAGGCGGGCAGGAGGCGCTGCGAGACGACGGCCTTCAGCGAGGCGCCGAGGCGGAGCCGCACCTGCTGCTGAGCGTGGGGCTCGTAGAAGCCGATCACGCGGTTGATCGACTCGATGGCGTCGATTGTATGGAGGGTGCCGAGGACGAGGTGGCCGGTCTCGGCGGCGGCGAGCGCGATGTCGACGGTCTCCTTGTCGCGCAATTCGCCGATCAGGATCACGTCCGGGTCCTGCCGGAGCGCGGCGCGCAGGGCGTTATGGAAGTTATTGGAGTCCACCCCGATCTCGCGCTGGTTGATCACGCACTTCTTGTCCTGGAACATGAACTCCACAGGATCTTCGATGGTGAGGATGTGGTGGGGCAGCGATCGGTTGATCTCCTCGATCATCGCCGCGAGCGTGGTGGACTTGCCCGACCCGGTCGCGCCGGTCACCAGCAGCAGCCCGCGCTTCTCCATCGCCAGCTTCTTCAGCACCGGCGGCAGCCCGATCTCATCGACGCTGCGGACGGTCGAGGGGATCGTCCGCAGCACCATGCCGATCTTCGACTGCTGGCGGAAGACGTTGACGCGGAACCGGCCCACGCCCACCACCGTCCACGCCAGATCGCAGTCGCTGGTGGCCTTGAACCGCTCGCGCTGCACGTTGTTCATGATGTCCCAGGCGCTCTGGGCGAGCGCGTCCTGGGCGATGACGGGGAACTCAGTGATCGGGCGCAGATCGCCGTGGACGCGGAAGATCGGCGGCAGACCGACCTTCAGGTGGATGTCGCTCGCCCCGGCCCGGACGGCGAGGCGGCAGAGCTGCCCGAGATCCAGGCGGGGCTTCTCGGCGGGGACGGGCTCGGTGCTCACAGGGTTCCTCCAGCGGACAGGGTGACAGATCAGCGTATTGCCCTGCGCGGGGCGCGGCCAGAGGGCGGCCAACGGGTTAAAAGGGGCCGCTGCGCGCCAGCGATGCTGGTTGTCTGTCCTGTTGTCACAGAGGAATCACGATGCAAGCCTCCGAGATCCGCTCCCGCTTCCTGGAATACTTCCGCACCCGCGCCGGACAGGAGCATGCGGTGGTCGCCTCTTCGGCGCTGATCCCGCAGAACGACCCGACGCTGTTCTTCACAAACGCCGGGATGGTCCAGTTCAAAGAGACGTTCCTCGGCCAGGAGCGGCGCGACTACCGGCGCGCGGTCACCGTCCAGAAGTGCCTGCGCGTCTCCGGCAAGCACAACGATCTGGAGAACGTCGGCCACACCGCGCGGCACCACACGCTGTTCGAGATGCTCGGCAATTTCAGCTTCGGCGACTACTTCAAGACCGACGCGATCCGCTTCGCCTGGGATTTTCTCACCAGGGAGATGCAGATCGACCCGGATCGGCTCTGGGTGACGGTCTACGAGCACGACGACGAGGCGCTCGCCATCTGGCGCGATCAGATCGGCGTCCCTGCGTGGCGCATCCAGCGGCTGGGCGCGAAGGACAACTTCTGGTCGATGGGCGACACCGGCCCCTGCGGCCCCTGCACTGAGATCCACTACGACCACGGCCCCGCGATCAGCGACGACGCGCGCGGCCCCGCCGGGGAGTCCCCGCGCTACGTCGAGATCTGGAACCTGGTGTTCATGCAGTTCGACCGCGCCGCCGACGGGACGCTGACCCCGCTGCCGCGCCCCTCCATCGACACCGGCATGGGGCTGGAGCGGCTGGCGGCGGTGAAGCAGGGCGTGTTCATGAACTACGACACCGACCTGTTCCAGGTGATCATCCAGCGGGCGGCGGAGCTGTCGGGGCGCTCGTACGGCGCGGGCGGGGAGACGGGCGCTGAGACCGACGTGGCGCTGAAGGTGATCGCCGATCACTCGCGCGCGACGGCGTTCCTCATCGCGGACGGGGTGATGCCCTCGAACGAGGGGCGCGGCTATGTGCTGCGGCGCATCATGCGGCGCGCGATCCGCTACGGCGTCAAGATCGGCCTGAGCCGCCCCTTCCTCGTCGAGACGACCGCGACGGTGATCGCGCACTTCGGCGACGCCTACCCCGAATTGCGCGAGCGGGCCGCCTTCATCCGGGAGGTCGTGCTGGGCGAGGAGCAGCGGTTCGCCGCGACGCTCCGCCAGGGCCTCGCGCTGCTGGAGCGCGAGATCGCGCAGAAGCCGGAGCGGATCTCCGGGGAGGTCGCGTTCGCGCTGTCGGGGACGTTCGGCTTCCCCTTCGATCTGACCGAGCTGATCGCCTCCGAGCACGGGCTGGCGGTGGATCAGGTCGGCTACGCGGCGCTGCTGGAGGAGGAGAAGGCGCGCGGGCGCAAGCACTGGGGCGGCGCGGGCGGCGAGGCGGTCGCGGCGATCTGGCGCGATCTGGCGGCGCAGCCGACGCAGTTCACCGGCTACGGTGCGGACGCGGGCGCGGGGGTCGTGCGGGCGATCATCGCGGAGGGCGCGCTGGTGGACGCGCTGGTGGCGGGCCAGAGCGGCGAGGTGCTGCTGGATCAGACGCCGTTCTACGCCGAGAGCGGCGGGCAGGTCGGCGACACCGGGGTATTCTCCTGGGAGGGCGGGGCGGCGGCGGTCTCCGACTGCCAGAAGCCGGTGCCGGAATTGCACGCGCACCACGTCACGGTCGGGAGCGGCGCGCTGCGGGTCGGGGCGGCGGTGTCGGCGGCGGTGGACGGGGCGCGCCGGGATCGGACGCGGCTCAACCACACCGGGACGCACATCCTGCATGCGGCGCTCCGGCAGGTGCTGGGCGGGCATGTGAGCCAGAAGGGCTCGCTGGTCGGCCCGGATCGGCTGCGCTTCGACTTCGCGCACCACAAGCCGATGTCGGCGCAGGAGATCGCGGCGGTGGAGGATCTCGTGAACCGGCGCGTCCTCGACAACCTCGCGGTCGGGTCGGCGGTGCTGCCCATCGAGGAGGCGAAGCAGAGCGGGGCGATGGCGCTGTTCGGGGAGAAGTACGGCGACGTCGTGCGCGTGATCTCGGTCGGCGGCTTCTCCACTGAGTTCTGCGGCGGGACGCATGCGGGCCGCTCCGGGGACATCGGCTTCTTCAAGATCCTGTCCGAGTCGGGGACGGCGGCGGGCGTGCGGCGCATCGAGGCCCAGACCGGCCCCGGCGCGGCGGCCTGGGTGCGCGAGCAGGAGGAGCTGCTCCATGCAGCGGCGGACGCGCTGAAGTCCACCCCCAACAAGCTGCTGGAAGATCTGCGCCGCCTGCAGGAGGAGCGCGCGCGCCTCGGGCGCGAATTGGAGCAGACGCGCACCGATCTGGCGCGGGAGCGCATGGGCGACCTGAGCCGGTTCGCGCAACAGATCAACGGCGTGCAGGTGCTGGCGGTGGAGGTGCCGCTGGGCGCGGATCTGCTGCGGGACGAGGCGGATCGCTGGCGCGACCGGCTGGGGAGCGCGGTGGTGATCCTCGCCTCGCGGGCGGACGGCAGCGTGCGCCTGACGGCGAGCGTCAGCAAGGATCTGGCCGGGAAGCGCGTGCATGCCGGGAAGCTGGTCGGCGCGCTGGCGGCGGTGGTCGGCGGGCGCGGCGGCGGGCGGCCCGACTTCGCGCAGGCGGGGGGGCAGCGAGGTGGCGAAGCTGACAGAGATGTTCGCGGCGGTGCCGGGCCTGATCGGCTGATGGAAGAGATCCTCGCGCGCATCCCCGCCCTGCTGGCCGCCCGCTACCCGCTGCTGTGGCTGATCTCCTCGGAGGAGGAGCGGGTGGAGCGCGGGCTGGAGCGGCTCTCTGCGGCCCACGGGCTGCCGCTGTACCGCTGGCGGCTCACGACCGGGCTGCAGGATCCGTCCGGGGCGATCCTCGCGGCGGGGGACGACCCGCTGGCGGCGCTCGCGGCGCTGAGCCGGGTGGAGGGGCAGGCGCTGTTCCTGTTCGAGGACATGGCCGAGGTGATCCAGCAGCCGCGCGTGATGCGGCGGGTGCGGGATCTGATCCGGGAATTGGAGACGCGGCGGCAGATGCTGGTCATCCTCGCGCAGCGGCTGGACGTGCCGCTGGAACTGGAGAAGGACGTGCAGGTGCTGGACGTGCCGCTGCCGCGCCGGGCGGAGGTCGGGAAGCTGCTGGCGCTGCTGCTGCGGTCGCAGAAGATCGAGGTGGCGGCGGATCTGTTCGAGCAGATCGTGACGGCCTCGCTCGGGCTGTCAGAGAAGGAGATCAAGCGGGCCTACGCGCGGGTGCTGATCGACGGGCAGCGGTTCGGGCTGTCGGACGTGGAATTGCTGATCGACGAGAAGGAGAAGCTGATCCGCAAGTCGCGCTTCCTGGAGTACATCCACCCGGATCAGGGGATGCGCGATCTCGGCGGCATGGGGAACCTGAAGGAGTGGCTGAAGCAGCGGACGCTTGCCTTCTCGGAGCGCGCGCGGGAGTTCGGGCTGCCGGAGCCGAAGGGGCTGTTCCTGCTGGGGGTGCAGGGCTGCGGGAAGTCGCTCTCGGCGAAGGTCGTCGCTTCGCTGTGGAAGGTGCCGCTGCTGCGGCTGGACGTGGCGTCGCTGTTCGCGGGCCGCGCGGAGGAGGGGCTGCGCGACACGATCCGCATCGCCGAGAGCCTCGCGCCCGTCGTCCTCTGGATCGACGAGATCGAGAAGGCCTTCTTCGGGGACGCGGGCGGCAGCCGGGTGTTCGGGACGTTTCTGACCTGGATGCAGGAGAAGAGCCAGCCGGTGTTTGTGGTAGCGACCGCCAACGAGGTGCGGAGCCTGCCGCCGGAATTGCTCCGCAAGGGCCGTTTTGACGAAATCTTTTTTGTCGATCTCCCGAACGCGCACGAGCGGCTGGAGATCCTGGAGATCCATCTGAAGCGCAAGAACCGCAGCCCGGAGCTGTTCGATCTGCTCGCCGTGGCCGAGGAGACCGAGCGCTACTCCGGGGCGGAGCTGGAGCAGCTCGTGATCTCGGCGATGTTCCGGGCCTTCGCGGCGGATCGGGCGCTGATTCAGGAGGATCTGATCCGGACCGTCCGCGAGACGATCCCGCTGGCGGTCACGATGGACGACCGCCTGAAGGAATTGCGGGACTGGGCGCGGCCCCGCGCGCGCCCGGCGAGCGTCGACACGCGCCGGATCTCGTACTTTGAAGATTGGGGGGAAACCGGTTAAAGGAGGTGGCTACATCTTACTCTATGGAGAGACCATGCCTGCCGATCTCAAGCTGAACCAGATCATCGCCATCGAAAAGGGCGTCAAGTCCCGCGCCTACGGCGAGCTCACCACGCTCCACAAGGACAGCCAGAAGGCCGAGAGCTTCAACGGCTTCGTGAAGAACTACCGGAAAAAAGACGAGGACGGGGAGGACTTCCCACCGGAGCGCAGGCGCGTGCAGCTCGTCGGCGCTGAGGTGCTGAAGCAGGTGTCGAAGATCCAGACTGAGCTGTTCGACGTCGAGGCGACGAAGGACTGGGGCAACTGCGTGGCGCGGGCCGACGTGGTGCTGGACGGTCAGGTGTTGATGAAGGACGTCCCGGCGACCTACCTGCTGTTCCTGGAGAAGCAGCTCAGCGATCTGCGGACGTTCATCGAGAAGCTCCCGACGCTCGACGAGTCCGACGAGAGGTCCTCCGACCCCAACAGCAGCCTCTACCGCACCGAGCGCACCACCACCCACAAGACAAAGAAGGTTCAGCGCCCCATCGTGCTCTACGAGGCCACCAAGGAGCACCCCGCGCAGACCCAGCTCATCTCTGAGGACATGATCGTCGGCTGGTGGGACACGGTGAAGCACTCCGGCGCGCTGCCGCTGCCCCGCAAGAACCAGCTCATGGAGCGCGTCGATCGCCTGACGCGCGCGGTAAAGGTCGCCCGCGAGTCGGCGAACGACACGGTGATCGCGGAGAAGAAGGTGGGAGAAGCGTTCTTCGGGTATCTGTTCGGCTGATTCGCTGAGCGGCCGCTTCAGAAGGTTATCCTGTACAGATGACGACGCTCCTCCCCCTCACGATCCGCCCCTCTGAGGCGCTCTCCTCGGCCATCTGTCCCGGTCGGGGCTGGGGGAGGCCGCCGAAGCTCACCCACCAGAAGCCCTCGACGCTCTGGCGGGAGGTGGTCGAGTCCTTCAGCGAGCAGTCCGCCGCCTTCCCGGCGGACATCAGCGCGCCGGACACGGCGCTGGCGCAGGCGGTGGCGGCGGAGCTGCGCGCGCCTGAGCCGCCGGTGTTTGAGGTGACCCCGGCGGGCATCCTGAAGGAGTCCGTCCGGCTCCGGGCGGCGGAGCCGCTGAAGAACCCGTACCGGCGCCAGGTGTCGATGGCGGGCGTGCGGGCGCTGGTGGCGCTGTGGGTGCGGGAGCTGGGCGCGGCGGCGGCGCTGGAGGCGCTGATCGGCGCGTGGGGCTGGCAGCGCGGCGCGGATCGGCTGGAGTGGCGCCTCGTCCGCCCCAACACCTACGCGCCGATGATCCAGCAGCCCTGGCTGCGACCGGCGACCGGCGCGGATCGGCTGTCCTTCAGCGGGGCGGCGGGCGCGGATCTGGCGGATCGGGCGGATGGCGCGGCGCTGCTGGAGCTGCGGCGCTGGCTCGCGGTGGCCGATGAGGCGGCCCTCGGCGCGGCGCGGGCGGTGGCGGCGGCGCGCTGGCCGCTGGAGGAGCTGCGCGGGCGCATGGCGCTGGCCTTCTGCTTCCCCGATGAGGAGGGGTGGGCCGCCGACGTCGCGGAGGGCCTCCGCGCCGCCCTCCCTGCGCGGCAGCCGATCCACCAGCCGCTCCAGCAGATGTTCCACCAATTGAGCCGCGATCCGCTGCTGGCCGGCCCCCACCCTGGGCTGCTCGGCTGCCCCGCGAACGCCGCGCGGATCGTGCAGGTCGCCTCCGACACGCGCAGCGCCGGGCTCTCCTGGGTGCCGGTGCTCTGCCACCTGGAGGGGCCGCAGATGGCGGGCCTGCTCGTCGATCTGCTGGAGCAGTACGCCGGGCGCGGCGAGGAGGCCGAGGCCGCGCTGGCCGCTGAGTGGCTGCGGGAGCGCCCGAAGGAGGCGCTGCTGGCCCTGGTGCGCGTGGGCCGCCAGCACTGCCTCGATCTGCGGCGGCGCATCCTGACCGAGCACCCGGAGCTGGCCGGGGGCGGGCAGCTCGCCCCCGAGAGCGACTGGCCGCGCCCGCTCCAGCGCGAGATCGCGGGCAGCCTCCCGCTCAACTGGCAGGGCGCGGGCTACGGCGAATTGCGGCTGAAGGACGGGCGCAGCCTGCCGCTCGCCGCGATCAACCGGCTGGGCCGGATGCTGGCGGTGCCGCGCATGCACGCCTCCACGCTCGCCGCCGTCGGCCAGTCGCTCGATCCCCAGAGCCGCCGCGAGTTCTGCTGCAAAATGGTGCTGCACCACGGGCCGCAGAAGGAAGGAAGCTTCGTCTACCTCTCAGTCCTGATGTTCTGCGGGGACGATCTGCTGCCCTGGTACGACGAGACGCTGCAGGACTGGTGGTCGCACGGCGGCAGCGCGCGCGCGGTGAAGATGATCGCCGCGCTCGGCGCCTGCGGGACGCTCGGCGCGATGCGGCGCCTCCAGCGGCTCTCGCTCAAGGGCAAGGCCGAGAAGGTGCGCGCCCACGCAGGCGCGGTGCTGGAGGAGGCCGCCCGGGCGCAGGATCTCGACCGCGAGCAGCTCGCCGACCGGCTGGTGCCGGAGTCCGGCCTCGGCGCGAACGGGCGCCGCCGCCTCGACTACGGGCCGCGCCGCTTCTACGCCGCCTTCGACGATCAGCTCGTCCCGCAATTGTACGACGAGTCCGGCCGCCCCCTCGCCGCCCTCCCGAAGCCCGGCCCCGCCGACAACGCCGTCATGGCCGAGGCCGCGCAGGCCGCCTGGAAGCGCATGAAGAAGGAGGGCCGCGCCGTCCTCTCCGAGCAGTGCGCCCGGCTGGAGCAGGCAATGATCCGCCAGCGCTCCTGGGGCGCCCAGGAATTCCGGGATGTCATCCTCGGCAACCCCATGCTCCGCCTCATCGCCCGCCGCCTCCTCTGGCAGCGCGCTGATATCAACAGCAGCGCCGGCAGAGACGCCACCGGAGGCACCCGCTTCCGCGTCGACGAGACCGGCCAGCCCGTGACGCTCCAGGACGAGCCGATGGAGTGGCCCCCCGGCGAGGCCCCCCGCGTCACCCTCCCCCACCCGCTCGAGATCCCCGCCCCCGAGCGCGCCGCATGGGGCCAGATCTTCGCCGACTACGCCATCCTCCAGCCCTTCCCGCAGCTCGGGCGCGAGGTCTTCGGCCTCTGGGATCGCGACCGCATCCTCCAGTCCATCCCCGGCCGCGAGGTCACGGACGGCTGGATACGCGGCCTCATCAGCAGCGGCTGGCACCGGGGCGGCGTCGGGGACGCCGGGCTGTTCTCCTCCGTGCGATGGACAGAGGGCGGCATCAACGCCACCCTCGAACACTCCGGCGTCCCGGTCACCTTCATGGACTGGCCCGGGAAGCCGCCGACCACCCTCCGCAGCCTCACTGTCACCGGCGGCGGCACCGATCCGGTCAACCGCATCGCCCTCTCCGAGCTGCTGCGCCGCTTCTACAGCGCAGCATAGACGCCGCTACTGCAGGGTGATCCCCTTGATCATCTTGCCCTTCATCTCGGTGCGGAGCTGATCCTGCAGCTTCGTGTACAGGCCCATGTTCTCCGCCTGCTCGTCCCCGTACTCCGGGATCTTCGTGTCCTGCTCGCGGACAGTGTACTTGTACACCTGGAAGGTGTAGTCCGATCCGTCGTCAAAGTAGAACTTCCACAGGTTGCGCGTCGTGATGTTCCCCTTGGATCCATCCTTCAGCACCACTACCGCCGTCGTCCGCAGCGTACACTCATACATCCACGGCGTGAAGTCTGAGCTGTAGGTGCAGTCCACATCGTCCGGCATCTTGCCAGGGGTGATCACGATGCTCTTGACGTCGCTCCAGGACACCGCCTTCTCCGTCGTCCCGACCTCCACCGACAACTTCAGCTTTCCCTCCTCAGAGGTCCAGCCCTCGTCCCCGTTGAAGTCCACCGCCCGCTCCACCCCCGTCACCTTCCCCGACTTCGTCGTCCCGTCCGCATAGCTGAACGTGATGGAGAAGCTGGCGTTCTTCGGCTTCACCGGCTCAGGCGGCGGCGGCGGTGGCTCAGGCTCCGCCGGGGCGGCCGGCGTCTCCACCGGCACAGGGACAGGCACAGGTTCCTCATTCTTCTTCTTGCCCTTGGCCGCGACCAGCAGCAGACAGGCCAGCACCATCCAGCGACGCATCATCATCCTCCAGCCTGATCTCATAACCCGCGTCCGTGCGTTTTCATCCCGGATCGGTTACCTTGAGCGTGGAGGACAATCTCAGGCTCAGACTGAATTTGAATGTCCAGCATGAAGGTTCGATTCCTTCCCCGCCCATTCTCTCTTTCACCCATGGGCGGGTGGCGAAACTGGTAGACGCAGGGGTACACCCCGCTGGTTCAAGCTCCTATTCTTCCTCCGAGCCTCAGTATTGCCATGGTGGATATCTCAAGCTCTGCCCCAAACCCTGTCGTTGTCGGGGGTGCAATTCCCCTCCTGTCCGCTCCGGCCCTGGCTCCGGCCTCACCCGCCTCAGCCATCAAGCCCCCCTGGACGGGTAGTTCAGCAGTAGAACGGCGATACTCAGATCTCATGTGGGCAGATTAAACGCCGTTATCCGCATCAATCATGGCTCCGGCTCCGGAGGGTGAGGCTACACTCCTCGGGGCTCTATTTTTTGCGGGGGTTACCCCCCGCATCGGGACGGCGCTGGCGCTTGTCCCTCCCCCCGCGCGCACGGGCGCGCGACGGCTGGCCCGTGCCGGGGGTGAATGCAGAGGACGGTAGTATCTGTCGCGACGGGGGCTTTTTGGGTTTTAC
>JBEIQZ010000836.1:0-1664 GCA_040376255.1 Alphaproteobacteria bacterium
CAGACCTGCTCGATGAGGGTCGCCCGATCCGCTGGAGTGATCGGGGTCACCTCCAGCTCCGGAAACCACTCGGCGAGACGGTTCACCCGCATAATCCATTGCTCGACCGCCTCGTCCCAGCCCTCCAAGCGGATCCGGCCCGCGAGCACCTCCCGCGCCAGCAAGGCAGCGGCCGCGGAGGCGGGCACGTCGTCGCCCCCCGCGCGGGACTCGAGGACCAGATCCCGGAAACGGCGCTCCCGCCGGGCCACAACCCGCCGCGCCTGTTCGTCGTAACTCACGCCCTGCGTCTCCCGGTAATCGTCCGGGAACAGTTCCCGCAGCCAAGCCTCCTCGACGGCCGTCGCCAGCGAGAGCAGGGTCGTCACCTCCCCTCCCCGGCCGCCCACCTCGCTGATCTCCGCGGCCACGAAGAGCGGCGAACCCTGCACGCAGCTCTCGCGGGCCAACATTCCCCGCCGCTGGTGCACCAGCTCGCAGCGCAGCGTCCCGGCGTCGAGCCGCCGGGCCAGCTGGTCGGAGAAGCCGGCCAGAATGCATTTCCGCAGCGCGTCCGCGTCCGCCGGACGTTCCTCGACGGGCAGGCCCTCCGCCGCCGCGATCTCCAGGAACTGGGCCAGCAGCGGGCCCACCTGCCGCGCCGCCTGCGCGTGGATGCCGAGGCGCCGACACGCCTCTAGGTCGAACCCGCACCGCCGCGCCTCCTCCCACGCGGCCCGTTGCAGCAGGAAATCACTCGTGCGCTCCTCGCCCAACGTGTCCTCCCGCGCCTGGTCCACCTCACGCGAGACTCCGCGCACCAACAGGCCGCGCCCCTGGGCCAAGGCCGCCACCAGCGCGGCGTCTCGCACGCAACCGGCCGCCTCCGCCGCGAGGAACATCCGGGCGTAACGCGGGTGCACGGGAAAGCGCAGCATCCGGCGGCCCACCTCCGTAATCGCCCGGTGTCCGCCCGCCGCTCCCGGCGGCCCGAGCGCCCCGAGGTCCGCCAGCAGCAGCTCCGCGCGCTCGAGGGCCCGCGGTTCGGGTCGCTCCAGCCAAGGAAAGGAAACGATGTCGTCGATACCTGCCGCCTTCAGGGTGAGGACCACCTCGGACAGGTCCAACCGACGTACCTCCGGCAATTCCTGCGGCGCCCGCTGGGCGTGCTCGCGCTCGGTCCACAGCCGCACGCAGACGCCCGGCGCAGTGCGGCCCGCCCGCCCTGCCCGCTGGTCCGCGCTCGCCGCCGAGATGCGCTCCACCAGCAGGGTGTTGATGCCGCGCTGCGGATCGAAGCGCGCGATGCGCGCCAAGCCCGAATCAACCACCGCGGTCACCCCGTCGATGGTCAGCGAGGTTTCGGCCACGTTCGTGGCGACAATGATCTTCCGCGCCGCCTGCCGCGCCACCGCGCGGTCCTGCGCCTCGGGGGACAACTCCCCGTGCAGGGGCAGCGCCACATAGCCCCGCAACCCGCGCGCGGCCTCGAGGGCCTGCAGAGTCCGGCTGATCTCGTAGGCCCCCGGCATAAACACGAGGAGGTCCCCCGGCGTGGGGGGGCCCGCCCCCCCCCCCCCCCCCCCCCCCCCCCCCCCCCCGCCCCCAGGGGGGACGAGAAAAGCCAGCAAAAAAGAGAGACCACCCCCCCCCCCGGCGCGAAGGTGGGAGGTGGGTGGGGGAGG
>JBEIQZ010000577.1:0-3847 GCA_040376255.1 Alphaproteobacteria bacterium
CCAGCCGGGAGAGCAGGTAGCGGGACATCCGCTGGACGTCCGGGTAGTCGAACAGCAATGTCGCCGGGAGGCTCTGCCCGACCAGCCCGCCGACCGACCGCGTCATCTCGACCGCCATCAGCGACCCGATCCCCAATTCCTCCAGCGGCCGGTCGACCGGGATCGCCTCCGCGCCCGAAAGCCCGGAGATCCGCGCGATCTCCGCCTGGACGAGCGCCTGGATCGCCCGCTCCCGCTGCTGCGCTGTCATCGGCAGCAGCCGCGCCGCGAGCGCCGCCCCCGCCCCCGGATCGGTCGCGCCGGTCGCGCCGGTCGCCCCAGCCCCGGTCGCCCCCGCGCCGCTCCGCGCGTCGAGGTGGAACGCCCCGAGCACCGGCTCTCCCCGGCTGATCGCCCGCCCGAGCAGCTCCAGCCCCGCCGCCGCCGTGTGCGCCAGCACCCCGCCGCGCGCCCCCGACCCCTGCCGCGCCGCCATCCCGACCCCCGCCCACGGGCCCCAGGCGATGCTGACCGCCGGGAGCCCCCGCGACGCCCTGAGCCGGGCGAGGCCGTCGACAAAAGCGTTCGCCGCCGCATAGCTGCTCTGCCCCGGCGCCCCGGACAGCCCGACCAGCGAGGTGTACAGCGCGAACACCCGCACCGTCGGCGGCGCCAGCAGGTGAAGGTTCCACGCCCCCGCCGCCTTCGGCCGCATCACCCGCGCCAGCCGATCCGCGCGCTGCCGCGTGAACGCCCCGTCGTCCAGCACCCCCGCCGCGTGGACGATCCCCCGGATCGGCCCCAGCCCGGCGGCCTCCGCCAGCAGCCGCGCGCAGTCCTCCGGCTCCGCGACGTCCGCCCGCACCAGCCGCACCGTCGCGCCAATCGCCTCCAGCGACGCGAGGATCTCCGCTGTCCCCGCCGCTGTCCCCGACGCTGTCCCCGACGCTCCAGACCCCGCCTCCGGCAGCGTCCGCCCCGCCAGCACCAGCGACCGCACCCCGCGCTCCGCCAGCCACCGCGCCGTCTCCAGCCCCAGCCCGC
This sequence comes from Alphaproteobacteria bacterium, assembly GCA_040376255.1. Classification (GTDB taxonomy): domain Bacteria; phylum Myxococcota_A; class UBA796; order UBA796; family SXON01; genus JBEIQZ01. Next base: position 1,024 of record JBEIQZ010000577.1, read on the forward strand.
CAAGCCCGCCCGTGATCACCCACACCCCGTCCGGGATCTCAGGCGCCGCCTCCTCCGCCGGGAGCCGCTCCAGCTCCGACGCATAGAACCCGCCCGCCCGCGCCGCCACCGCCTGCTCAGGCGCCAGCAGCAGCCCCGCCGTGAGGCCCGCGCCCTCCGCGTCCAGCACCTGAAGGTTCAGCTCCGGGTGTTCGAGCGCCACCGACCTGAGCATCCCGCCGAGCGCCGCCTGCGCCGGATCGACCGCCCCGCCCTCCTGCTCCAGCGCGCCCCGCGTCAGCCAGAGCAGCGCAGGCCGCGAAGGCGGCGGACGCAACAGCAGCGACTGCAGCAGCGCCATCGCCCGGCTGCACAGGTCGAGCGCCCCGGCGTCTCCTGCACCGCCCGCTGTCTCCAGGGACACGACGAGCCGCCGCAGATCGCCGGGGATCGCGGCGTCCTCCCCCTCAGGAGACATCTCAGACAGAAGCTCCGCCCGATGCCCCGCCGCCCGCAGCCCCGCCGCGAGCGCGTCCATCGCGCCCGCAGGCCCGATCAGCCCGTACGGCCCCGCCGGGAGCTCCGCCCGCGCCGCCACCGGCTCCCGGCGCTGCCGGTACAGCGCAGGCCCGTCCCGCAGCAGGGCGTCGACCGGCGCGCGGCGGACGGTGAACCCGGAGATCCGCGCCAGCACCGCCCCGTCCGCGTCGAGGAATTCCAGGTCGGTGACGACCGCGCCCGCGCCTGACGCTCCCCCGCCCGCTGCCCCGCTGCCCGCTGCCCCGCTGCCCTCCGCCCCGCCGCGCGCCGTCGCGTGGCACCAGACCGGCCCGGCGGGCGCCCGGTACATGTCCATCCGCTCGATGTGGAACGGCACATGCGGGGTGGCGTCCTCCCATGCCCGCGTGGCGCGGCCCCAGCGCATCATGCTGCTGGCAAAACCGTTGTCGATGAGGATCGGGTGCAGCGGCGCCACCTCCGGCGCGGGCGGCCCCGCCGGATCGGGCGCGAGCAGCGCCATCGTCCCCGCAGGCCCCGACCGCGCCTCCTGCGTCCACTGCCACCGCGCCCCCCACTGGAGCCGGATCCGCGCCAGCAACCCGTACCACTCCGCAGGCGCGACCTGATCCGTGCAGCCCGCCAGCAGCTCAGGCACAGCGCGCCGCAGCGCCGCCCCGCGCGCCGGATCAGCGGCCGCGCCGATCTCCAGCGTCGCGGTCGCATGCGTCTGCCACGGCTCCCCGGCGGGCTGCGTGCATGCCTCGACCGACCAGCGCGCGGGGCTGTCCTGCGGGCGCAGCACCATGTGCAGATCCGTGGCGCGCTCCGGCAGGAGCGGCTGCACGAACCGCACGTCCAGCAGCGCCGCCGTCTGCCCGGGGAACCGCGCCGCCGCGACCGCCAGCATCTGCGACAGGTAGAGCGCCCCCGGCACGATCACCCGCCCGTGGACCCGGTGATCGCTGAGCCAGCCCAGCCCGCCGAGCGGCAGCACGTGGTACAGCGCCGACCCCGGCAGCGCCAGCACCTCCCCCGCGAGCGCCGTGATCCCCGACCGCGCAACACTTTTTGCAATGCCCCCCGCGACGCTCCCCGCCTCCGGCTCCTCCAGCCAGAGCCGCCGCCGCTGGAACGGGAACGCCGGCAGCGCGCACCGGGGCGCCTGCATCCCGAGCGCGCTGAGCACCTCGCGCCACGGGATCTCCGCCCCCAGCGCATGCAGCCGCGCCAGACAGCCGAGGATCGCCTCCTGATCCGCGTCCTCCCCCGCCAGCGTCGGCACCCACCGCCCGATCCCCTGCGCCGCCCCGATCCCGCAAAGCACCGGGCGCGGGCCGAGCTCGACGAAGACGTCGATCCCGCTGTCCGCGAGCGCGGCGATCCCGTCCGCGAAGCGCACCGGCTCCAGCATGTGCCACACCCAGTAGGCGGCGTCCGGCGCCTCCGTGCGCATCGCGCCGGTCAGGTTGCTCACCAGCGGCAACGCCGGGATCTGCCCGCCCGCCCGCTGCGCCGCCTCCGCCAGCCCCGCCGCCGCAGGCAGCATCAGCGGCGAGTGGAACGCATGCGAGGTCCGCAGCACCGTCGCCTGCCCCGCCGGCCGCCCCGCCGGAAGCGAAAGCGCGGCCTGCGCCGTGATCTCAGCCGTGATCGCCGCCACCGCCGCGGCCGACCCCGCGATCACCACCGCCTCCGGTCCGTTCACCGCCGCGAGCGCCGCCTCCCCCGACCAGGGCGCGAGCGCCGCGCGCGCCGCCGCCTCCCCGCACCGCAGCGCCGCCATCTGCCCGCCCGGCGGCAGCGCCCCCATCAGCCGCCCGCGCGCCGCGATCAGCCGCAGCCCCGCCTCCTCTGTCAGCGCCCCCGCCGCGATGGCCGCCGTGATCTCCCCGACGCTGTGGCCGCCCACCGCCTCAGGGCGCACCCCCCAGCTCCGCAGCAGCGCCAGCAGCGCCAGCCCCACCGACACGATCGCCGGCTGCGCGAACCGCGTGTCGTCGATCGGCGTGTGCTCCCCCTCCGCCGGGAACAGCACCGCCTTCAGCGGGCAGCCCTCCGCCGCAAGAATCCTGTCGCACCGGTCGATCACCTCGCGGAACGCCGGGAACATCCGGTACAGCCCCCGACCCATGCCCGCGTATTGCGACCCCTGTCCCGTGAACATAAAGGCGATCCGGGGCGCCGCAGGCTCCCCCGTCAGCCACGCCCCGCGCCCCTCCCGCCCCTCCGCCAGCCCCGAGAGCGCCGCCGCCAGCCCCGCCGCCGATCCCGCCCCCGCGCCCCCCGGCGCCACCACCGCCAGCCGGTGCGGCAGGTGGCTCCGCCCGACCGCCGTGCTCCACGC
>JBEIQZ010000290.1:0-7799 GCA_040376255.1 Alphaproteobacteria bacterium
GGGCGATTGGGGCTCTAGTTCGGGGGGGGTGATACCGGTCGCGTTTATTTTACCATAGCCGGGGGAGTTTATTGTGTTGGGGGTGCGCGTTACGTTGGGTTATGGCCCCCCCCTTCCGGCTGCGCGGAGCGACCGCTCAGCCCGGCTGGCTCCCGAAGCTGCGCTCCATCAGCGACTCCATCGCCTGCTGAGCATGCGGCGTCAGGACACGGCTGCCGGTTCCGCACCAGGCGCGGGCGTCGATGGCGGGGATGCCCGCCACCCAGTCCTCGCCGTTCCAGCGGAACCACGCCTCCTTCTCCTGATCGTAGACCCAGAGCCGCTTGTTCCACATGCGCGCCAGCTCTACGCCCCAGCCCGTCCCGCCGGTCACGGTCCCGTCCTCCTGGATGGTGCCGATGACGAAGACCTGCTCAGCGTGGCTGATCTGGTGCCAGAGACTCTGGAGGACGCGCCGGATAGACCCCTCTCCGAAGCCGCGCCGCAGGCGGCGGGCCACATAGGCGAGCGACACATCCCCCCGGGCGAGCTCGGAGGCGGTGAGCGGCGTGGCGCCGCGCGAGCGGGCCTGCACATGGCCGTCGAAGGTGAAGTTCACCTCCTTGATGCGCCAGCTCTCCGCCAGCTCTCCGAACGCCGCCTCCGCGCCTGCCGCGCCGCCCGAGTAGAGCGTACACTCCTCCGGGCGGGGACGGTCTGTCGGGGCGCTGTCCGGCATGGCGAGGTGCAGCACCCCGTCCAGCCGGATCGGCGGCAGATCGCGCTGCTCCCGGATGCGGTGCGGGTGGAGGCGCAGGGACTGGCGATCCGGCAGGATCTCCAATTGTACGTCGGCCTCCTCCCCGCCCTGGAACAGCGGGCCGCCCTCCTGCGGGGAGCAGGTGCAGAAGCAGCAGATCCCGCGCGCCCGCAGCATCGACTGGAGGGCCGGGACGTCCTCCGGCTCCCACCCGTCGATCAGCAGCAGGCTCGGGGAGAACTCCATCACCTCCAGCAAGGTGTCGAGCAGCTTCTTGATGTCCGCCACACTCAGCGATCCCGGGCGGGTGTGGATGATCCGCCCGCGCTCGATCTGGAGCAGGATCTCTGCCCGCTCCAGCGGCTTGAGCGGGCGCAGCACGCCCTCCAGGAGGCTGTCATACTGATCGCGGACATGTTGCGGGCGGTAGCGGAGCGCGATGTGCAGCACGCTCTCTTCCCGCAGCAGGCGGCTCAGCGCGAGGTGGATGAGCAGCGAGCTCTTTCCGACCCCGGCCCGCCCGCCGATCAGGCCCACTTCGCCTGAGCGCAAGCCCCCCCCGAGCGCCGCAAGCAGCGCGCGGAGGGGGGAGCGCTCACCGGTAAGGAGAGGTGCGGGCACTAACCCTTCTTCTCCAGCTGGTGCTTCTTGACCAGATCGTCGATGACGGCCTGGGGAGCCTGCGAGTAGCGGCTGAACGTCATCTGGAACTCGGCCTTGCCCTGGGTCGCGGAGCGCAGGGTGGTGGAGTACCCGAACATCTCGGCGAGGGGAACCTCGGCCTCGATCTGGGAGACACCGGCGCCTTCCTGAGTGGAGACGATGATGCCGCGCCGCTGCATCAGCGTGCCGACCATCTGGCCGTGGAACTCGCCGGGGCCCTCGATGCCGACGCGCATGATCGGCTCCAGCACGACCGGCTTGGCCTTGGCGTAGGCTTCGCGGAAGCCGCCGATGGCGGCGAGCTGGAACGCGATGTCGCTGGAGTCGACAGCATGCGAGCCGCCGTCATTGATGGCGCAGCGGATGTTGACGATCGGCGCGCCGATGAGCTCGCCCTTCTCCAGACACTTGCGGAAGCCCTTGTCGCAGGAGGTGATGTACTCGCGGGGGATCGAGCCGCCGACGATGTCGTCCACGAACTCGTAGTCCATCTCCTCGACCGGCTCCATGAACCCGCCGACGCGACCGTACTGGCCTGAGCCGCCGGTCTGCTTCTTGTGGGTGTAATTGAAGTCCGCGCGCTGGGTGATGGTCTCGCGGTAAGCGACGCGCGGCGGCGAGGTGAGGACCTCACAGGCGTACTCGCGCTTCATGCGCTCGACGTAGACTTCGAGGTGGAGCTCTCCCATGCCGGAGATGATCGTCTCGTTGGTCTCCGGGTCGGTGGCGACGCGGAAGGTCGGGTCTTCCTTCGAGAACCGGCCGAGCGCCTTCGACATGTTGTTCAGACCTGCGGAGGTCTTCGGCTTGATCGTCAGCGAGATGACCGCCGCCGGGACGTGGATCGAGGTCATGGCGAGATCGGTGTTGCCGTCGGTGAAGGTGTCACCGGAGGCGCAATCCACGCCGAACAGCGCGACGATATCGCCCGCGCCAGTGTCCTCGATCTCCTCCATCTCGCTGGCGTGCATGCGGACCAGGCGACCAACGCGGATGCGCTGCTTGGTGCGCTGGTTGAAGATCATGTCGCCCTTCTTCAGCGTGCCTGCGTAGATACGCAGATAAGTGAGCTGGCCGAAACGACCGTCCTCCAGCTTGAACGCCAGCGAGACGAGGTTGCCCTTAGGGTCACAGGGGACGACCACCCGCTCATCATTGGCCGTGGTGCGCAACGCCTCGTTCGGGACATCCGTCGGGCAGGGCAGGTAGTCGATGACCGCATCGAGCAGGCGCTGCACGCCCTTGTTCTTGTAGGCCGAGCCGCACAGCACCGGCACCAGCTTCAGCGAGATGACGCCGGCGCGGATGGCGGCCTTCAGCGTGGCCTCCTCGACGCGCTCCTCCAGGATCTGCTCGGTCAGCTCATCGCTGAACATCGAGACCTTGTCCAGCAGGATCTCGCGGTAGACCGCGGCGTCCGCCTCCAGCTCCTCAGGGATCGGCACAATGCGGATGTCCTGGCCGCTGTCACCCTCGAAGAGGTAGCCCTTCATCGTCACCAGATCGACGTGGCCCTTGTGCTTCTCTTCCAGGCCCCAGGGGATCTGCAGCATGACGGCGTTGAGGTGGAGCTTCTCCTCCAGCATCTGGCGGGCGCGGATCGGGTTCGCGCCCTGGCGGTCGCACTTGTTGACGAAGGCGAGCCGGGGGACATTGTAGCGGCGCATCTGCCGATCGACGGTGATCGACTGCGACTGCACGCCCGCCACGCCGCAGAGGACGAGGATCGCGCCGTCGAGGACGCGCAGGGAGCGCTCGACCTCGATGGTGAAGTCGACGTGTCCCGGAGTGTCGATAATGTTGATGAAGTGCTGAGGATACTGACCGACACCGGTAGACAGGCGCTGAGAGCCGGACCAGAACGTGTGGGTCGCGGCGGATTGGATGGTGATGCCGCGCTCGCGCTCCAACTCCATGAAGTCCATGGTGGCGCCGACACCGTCCTTGCCCTTGACCTCATGGATCTGGTGGATCCGGTCTGTGTAGAACAGGATGCGCTCAGTGAGCGTGGTTTTGCCGGAGTCGATGTGAGCGCTGATCCCGATATTCCGGATCAGATTCAGGTTGGTGATCATGGTCTCTGCTTCCGAGAAGGGGCGGCGTCTATTCCGTTCTGCCCGCAGACGCAACCCGTTTCCCTGATCAGCGCGTCACTGGCCGCCTGCCGGCGGTCATCGGCGCGGCGGAGCGTCGAAGGTGCGGCGGCCCATCCACTCCGGGAAGCCCTGCCCCATGTTGGTCGCGGCCCAGCTCCCGGCCATGCGGGCGACGAAGAGCTTGTCGTTCGCGCCGATGTACTGCTTCAGCAGATCGCGGATCTGGGTGGCCGGATACCGGCTCTGGACGATCCACTGGCCCTCGACGCGCTGGGACCAGTCTCCGAGCGCCTTGATGGCCTTCTCCAGCTCGGCATATTGATCAGCGGGGCGCGTCGTCAACTCGGTCAGGATCACATACATCATTGTCGCGTATCTCCTGCCAGGGATGTATCGGTTCGGGCAGCGCTGCGCCAAGCGTCGATGGCGGGCATCCGCAGAGGAGGACAGGGATGAAGCGGGCGGCGGTGCTGATCTGGGGGGTGAGCCTGCTGCTGGCGCGGCTGATCGGGCTGGTGCGGGAGCGGGCGCTGGGGGTGACGCTGGGGGCCGGGCCGGAGGCCGACGTCTATCAGGCGGCGTTCCGGGTGCCGGATCTCATCAATTACCTCGTGGCGGGCGGGGCGCTCTCCATCGTGTTCATCCCGCTGTTCACCGCCCACCTGGAGCGGAAGGACCCCGACCGGGCGTGGCGGGCCTTCTCGGTGATCGCGAATTTCCTTGTGCTGCTGCTCGGGGCGCTGACGGTGGCAGGGGAGATCTGGATGCCGGTGCTGGTGGGCTGGCTGGCGCCGGGGTTCACGGCGGGGCAGCTGGAGCAGCTCTGCCACCTCTCGCGGATCGTGCTCCCGGCGCAGATGTTCCACCTGATCGGCGGGCTGCTCGGGGCGGCGCTGCTGGCGCAGGAGAAGCATGCGGCCCCGGCGCTCGCGCCGCTGCTCTACACGGTGCCGGTGATCGCAGGGGGGCTGCTGTCGGGGAGCGCCGAGGGCTTCGCCTGGGGGACGCTGGTCGGCGCGATCCTCGGCCCGTTCGGCATCCCGCTCTGGGCGGCGCTGCGCTCAGGGCTCCGGTGGACGCCGGTGCTGGATCTTCAGGACAGCGACTTCCGCACCTACCTGGTGCGCTCGCTGCCGATCATGCTCGGCTGGAGCATCGTCGGGATGGACGAGAGCGTCACCACATGGTTCGCCTCCGCGCTCGGCGACGGGCAGGTCGCGCTGCTCGGCTACGCCCGGAGCCTGATGCGCGTGCCGATGAGCGTGTTCGGCGTCGCGCTCGGCATGGCCTCCTACCCCGCCCTGAGCCGCCTCTGCGCCGACGGGAAGCGCCGGGAGGCGTGGGCGCTGCTCACCGGCGCCACCCGCCAGGCGCTCCTGCTCGCCTTCGGGGCGCAGGTCGTCCTGTCGGTCGCCGGGCCGGATCTGGCCGCGCTCGTCTACTCGGCGCGGAAGATCTCTCCTGAACGCATCGAAGAATTGGGCGTCGCGCTCCTGCTGTTCTCGCTCGCCCTGTCCGGCTGGACGGTGCAGACCCTCCTGTCGCGCGGCTTCTACGCCCAGGGCAAGACCTGGCTCCCGACCTGGCTCGGCTTCGGCGTGCTGATCCTCGCCCTGCCGCTCTACGCGCTCGGCAGCGCCCGCCTCGGCGCCGCCGGGCTCGCCCTCGCCTCCTCGACCGGGATCATGGTCTACACGCTCCTGCTCGCCGTGATCCTCGGGCGCGGCCTCGGCGTGGACGGCCCCGCCGCCGGGTACGGCGCCTTCTTCGCCCGCCTCCTCCCCGCCACCGCCGTCAGCATCGCAGGCGGCCTCTGGGCGCGCGCCCTCTGGCACCACGGGGCCGACGGGGCGCTGAGCTACGCCTTCCCCGACGCGCTCCTGCGGGCGGCGGTGATCGGGGGCGCAGGCGGGGCGGTGTTCGCGGGGCTGTGCTGGATCTCAGGGGTGCAGGAGCTTCGGGAGATAGCGGACAAGGTGCGGCGGCGGCTGCGGCGCAGCGCTACCAGAGCTTGACAAGTACGCCATTGGCGTATAAGATGGTCTCATCGGGGCAGGCACAGCCCCGATGCTGGGCGGCCAGCTTTTGTGTCCATCGTGCCATCACGATTCCATCTCCCACACTGGAGAAAATAGAATGACTCATCATATTTCTGTAGTCGAAACTCAGTCTTGGATAGCAAAAAGTAAAAAAATATTTTCAGAAGAGGAACAATTTAAAATAATTACATTTATAGCTGAAAACCCAACCGTCGGTGATCTTATCCCCGATACCGGCGGCGTCCGTAAATTGAGATGGGGCGTAGAGGGTCGCGGGAAGCGCGGCGGAGCGAGGATCATCTACTACTACCACTCTCCCCTGATGCCGATCCACCTCATCACCGCGTTCGCCAAGAACGAACAGTCCGATCTCACGCCCGCAGATCGTTCCGCGTTGCGGCCCCTTGTGGACGAACTTGTCCATGCGTGGGGACTCGCATAACCATGCACGTCACAGCCTCTTGCAGAGATTCGCTTCTATGCATGAGAGCTTGCGCACAGGAGTCGTCACATGCCATCACATGCGTTTCTTGAAATTGCTGCCGGTCTGAAAGATGCCATCGCCCATGCGAAGGGCGATCAGGGAGCGGCGCGTGTCCACACGATCCCGGTGGTGGACGTGAAGCAGGTGCGCGAGCGCCTCCAGATGTCTCAGCGGGAGTTTGCTGAGGCGGTCATGGTGTCTCTCGACACCCTCCAGAACTGGGAACAGCACCGCCGTACGCCGCATGGCCCTGCGCTGGTGCTGCTCAATGTGCTGGATCAACACCCGGAGGTTGTTTTTCAGGCCATGAAGAACCGCCGGGCTGCTTCGCGCACCTGACCCTCCTTCCTGCGCTCCGATCTCACTTCCGGCGCGGCCGTCCCCGGCGACCGGCGGGCAGCGGCACCTCGCGCTCCGGGGTGCGGGCGGCCTGGGCGGCCTGAGCGGCGGCTGCCTTCACGACCTTCCGATCCGCGCGGGGCTGGGCCTTCTCACGGAGGCGCGGGCCGCGCAGGGCCTCGCCGGTGTCGAGGCGGGCGCCTGCGGCGAGGCGCTTGATGTCCTGGAGGATGGCGGCGTCCTGGGGGCCGTGGAGGTTGATCACGCGCCCGGTGCCGGTGGAGCCGGAGCGCCCGACGCGACCGATGCGGTGAAGGTACTCGCTGGGGCGCTCGGGGAGCTCGAAGTTGAGCACCCAGCGCAGATCGGAGATGTCGAGGCCGCGCCCGCCCAGCTCGGTTGTGACGAGGAACCGGCCCTCTCCAGCGCGGAACTTCTTGATCGCCGCCTTGCGCTCGTCGGGGAGCATGGCGCCGTGGATGGCGACGGCGGAGTGTCCGAGGGCGGTGAGCGCCAGCGCGACCTGCGCGGCGCGCTCGCGGCGGTTGACGAACAGGATGCCGCGCTCGGCCTTCGGCAGCTCGTTGAGCAGATCGTGGGTGGCGTCGATGCGCTCCTCGTGGCGGACGGCGAGGTTCTGCACCCGGAGCTTCTCAGGCGCGGCGTGGGCGTCCTTGGAGATCAGGATGATCGGCTTCTCGGGGCGGGCGACGATGAGCTGGCGCATCGGCTCCGGCAGCGTGGCGGAGAAGTAGCAGCGCTGGAAGGCGCCCGGCTGGTTCAGCAGGAACTCAAGATCGGGGCGCTGCCCGGGCGACAGCAGCGTGTCCGCCTCATCGACCACCATCACGCGCAGATCGGAGAGATCCAGCCCGCCGGAGCGGACGAGGCTGGCGATCCGGGTCGGGTTCCCGACCAGCACGTCCACCGGCTCTGAGAGCTGCCCGCCCTGCTCCTTCGCGCGCATCCCGCCCGACACGCCCCGCACGCGGGCGCGCACCTTGTGGGCCACGCCCTTGATCGCGCGGACAGTCTGCCCGACGAGCTCGCGGGTGGAGGTCAGCACCAGCCCGCGCGGGCGGGCGCGCTGCTCCGTCATCCCCTCCGCCTGCTCAAGGAGGTGGAGCCGCTGCAGCATCGGCAGCGCGTAGGCCAGCGTCTTGCCGCTGCCGGTGCGCGCGACGGCGAAGGCGGAGGCGCCGCCGAGGAGCGCCGGGATGGTGCTGCGCTGGACCGGCGTGGGATCATGGATCTCCCGCCCGGACAGCATTTCGATGAATTCCGGGAGAAGACCGAGCTCTGAGAAAGACACGAGTGACCTCTTGGGCAGAAAACGCGCGACCGTGCGCGCGGGGTGGTGAAATTGGCGCGGGAGGGTGACACCGTCAAGGGGATATGGTATAAGAGAGGTGCGCGGGGTGTTGTAGCGGCACTTCCCC
>JBEIQZ010000037.1:0-19840 GCA_040376255.1 Alphaproteobacteria bacterium
GCGCGGTGATGGGGCTGTGTACGGCGGGCGCGGCCTACATCCCGGCGATGAGCGACGAGGTGGTGCAGGTGCGCGGCACCGGCGCGATCTTCCTCGGCGGGCCGCCGCTGGTGAAGGCGGCGACCGGCGAGGAGGTGACAGCGGAGGAATTGGGCGGGGTGGAGGTGCATGCGGCCTCCTCCGGGGTGACCGACTACGTCGCGGAGGACGACGACGACGCGATCCGCATCCTGCGGCGGCTGGTGGCGCGGCTCCCGGCGCAGGCGCTCCCCCGCCCGCAGCAGCGCCCGCGCGCCCCGCGCTACGACCCGCAGGAATTGTACGGCATCGTCCCGCAGCGCACCGCGACGCCCTACGACGTGCGCGAGGTCATCGCCCGGATGGTGGACGCCTCTGAATTCGAGGAGTTCCGCGCCAGCTACGGCCCCACGCTGGTCTGCGGCTGGGCGTACATCCACGGCTTCCTCACCGGGATCATCGCCAACAACGGGATCCTGTTCTCGGAGGCGGCGCTGAAGGGCGCGCACTTCATCCAGCTCTGCGAGCGGCGCGGCACCCCCCTGCTGTTCCTGCAGAACATCTCCGGCTTCATGATCGGGCGCGACTACGAGCGCGGCGGCATCACCAAACACGGCCAGCAGCTCATCACCGCCGTCTCCACCTGCACTGTCCCGAAGCTCACCACCGTCATCGGCGGCAGCTTCGGCGCGGGCAACTACGCGATGTGCGGGCGCGCCTACGGGCCGCGCTTCCTGTGGATGTGGCCCAACGCGCAGATCGGGGTGATGGGCGGCGAGGAGGCGGCGCGGGTGCTGATCTCGGTGCAGGACGGGCAGCGGCAGCGCGAGGGGCTGCCGCCGATCTCTGAGGAGGAGGCGCAGATGATCCGGGAGCCGATCATCGAGAACGCGCTGCGCGAGGGGGACGCCTGGTACTCGACCGCGCAGCTCTGGGACGACGGCGTCGTCGATCCGGCGAAGACGCGGGACGTGATCGGGCTGTGCCTCGGCCTCGTGCAGCGCCACGCCGATGGCGGCCCGGGCGGCGGAGCCACCGGCTTCGGGACGTTCCGCACATGAGCGGGCCGACGGGGATCATCCGGCGCCTGCTGGTCGCCAACCGGGGCGAGATCGCGCTCCGCGTCCTGAGGACGGCGCGGGAGATGGGCATCGGGACGGTGGCGGTGTACACCGGCCCTGACCGGGCGGGGATCTGGCGCGAGGCGGCGGATCGGTCGGTCTGCCTGGGGGAGGCGCCGGGCGGCTACCTCGACGGGGCCGCGCTGATCGCGGCGGCGCTGCAGGCGGGCGCGGACGCGATCCATCCGGGCTTCGGGTTCCTCTCGGAGCGGGCGGACTTCGCGCAGGCGGTGCTGGACGCGGGGCTGCGCTGGGTGGGGCCGCACCCGGCGGCGATCCGGGCGATGGGCGACAAGGTGGCGGCGCGGGCGGCGGCGGCGGCGGCGGCGGTGCCGGTGGTGCCGGGGGGGCTGCCGGGGGAGGCCGGGATCGGCTTCCCGCTGCTGCTGCTGAAGGCGGCGGGCGGCGGGGGAGGGAAGGGGATGCGGGTCGTGGAGTCGGCGGAGGAGCTGCCGGACGCGCTCGCGGCGGCGCAGGCTGAGGCGCTGGCGGCGTTCGGGAACCCGGCGGTCTACGCGGAGCGGCTGCTGCGCGGGGCGCGCCACGTCGAGGTGCAGGTGCTGGGCGACCGGCACGGGGCCTGCGTCCACCTCTGGACGCGCGACTGCTCCGTCCAGCGGCGCCACCAGAAGATCATCGAGGAGGCGCCCGCGCCCGCGCTCTCCGATGCCACCCGCGACGGACTCCACGCGGCGGCGCTCCGGCTGGCGGCGGCGGTCGGCTACGACAGCGCCGGGACAGTCGAATTCCTCGTCGCCCCGGACGGCAGCTTCTACTTCCTGGAGATGAACACCCGCATCCAGGTCGAGCACACCGTCACCGAGCAGATCACCGGCCTCGACCTGATCCGCGAGCAGATCCGGATCGCCGAGGGCGCGCCGCTCGGCTTCGCCCAGGCCGATGTGCGCTGCTCCGGACACGCCGTCCAGGTTCGGATCTACGCCGAGGACCCCGCCGCCGGGTTCCTGCCGTCGCCGGGGACGATCCGGGGCTGGCAGATGCCGGAGGGGCCGGGCGTCCGTGTGGACGCGGGGGTGCGGGCCGGGTCTGAGGTGTCGGTCTGGTACGACCCGATGCTGGCAAAACTCGTCGCCTGGGCGCCGGATCGGGCGGCGGCGATCGCGCGGATGCGGCGGGCGCTCTCTGAGGTGCTGGTGGCGGGCGTGGAGAGCAACGTGGCGTTTCTGGATGCGGTGCTGGCGCACCCGGATTTCTGTCAGATGCGCGTGCATACGGGGTGGATCGCGGCGGCGCTGCCGGAGTGGGCGCCGCCGCCGCCCGATCCGCTGCCGGTGATCGCAGCCTTCCTGTTCGCTGAGGGGGCGCCGGGCGCGGGTCGCGCGGCACAGACCGCCGAGCTGTCTGCTGCGCCGTCCGGCCCGTGGGAAGGGCTGGGCGGGTGGAGGAACGCATGAACCGGAGTTTTCTTATCGACGGGCAGCCGGTGGAGGTCGGGGTCACGCGGCTGGAGGGCGGCCTGATCCGGCTGGAGGCGGGCGGGCGCAGCCTGGAGGTGCGCGGGGAGCCGCTGGGCGGCGGCTGGTGGCGACTGGAGTCGCCGGACGGCGCTGTGCAGCGCGTGTGGGTCGGGGAGACCGATCCGGCGGAGGGCGGCGCTGATGTGTGGATCGGGGGCCGCTTGGCCAGGGTGGAGGCGGCGCGGGCGGCGGCGCGGGCGGCGGGCCGGGTGAGCGCGGGCGCAGCGATCGGCAGCGCCTCCCTGCAGCCGGGGAGCGCCCCGATGCCGGGCGTGGTCGTCCGCATGCTGGAGCCGGGGACGGTGGTTGAAAAGGGGGCTGTCGTCGCCTCGATAACGGCGATGAAGATGGAGCATGCGATCCGCGCCCCCTGGCCTGCGCGCGTGGTGCGCCAGCATGCGTCGGTCGGGAAGCCTGTCGCGAAGGGCGCGATCCTCGTCGAATTGGAGCAGATCCACGATGTCTGATTCTCTTGAAATTGTGCAGGACGGTCCGATCGCGACCCTGCGGATCTGCCGCCCGCAGGTGCGGAACGCGCTCGATCTGGAGGTGATCGCGGCGATGGAGGCGGCGCTCGATCGGCTGGAGTCGGACGGGCAGACGCGGGTGATCGTGCTGACCGGGGCGGGCGACAGGGTGTTCTGCGCGGGCGCCGACCTCGCGGCAGCGGCGTTCAGCCCGGAGGGGCGGCGGGAGGCGGTGCGGCGCTACGCGGGGCTGCTGGTGCGGATCTGGGGCGGGGAGCGCCCGGTGATCGCGCGGGTCGGCGGCCACTGCGTCGGCGGCGGCGTCGGGCTGCTGCTGGCCTGCGATCTGGCGGTGATGGGGACGCATGCGGCGATCTCGCTGCCGGAGGGGACGGTCGGGATGTGGCCGATGATGGTGGGCGCGCTGCTGCTCCGGGATCTTCCCCGGAAGCGGGCGATGGAATTGGCGCTGACGGGGCGGCGGCTCACGGCGGAGGAGTCCGTGGGCTGGGGGCTGGTGAACCGGGCGGTGGCGCCGCAGGATCTGGACGGAGCGGTGGCGCAATTGGCGGCGGAGGTGCTGAAGATGAGCCCCTCGGCGCTGCGCCACGGGCGGAAGGCGTGGCGGGAATTGGCCGGGCTGCCGGTGCCGGAGGCGATGCCGCAATTGGCGGATCGGCTGGCGGCGCTGATGGAGACGGAGGACGCCGCCGAGGGCTTCTCAGCCTTCCTGGAGCGGCGCGCGCCTGAGTGGAAGGACAGATAGCGGCAAGCCGGACAGCGGCGAGCCAGATAAGGGGCATTCCTTTCCGGGAGGAGTGAGATGCGACTCTATGACGGCCCCAACACCCGCCCTGATCGCCCCTGCATGGTCACCTGCGCGCTCTCGGGCGTGGTGGCGAGCCGGGCGCAGTGCGCCGCGATCCCCTACACGCCGGAGGAGTACGCGAAGGAGGCAAAACGGGCCTACGATGCCGGCGCCGCCGCCGTCCACATCCACGCCCGCACCCCGGACGGCGCGCCCAGCTTCGAGATCGGCGACTACCGCGACATCCGGGACGCCATCACCGCCGAGTGTCCGGTGATCATCAACTTCTCCACCGGGGCGGTCGGCGTCAGCGTCGAGAAGCGGCTCGCCTACCTCGACGCCTGCCTGCCTGCGGTCGCGGCGCTGAACATGGGGTCGATGAACTACGCGAAGTACCATGAGAAGAAGAAAGATTTTGTTTTTGACTTTGTCTTTCAAAATCCGTTCTCCGAGATCCGGGCCTTCCTGGAGGAGATGAACCGCCTCCAGATCAAGCCGGAATTGGAGTGCTTCGACAGCGGGCATGCCGCCTCGCTGCACCCGCTTATCGACATGGGGCTGCTCAAGGGGCCGTACCTGGTGAGCCTGATCATGGGCGTCGTCGGCGGCATCCCGGCGACGGTGGAGTGCCTGACGCACCAGGTCGCGCTGCTGCCGCCGGGGAGCGACTGGGAGGTGATCTCGCTCTCGCTGGAGCAGTGGCGGATGCTGGCGGCGGCGGCGGCGATGGGCGGGAACGTGCGGGTGGGGCTGGAGGACAATTTCTATCTGGCGAAGGGGCAGATGGCGGCGTCGAACGGCGATCTTGTCGAGAAGGCCGTCCGCATGGTGCGCGATCAGGGGCGGGAGATCGCGACGGTCGCGGAGTGCCGGGAGCGCCTGGGGCTGGTGCATCGTTGAACCCGCCCCCGGAGCAGGCGAACCCCCGGCGCGTGCTGCTCCAGGCGGTCGGCGCGGCCTCCGGCATCCTCCTGGCGATCCTGGCGCTCGGCTGGCTGGCGCGCGAGCCGATCGAGGCGTTCTCGCGGTGGATGGTCGTCGAGTGGGGGCTTCCCGGGCTGATCGCGCTGACGGTGCTGGTCGATCCGGTGCCGGGGCCGGGGCATGACACGGCGCTGGTGGTCGGCTACGCGGGCGGGCTGGGCTTCTGGCCGGTCTGGATCGCGACGGCTATCGGCACGCAGATCAGCTCCTGGCTCTGCTGGGGGCTGGGGCGGCTGATCGGCCACTGGGGCTGGGTGCAGCGGCTGCTGACGCGCTGGAAGGTCAAAGAGTTCCTGGATCGTCATGGATCAAGGGCCATCGCCCTCGCCTCGGTGCTGCCGGTTCCCTATGGGCCGGTGACGGTCGGCGCCGGGGCCAGCGGGATGCCGCTCCGGACGTTCATGATCGGGGCGGCGGCGCGCCCGCTCAAGGTGCTGGCGGCGCTGGCGATGATCGCGGCGGGCTGGCACCTGACAGGGTGATCCTGCGGCGGGGTGATATAGTCTGAGGATGCTCCTGCTCTCCCTGTCCGCTCTGCTGGCCTGCCAAAGCGAAAAAGAGTCCGCTGCGCTTGATTCTACCGACGACACCGGCACCCTGCCGACAGGGATCGATCCCCGGATCGTGCAGGGCGGCGCTCAGGTCTGCGACGCACCGCTGGCCGCGCCCGCGTGGCGCGAGGTGGGCGAGGCGTGGGGGATGCAGGATCCGGGCCTCGTCTACGTCACCCACGAGGAGGGGCCGGCGCTCGGCGTCGATGACTTCAACGGGGACGGGCGGCTGGACATGGTGGTGTTCCACCTGTTCGGCAAGAAGTTTTTACACTATGCCGACCCGTCCGCAGAGGGCTTCCTTTGGGAGGAGCTGACCGGACATCTCCCGAGCATGGGCGTGGGGCTGGCCGACGCCGATCTGGACGGCGACACCGACGTGTTCGTCGGCGGGCAGGCCCCCTATGTGCTGATCAACAAAGAGACTGCGTTCTCCATGTCTGAGCTGGTGCCGCTGGAGTCCACGCAGAACAATTCGCTCGACTTCGCCCAGGAGCTGAGCCCCGGCGACCTCGACGGGGACGGGCTCTATGAGCTGTACATGCCGCTGACCTACAACGAGGATCGCACCGAGGTCGGCTACAACGACGCCATGTACACGATCAACGGCGCCGGGGTGCAGATCGTCGAGGGCGCCATCCCCGAGGCCACCGGCCTCCGTCACGGCTTCGACGCGGTCTGGTTCGATGAGGACGCCGACGGCGATCAGGATCTCTACCTGGTCAATGACTTCGGCTCCCTCTACGGCCCCAGCACCCTGCTCCGCAACGAGGGCGGGACGCTGGTCGACGCGGGCGCCGACTGCCTCTGTACCGTCCTCATGAACAGCAAGGGCGTCGATGTCGATGACTGGAACCGCGACGGGCTGCCCGATCTCTACGTCGCGGGCAACCCCCGCAACGCCCTCCTCCAGCGCCTCCCGGACGGGACCTACGTCGATGTCACCATCCTCCGCAACGCGGGCGGCGTCACCGAGCCGCTCACCGGCTGGGGCGGCCTCTTCGTCGATCACGACAACGACGGCCTCCGCGATCTGCTCTCTGTCCAGGGCGACCGCTGGAACCCCGGCAACACCTTCCCCCACATCGACGCCCCCGTGCAGCTCCTCCGCCAGCAGGAGGACGGCATGTTCGCCGATGTCGCCCCGCAGATCGGCCTCACCGGCGAGTCCTCCCAGCGCGGCGCGGTCGCCATCGACCTCAATGACGACGGCCTGGAGGACTTCATCATCCCCGCCGTCGAGCGCCCGCCCTGGATCTATGTCTCAGAGGGCTGCACCTCAAACGCCTGGCTGGAGGTCGATGCCCCCATCGGGAGCCGCGTCGAGGTCGAGGCGGGCGGCTTCACGCAGACCCAGTGGGCGAAGGTCGACAGCAGCTTCGCGGCGCAAAAACGACCCAGGATGCACTTCGGGCTGGGGGAGGCTCCGGTGGTGGATCGGCTGACGATCGTGCTGCCGGGGGGGGAGCGGGTGGAGGGGTTCGGGGTGGAGGGGAGGCAGCGGGTGCGGGTGGAGTGAGGGGAGCTGTGATTATTCCGGCGGATCCTCCGGCACCGGCACGATCACCCGATCATCCACCAGCACGTTCCCCTCCAGATCCTCCACCTCCATCTGCATCAGCGCGTCGTGCCACATCACATCCAGCACGACGTCCTGCGACCCCGTCCCCTCTCCGGCGAACCCGATATACCCGTAGATATTTATGTAATAATGCTGACACTCCGCCTCCGGCACCATCTCCAGCCGGTAGGTGTTGTCAGAGAACAGATAGCCGTTGTCGATCCGCGTGATCGTATAGTGGATCAGCACGATCGGGTTCATGTTCCAGACGCGGAGCGCGCCGAGGATGTGGTTCCCGCCCTGGGGGCCGTGGATGAGGGGGAGCTGATCGTTGTCGGCGATGGTGACAAACTCGCGGTCACCGCTGCCGATCTCGATGGCCGGATCGCCGGGGCAGGCGTCGGGGACGGTCGTCTCTGAGTCGTCTCCGACCGGTTCGGACTCCGGCGGCTTTCCGGTGGACACGCAGGCGAGGAGCATCCACATCAGAACACCGCCCCGACGCCGAGGCCCAGCCCGAGGCGGTTCTGCTTGACGTAGCCTGCGCCCTCTGATCCGGCGGTGAAGCTGGTGCGGCGGAGGTCATAGAGGCCGGAGAGGTGGAGGGTGAGCGGGGCCTTGAAGGTGTAGTCGAGGTCGAGCTCCAATTGGGTGATGCCGGGGAAGAGGACGAAGCCCTCAGACAGCTCGAAGGCGGCGCGGAACGGGCCCTTCTCGGCGGCGACCCCGGCGGAGAGGCGCATCCCGAGGCGGCTGAGGCGCACCAGCGCGACGTCGGAGAGGGTCTCATCCGAGTAGCGGAGCAGGGTGAAGCTGCTGTAGAGGATACCGAGGCCGCCCTCGACGGTGAACGGCCCCTTGACCCAGGCGTAGCGCAGCCCGCCGCTGGCCTCCAGGGGGAGGTTGGGGCGCGTCTCGTCGGTCACCTTGACGAGCTCCAGGGAGCCGCTGAACCGCGCCTCCGCGCCGAGTTTGCCCCAGTCGCCGCCGGTGAACCAGTAGCGGGTGTCCGCCGCCAGCCCGAAGAAGCCGATCGCGGGGGCGGAGGACTCGGCGGATCCGAGCAGGCCGTCCTGGCCGTTGCTGTCCTGGAGGAAGGTGCCGCGCAGGTTGGTCAGCGTGGCGGCGGCGCGGAAGGGGGCGATCTCCCCGCTGCCGGGGGAGGGCTTCGGGCGGTCAGCCTTCGCGCCGGGGGTGGCTGCGGTGGCGCCGGGGGTGGCGCCGGGGGTGACCGGATCAGCAGAGGGGACGGGGGCGGTGGCGACCGGGACGGGGGTGGCGACCGGAGCGGTGGTGACCGGAGCGGTGGCGACGACCGGGCTGGCGGGGGTGGAGAGGACGGGCGCGGCGACCGGGACAGGCGGCACCAGGATCAGCGCTGGGCAGGCTGCCTTCCAGGCGGCGATCAGCCGCAGCTCCTCGGCGTCCCCGATGGGCGGGAACTGGCCGTTGCCCTCGGGGCTCTGGAACAGGGCGAGCTCGGTGCGGATGCCGCCGCCCTCGACGGAGAGGCCGACGAGGCCGATCCCGTTCCCGGCCTTGTAGGTGACGCGGGCGAGGCCGCGCGCGTCGGTGGTGATCTCCGGCGGCAGGCTGCCGTCCCCGACCGGTACGCCGAGGCTGAGCTTGACCTGCGGAACGCCGATCCCCCAGGCATCGACGGCGGCGACGGTGACGGTGAGGGTGCCGCCGGTGCGGACGGCGGGCGCTGCGCCCCAGACCAGCAGGCGGGCGGGCGCGCCGGCGGAGGCCTCGATGGCCGGGACGCCGTAGACGCGCACCTCGCTGCCGCTGCTGCGCTTCCAGATGGAGGTGTAGCTGCCGTCCTTGTTGTCCTTGACGCTGCCGGAGAGGGTCGCGCCCTCCGCAGAGAGCACCGGCGCCTTGCCGGGGAGCGCGACCCCGCGCCCGTCCTTCACCAGCGCGGTGAGGGTGAAGGAGGTGAGCTTCGGGTCGAGGTCGGGCGGGTTGGCGGTGAGGCTGACGGTCGGGAGGCCGGCCAGCGCGCGGAGCTTGCGCTCGGACTTCGCGGTGAGGCTGCCGCCGGAGATGGTGGCGCTCAGCACCAGCTCGCCGGGGATCTCAGGGAGCTGGAGGGTGGTGAGGTAGAGGCGTTCGCCGTTGACGGGCCGCAGGGTCTGCTGCTGGAGCGGCAGGAAGGTGCCCTTGCTGGCGGTGAGCTGCGGGGCGGCCTCAGCGGTGGTCTTCGCGGGATCGACGACGAGGATGCGGACGGGGAGGCTGCTCTGGCCGGGAGCGGCGGCGGAGCCGGGCAGGATCAGCAATTGCGGCGGCGCGAGGACGGGCAGCGGGCGGGTCTCGTCGAGCCGGGAGGTGTCGGGGTTGACGCTCTGGAGGCGGGCGGTGGTGATGCGCGGGTCGAGCTCCACGTCGAAGGCGACCGTCCCGGCGGGCGAGGCGCTGGAGGGGCCGTAGCTGCGGTCGCTCACGGTGAGGACGTTGGAGGAATTCGGCTGGACGTTGAAGCTGACGGACTTCTTGAGCGTGACCGGCAGCGTGCTGACGCCGATGATGCGGTCGGGGAAGGCGAGGTCGATGGCGCCGATGCCGACGATCATCGGCTCGGTCATCCCCTTCGGTGGCGTGTAGCGGGCGATCCAGGTGCCGTCCCCGGCAGGCACCGGGCTGTCCACCGTCCCCGCCGACACCGCGATCGCGAAGCGGCGGCCCTCGGCGCGCACCGGGGAGGTGCCGGAGGGCCGGATGCGGATCATCGCGCTGCCCCCGGCGGCGACCACCGGCGGATCGGCGGTGATCTCCAGCGCCCCGGCGGCGGGCGGCGCGGCGGGCAGCGCCACCACCGTCTCGACGCCGTTGACGTTGACGCGGACGTTGACCGCCTGCGGCGCGCTCACGGCGGGCGGCGTGAAGGCGAAGGCGACGATCCCGCCCGCGCCCAGCTCCACCCCGCCGACCTTCCCGGCGTCGGCCTTGATCTTCACCTTCGGATCGGGCGTGTCAACATAGAGCAGCACCGTCGTCGTCGTCACCCCGTCCGCCAGCATCGGCGGGCCGGGGATGCGGAGCACCCCCGCGAGCGAAGGGAGCGACCAGAGCGCCGCGAGCAGCAGGATCAGGGGACGGGAGGAGTTCAGGCGGAGCCGCATGCCGCTATCCTATCGCATCCCGCAGGGGCCGGATAGCCATGAGCAGGCGCAGGGACGGCGTCTGCAGGGCGCGATATGCAAAAAGGATGTCCGCAGACGCACCGAACGCATGGCTCCGCCCCGTCGATCCGCATTCCCGCCTCCGCCTGCTCTGCCTGCCCTGGGCCGGCGGTGGCGCCAACGAGTTCCGCGCGTGGCCCGCGCACCTGCCGCCGGGCGTCCAGGTCTGTCCGCTGCTCCTCCCCGGTCGCGAGAGCCGCTTCCGCGAGCCGCCGATCCGCCGCATGGACGCGCTGGTGGACGAGCTGGTCGCGGCGCTGGAGGCGGTCCCGGCGCCCTTCGCGCTCTACGGGCACAGCATGGGTGCGGGGATCGCGCTCGCGCTGGTGCAGGAATTGCACGCGCAGGGCCTCCCCCTGCCGACCCGCCTGATCGTCAGCGGACGCGCGGCCCCCGGCGCGTCGATCGGCAGGGCGCTCCACCGGCTCCCGGAGGATGAGTTTTTACAAGAGATCCAGACACGTTACGGCGGCATCCCTGAGCAGCTGCTTCAAGAGCGCGAGCTGCTCCGCCTGTTCCTCCCGACGCTCCGGGCCGATCTCGAATTGCTGGAGACCTGGGCGCCGCCGCCGCCGCTGCCGCTGCCGATCCCGATCCATGCCTCCAGCGGAGACGCCGATCCCGTCGTCGGCGCCGCCGGGCTGGCCGCCTGGGGCCGCTACAGCGGTGTCGGCCTGTCCGTCCGCCAGTTCCCCGGCGGACACTTCTTCCTCAAGCGCGCCGACCGGACGCCGGATCCTGGCTTCCTGGCATACCTGAGAGAGATCCTGAGCAATGACCTGTGATGTGGTTGGTATTATTCGATAATACAGAATTATTGCGCTGACACCTGCATCACCGCCCGGTAGAGCCGCCGCAGCCCGTCCCGCACGTTCGCCGTGGACACCCGCTCGTTGTGGCCGTGCATCCCCTCCATGTCCTCGCCCGTCACCTCGAAGGGCGCGATCCCGTAGGCGTGGACGCCGAGCGGGCGCAGGAACAGCGAGTCGGTGAAGCCCACCGACAGCACCGGCCCGGCGAAGTGACCGGCGCGCCCGTCGACGAGGTTCGACGCCAGCGCATCGAAGAAGGGGTCCTCCCAGGGCGAGGTGTTGGACTCCTTCTCGGACAGCACCTCGAACCGGATGTCCGGCACGTCGCTGGTGAGATCCTTCAGCCGATCCAGCATCATCGCCGGGGTGGTGCCGGGGAGCAGGCGGCAGTCGATGTTGGCCCACACCTCGGAGGGGACGACGTTGGGCTCGTTGGCCCCGCCGAAGCCGGTGACGTGGATGGTGTCGGTGACCCCGGCGCGGGTGACAGGGTTGGACATCAGCCGCTTCGTCAGCAGCATCCGCACCGTGGCCGGTGCGCCGAGCAGGCCCTTCAACACGCCGCCCCGCTCCGCCCCGGCGCGGGCCAGGAACTCCATGAGCTGATCGCCGATCCGTGGCTTCGGACGGTACTGATACAGCGCCTCCACCGCCCGGTGGAGCTTCTCCGGCGCCATGCCGGGGCGCGGCGTGCTGCCGTGGCCGGGCTGACCGGTCGCGATCATGCGCGTCCACAGCACGCCCTTCTCCGCCGTCGAGATCGCCCAGGCGGTCTGCCCCTCGAACAGCAGCCCCTGGATGCCCATCCCGCCCTCGTTGACCGCGTGGGAGCAGCCGAAGTCCGCCCACCGCTTCTCCACCACGTGCCGCATCCCGAGGCTGTCGATCTCCTCGTCCGCCACCGCCAGCAGGATGATGTCACGCTTCAGCGAAATATCGAGCCGTTTCGACCAGATGAGCGTCATTGTCTCGATGAGACCGAGCCCCTTCATGTCCAGCGCCCCGCGCCCGTAGACGTAGCCCTCCGCCACCGTCCCCGACAGCGGCCCGCGCCCCTCCTGCCACTTGTCAAGCTCCGCCGTCACCACGTCGATGTGCGAGACCAGGCAGATCGGCTTCGTCCGCTGCGCCTCCGGGATCTGCGCGGCCACCCGCGCGTAGAGGTTCGCGCGCCCCGGCAGGAACTCGTCGATCTCGTAGGGGATCTGCTCCGCCGCCAGCAGCCCGGCGAGGTAGGTCGCGCCGTTCAGCTCGTTCCCGGGGGGATTTACCGTGTCTGTGGACAGGTAGCCGCTGAGGTGGCTCACCGCCTCCTCCCCCGCCTTGTCCCAGTCAGGCTCCCGGCCCGGTTCGGCGGCGGCGGACGATCTGCACAGATGCCCGGCCAGACACAGAAATATACTGATCATCAGTTAATCCAATCATCCCGACGCTTTGAGCCGTCTTCTCTGCTGTTTTCTCGGCCGCTGCGCCCACCCTCGATCACCGAGAAACGGCCCATCCGCTGCTCGATCCGGTGGCGCTGCCACCGCAGCTTCAGCCGCCGCTGCCACCCGTCCGCGATCCCCCGCGTCCACATCACCGCGCCGATCCAGCCGCCGAACATCAGCGCCGCGCCGAGATCCCGGTTGGCCGCCAGCAGGTAGGCCGCGAGCACCCCGGTCAGCCAGCCCATCCACGACGCCTGAACCGGCACGACGAACAGCAGCATCACCCGCGCCTGCGGCATCGAGAAGCAGAACAGGGTGAGCAGCGCGGTGACGATCGGCCCCTGCCCGCCGTGGATGGACGGGGCGATCAGCCCGGCGATGTCGAGCAGGGCGGTGAGCAGGACGGCGATCAGGGTCGAGAAGGCCAGCGCGTTGAGGAGGGCGCGCCCGCCCATCACCCGCTGCACGACGTTGAGCGAGAAGACGATCACCAGCCAGTCGAACAGCATCTCCGAGAGCCGGGGCGAGGCGATCATCAGCGAGGTGATCGGCTGCCAGGGGCGGAACCCGGCCTGGAGGCTGTGCCAGGCCAGGAGGTCGATGAAGGGCTGACCGACGCCCCACTGGATCGCCAGCACGAACGCCAGCGCCAGCAGCAGGTTCCGGACGAGGGGGGTGAAGTAACCGGAGAGGTCGGGCATGGTGTCCCGGGGAGCGTAGCCGGGGGACAGCGGATCGGCAAAGCAGGACGGCGCGGCAGGCGGCGCGGCGGGCGGCACGATAGAGCGCCCCGGCGATCCGGCGGGTCGCGGATGGAGCGGATCGGTGATCCTCTGGTGCAGCATGTGGTCCGGCATCGGCTGGGCGCACCCCTCGGCGGGCGATCCGGTGGCGAACCCCTGGGCGGCAGGGGTGGGGATGCGGACGATGCTCCGCGTGGAGCGGGCGGCGCTGGAGGCGACCCTCATCGCTGAGATCCCGCAGGCGCGCTACGCGGCGGAAGGGGCGGGCGATCCGGAGGCGTTCCGGCGCGGGCTGCTCGCGGGGCTGTGGCTGTTCCGCGACGGCGAGCGGCTGGCCTGGGCGCCGCAGCCGGTTGATGCGCCGATCCAGCCGTCCAGGGAGGCGGGCATCACCGAGGTGACGGTCCGGGGGCGGGCTGAGCTGGCGGGCGGGGGGATGCTCCGCCTGGAGAATGCGAACTATCCCGATGTCTCCTGCCTGGTGGCGACGGCGGTGGAGGTGGACGGGTCGTGGGTGGTGGCGGAGACGACGCTGCTCAAGGTGCAGGGCGGCCAGGTGCGCCAGAACCGCAACGGGGCGTGGCTGCGGGACGAGGAGGGGCGGCGGGTGGATCTTGTGCTGCGGGGCGCGGGGATCTGGGAGCGGGGGGCGGGCATGTCGTCGCTGACGGAGCGGATGGAGGGGCGGGCTGGGCTGGTAATCCCGAAGATCGCGTGGGTGGTTCCGGTGATCCTGGGCTTCGCGCTGGTGCTGTTCAGCCGGGGGCGGGCGTGGTTCCGTCCGCCGGAGCGGCCATGAGCGCGGAGGGCGGGGCGGGCGCGGAGCGCGGGGGGCGTCCGGATCGGGCGGCGGCGTGGATCGGGGCGGCGAACCTGATCGGGCGGTTCACCGGGATGGCGCGGGAGGTGGCGTTCACCGCCGTCTTCGGCGCGGGGATGGTCAGCGACTCCTTCCAGGCGGCGAGCCGGGTGCCGCAATTGCTGCGCGAGCTGCTGGTCGAGGGGTCGCTCCAGAACGCCTTTGTTCCTGCCTTCCTCGG
This sequence comes from Alphaproteobacteria bacterium, assembly GCA_040376255.1. Taxonomy (GTDB): domain Bacteria; phylum Myxococcota_A; class UBA796; order UBA796; family SXON01; genus JBEIQZ01. The sequence goes on from JBEIQZ010000037.1 coordinate 14,202, forward strand.
CGCGGGCGAGCGGCGCGGGCAGGAGGAGGCGTGGCGGCTGGCCAACGCCTTCCTGGGGCTGCTGCTGGTCGTGCTGGGCGGGACGGTGCTGCTGTTCTGGGTCGGGGCGCCGCTCTTTGTGTGGCTGATCGCGTCGGAGTTCTCGGCGGACCCGGTGAAGTTTGAGCTGACGGTGCAGCTCACACGCTGGCTCTCGCCCTTTCTGGTCGGTCTGTCCCTGGCGGGGCTGGCGGGCGGGATGCTCAACGCGCGGGGGCGGTTTCTGCTGCCCGCGATGAGCCAGAACCTGCTCAACCTGCTGGTGCTGGCGGCCTGCCTCGGGGCGGGCGCCTGGGAGCGGCTCACGGGCGCGCCGCCGATCCTGCTGGTGGCGGGCGTGACGACGCTCTCCGGCTTCGCGCAGGTCGCGGTGCTGCTGCCCGCGCTCCGGCGGGAGGGGTTCCGCCTCCGCCCGACCTTCGCCGGTCACCCCGATCTCCCCCGGATGCTGCGGACGTTCCTGCCCGCGCTGGTGGGGATCTCGACGGTTCAGCTGAGCCTGCTCATCGAGTCGCAGGTGGCGGCGGGCTTCGGGGACGGCGCGCTCAGCTGGCTCTCGCTGTCGTTCCGGCTCGTCCAGATCCCGCTGATGGTCGTGGCGGGCAGCGTGGCGACGGCGACGCTCTCCACCCTCTCGCTGCAGGAGGCCCGCCAGGATCATGCGGGGGCGACGGACACCCTGACGCGCGCCATCCGGCTCAACAGCTTCCTCGTGCTGCCCTGCGCCGTCGCCTTTGTGGCGCTGGCCGGGCCGATCACCGCCTTCTGCTTCGAGCGCGGCGCCTTCAGCGCCGCTGACACCGCAGGCACCGCCGCGATGCTCCGGATGTACGGGATCGCCGCCTGGGGCATCTGCTTCCACCGGCTCGCCGTCCCGGTGCTCTACGCGCTCCAGCGCACGCGCCTGCCCGCCGTCGCCTCGGCGGGCGCGCTGCTGCTGAAATTGCCGGTGATCGCGCTTTTAACAAGAGGCTTCGGGATGGGCGTGGAGGCGCTGCCGCTCTCCCACGCGCTGACCGTCGGCGGGGAGGCGGTCGTGCTGCTGTGGGGGATGCGCGACCGCCTCGGGCCGGGGCTGGTCGGGGCGCACCTGCGGATGCTGATCGCGGGCGGGGCGCTGGCGGCGATCCTGTGGGGGCTCGATGGGCATGCCCACGTCGTCATCGTCTGCGGGGTCGGCGGGATCGGCTACCTCGCGGCGGCGTGGGCGCTCGGGCTGCCGGAGATCCGGGCGCTGACGGCGCGGCTCTCCGGAGCCAGGGGTGGGCTGCCGCCCTTCCTCGATCCGGAGAGCCGGGCGGCGATCGTATGGATGGCCGGGCGGCAGGTAGCGGTGTCAGCGCCGGACGGCGCGATCCGGCTGATCGCGGGCAGGCGGGCGTTCCGGCTGGCGGCGGAGCGCGGCAGCTTGCGGATCGAAGATATCGGAGAGGAATATGCTGAAAATACACATGACGAAAAATCACAAGATGCAGCAGCATATGTCCCACCGGAGCATGACGGCCAGCCGTCGTCCCTCGCCCTGATCGTGCGGGTCGGGCAGGGGCCGCCCTCACTGCGGGGGCTGGAGGTGGACGGGCGGGTGTTCTCGGCGGAGGACGTCGCGATCCGCGAAGGGGCGTGCGCCGGGCCGCGCATCCCGGTGCGCCTGTGAGGGGCGCGGCCCGCGCGCGGGATCTGCTGTTCCGGGCGGCCCGCTGGCGGCAGTCCCGTGCGCCGGAGCGGGCGCGGGTGCGGCGGGTGGCGGGGGAGCCGCTGCTGATCCTGCCGGGGGTGTTCGATCCGGTGGCGACGGTGGCGGGGTGCTGGCTGGCAGAGCAGGTGCGGGGGCTGATCCTGCCGGGGGAGCGGTGGTTGGAGGTGGGCTGCGGGACGGGGGTGGTGGGGCTGGCGATGGCGGAGGCGGGCGCCGAGGTCTGCTGCGTGGACATCGACCCGGAGGCGGTGCGGAACACGCGGATCAACGCCGCGCTCCGCAGGCTGCCGATCCGGGTGGAGCAGAGCGATCTGTTCGACGCGATGGAGGGCGCGCGGTTCGACGGCGTCGTGGCGAACCTGCCGTGGTGGCCGGGCGAGCCGGACGGATCGCGGTGGAGCCGCGCGATGCGGGCGGGGGCGTCGCTGGAATTGCTGCGCCGGTTCTCGGCGGCGTGGCCCCGGCACGCGCCGCGCGCGGTGCTGGTGCTGTCGGAGGCGGGCGGGCATGCGGCGGCGGCGCGGGCGGCGCTCGGAGATCCCGCGCTGATCCGGGCGGAGGTGCGGCACGGGGAGCGGCTGCTGCTGCTGGAATCAGCCGTCCTGCCCGCTGTGTAGTCTGTACAGCAGGAAGACGGTTGGCAGAAGGCAGGCGGTGCGGCTACAGTCCCGCCATGAAGATCGCCCTGATCAACCCGACCCCGATGGATCACTACAGCCCCTGTATCCGCACGCTCTCGGGCTACCTGCGGCAGAACGGGCACCAGACGCAGATGATCTTCCTCCCCGCCGACACCTACGGCCACCGCTTCCAGCAGTCGCACATCATGCAGATGCCGCAGACGATGGTCGAGGACATGCTGGAGCTGCTCAAGGACGCCGACATGGTGGGGATGAGCTTCCTCACCGCGATGTTCGATGTCGCCGTGCAGGCCACCCGCGCCATCCAGAAGCGCTACCCCGACAAGCCCCTGATCTGGGGCGGCTTCCACCCCACCACTATGCCCCAGCAGGCGCTCGAATTCGTCGACGGCATCTGCGTCGGCGAGGGCGAGCACGCGCTGCTGGAATTGGTGGAGCGGCTGGAGGACGGGAAGGATCACTACGACATCCGCAATTTCTGGTTCCGCAAGCCCAACGGCAAGGTCGTCGGCAACCCGCACCGCCCGCTGATCCAGGATCTCGACTCGCTCCCCTGGCAGGACTACGACTTCCTCGATGACTGGACCTACGACGAGAAGAAGCAGCACCTGAAGCGGCTCGACTGGGATTTCTATAAGACCATCATGCCGACCTACCCCGACCGCACCGGGGAGCTGAAGCCCGCCTACAAGACAATGATCACGCGCGGCTGCCCGCACAAGTGCTCCTACTGCGGCGTCGCCTTCAACCACGATCTCTACAAGGGCCAGAGCTACCTCCGCCGCCGCTCCGTCGAGCACATGATCGGCGAGATCAAGCTCATCACCCAGCAGCACCCCGAGATCGGCATCATCCACTTCCAGGATGACGTATTTTTTTCCACATCCACCGAGGAGATCCAGAAGTTCTCCACCGTCTGGCAGCGCGAGATCGGCCTGCCCTTCCGCGCCCAGTGCTCGCCCACCACCATCAATGAGGACAAGTACAAGGCCCTCATCGACGCGGGCCTCTGCTTCACCGAGCTCGGCATCCAGACCGGATCGACCGAGACGATGAAGATGTACAAGCGCGGGATGACGAACGAGCAGCTCCTGAAGGCGGTGAACATCATCTCCAAGTACAAGGACAACATCCAGGTGCCGGACTACCACATGATCCTCGACAACCCGTGGGAGACCACCGAGGACGTGATGAAGGGGCTGCGCCTGCTCTGGACGCTCCCGCCGCCGTACAACCTGCTGCCCTCCTCGCTCATCCCGTATCCGGGGACGGAGTTCTTCCATAAGTCCATCGAAGACGGGTTCGTGAACGACGAGTACAACCAGATCTACCGCAAGGGGTTCCATACGCCGAACGGCAGTTATCTGAACTTCCTTTTCTTCCTGACGCTCTTCAACAATCTGCCGAAGGAGATCGTACAGTTCCTGGCCGGGGATCGCTTCGTGCGGATCTTCAACCAGCGCAAGTATGACTGGTTCTGGGGGAAGGCGTACCAGTACGGAGAGTATGTGCGGCAGGCGCAGAAGCTCTCGACGTTCGCGGTCAAGGGGAAGCTGTTCGAGATCAAGAGCATCCGGGAGCTGAAGCGGGTGGCGAACCAGATCAAGTGATATCCGGGGTGGTCAGGATCTGTCCGCCCTGGGAGGGGGCGGGTGGTTAGGTTGTGGGGATGGAACGACCGACACGTGCCCGTCCCCCTGCGAAGAAACGACCGCCGAAGTTCACGGAGCGCTATTTTCATAATGTCGCGACCGGGTACCTGAAGCAGCGGATGACGACCTCCGCGCACCTGAAGAAGCTGCTGATGCAGCGGGTGAAGAAGGCGGCGGAGGCGCTCGCGACGGAGGAGGGGAAGAGCCGCGCGGAATTGGAGCGGGAGGGGGAGGGGTGGGTGGACGCCGTGCTGGCGGGGCTGACGGAGAGCGGGGCGATGGACGACACGGCCTACGCGACGGCGAAGGCGCGGGGCGTGCAGGATCGGGGCGGATCGACGCGCAAGGTGGCGGCGAAGCTGGCGTCGAAGGGGCTTAGCCAGGATCAGGTGCGCGAGGTGATGGCGGTGGTGAAGGAGGAGCGGCCCGACGCGGAGCGCGAAGCCATCGTGGCGCTCGTGCGGCGGAAGAAGCTGGGGCCGATCCGGGCGGCAGGGGAGCGGCGGGCGAATTTTCAGAAGGATCTGGGGATGCTGGCGCGGGCGGGGTTCGCGTTCGATCTGGCGAAGTCGGTGCTGAGCCTGGCGACAGAAGAGGATCTGGACGGGTTCACGACAGAGCGGTGATGGGGTATAGTGGGGCAACGGTGAGAGGATCATGCGGCGGATTCCCTGGTTGGTGCTGGTGCTGGCAGGCTGTGACGGTGGGGAGATCCAGATCAAGGAGTCCGGGGTCAAAGACACCGGGCCGGTAGAGTCGCAGCCGGATGACAGCGGCGGGGACAGCGGCGGGGACAGCGGGGGGGACACAGGTGTTCCGGCGGACGGGGACGGAGACGGGTTCACCGTATCGGACGGAGACTGTGATGATGACGACGCAGCGGTGAACCCCGGCGTGGAGGAGGTCTGCGACGGCGTCGACAATGACTGCTCAGGGGCGGCGGACGACGGGGCGACCGATGCGGGGGAGTGGTACGCGGATCTGGACGGCGACGGCTGGGGCGGCGGGGCGATGCAGGCGGCCTGTAGCGCGCCGCTCGGCTACGTCGCGCTCTCCGGGGACTGCGATGATGGGGAGGCGGCGATCCACCCGGATGCGGTCGAGTACTGCGACGGGATCGACAACGACTGCGACGGGGTGGCCGATGAGCCGGAGGACATGCCGGTCTGGTACGCGGACACGGACGGGGACGGGTACGGCGATGAGGGGCGCTTCGTACTGGGCTGTGAGGCGCCGGGGGGCTACACAGCGACGGGCGGGGACTGCGACGACAGCAGCGCGCTGATCCATCCGGGCGCGCCTGAGATCGACTGCGCCGATCCGACCGACTACAATTGTGACGGTCTGTCGGGGGCAGCGGACGGGGACGGGGACGGGTTCGCCGCCTGCGAAGAGTGCGACGACGGGGACGCAGCAATAAACCCGGGTGCCGCCGAGGTCTGCGACGGGATCGACAACGACTGCAGCGGGGCGATCGACGGGAGCGACGCGGTCGGGGCGCGGTTCTGGTACGCGGACGGCGACATCGACGGCTACGGGGACGTGGCGCAGGAGGTGGCGGACTGCGATCAGCCCCCCGGCTATGTGAACAACGCGACCGACTGCGACGAC
>JBEIQZ010000672.1:0-2867 GCA_040376255.1 Alphaproteobacteria bacterium
CCGCGCCGTCGGGGGGGGGGGCGCCCGGGGGGGGCCCACCCCCCGAGTGGCCCGGGGGGGGCGGGGCACGGGGGGGGCCGGGGTGGGGGTTCGGGGGGCCACCCCCCGGCCTCCGGTGCCTGCCACCGGCCACAAGGGGGGTTTCCGGGGGCCAGCCCCCGGAGCACCCGTCTCAGACGGGAAATTCCAAGCGAATCCTCGAAAGTTCCTCGTGAATGACCCGAGCCGTATAGCCCAATTGCTCAAACGAGTGCAACGACGACAGGAAGAACCTGAGCCGCGCCGCGTTGTCTGCGACCGCCGGGTAGAGGATGGGCTGGACGTTGATCCCCCGGTTGAGGAGGGCGTCTGAGAGCAGGAGCGCGTGGTAGGAATTGCCGGTGATGACGGGGACGACGGCGCTCTCGCCTCTTGCGGGGCCGTTGTCGATGCCGAGGGCCTGGCACTCTTTATAGAAGAAGGCGCAGTTGTCCTGGAGCTTTCTGACGTGCTGCGGCTCGCGGGCCATGATGTCGAGGGCGGCGATGGCGGCCATGGTGTTGGCGGGGGTGAGCCCGGCGGAGAAGATGAAGCCGGGGGCGGTGTACTTGAGGAGGGTGATGAGGGTCTGGCTCCCGGCGATATAGCCGCCGCAGGAGGAGAGGCTCTTGGAGAGGGTACCCATCCAGATATCGATCTCGGTGCCGGGGATACCGAAGTGTTCGGTGACGCCGTAGCCGTTCTTCCCGATGACGCCGAAGGAGTGGGCCTCATCGACCATGAGGAAGGTCTTGTGTTTCTTCTTGAGGGCGACGTAGGCGGGCAGGTCGCAGATGTCGCCGTCCATGGAGTAGACGCCCTCGACGACGATGAGGACGCGCTCGAAGCGGGGGCGGAGCTGTTCGAGCAGGCGGGCGAGGGCTTTTGAGTCCTCGTGGGGGAAGGGGCGGCGGGTGGCGCCGGAGAGGCGCATTCCCTGGAAGATGGAGTCGTGGATGAGCTCATCGTGGAGGATGAGGTCTTTGGGGCCGAAGAGGTGGCCGATGGTGGTGACGTTTGTGGCGTGACCGGCGGTGAAGACGAGGGCGGCCTCGACGCCGAGGGCGGCGGCGATGCGCTGTTCGAGGTCGTGGTGGATGGGGCGCTCGCCGCTGGCGACGCGGCTGGCGCTGACGGAGGTGCCGTAGTCGACGACGGCCTGCTGGACGCGGCGGGTGACCTCGGGGTGACCGGAGAGGCCGACGTAGTTGTAGCCGGAGAAGTGGAGCACCTCGCGGCCCTGGATGCGGACGGTGTCGCGGGCGACGCCCTCGATGACCTTGAAGTAGGGGCTGCGGACGCCGGTGGCCTCGGCCATCTCCAGCCGCTGGGAGAGGTCGATCCAGGCGGGGTTGAGGTCGAAGCGGAAGTGCTCCTCGGGGATCTGGAGCTCGTCGCTGCGGAGCTCGCCCTCGACGCCCCGGCCGACGGCGACGATCTGCCCGTCCAGGGTCTCCAGGATCAGGTCGCCGGTGAAGCGGTCGGCCCGGGCGGAGGTGAAGGCGAGGCGGGCGCGGAGGGCGGTGCCGGGGGGGACGTCGCGCTGCTGCCAGGAGGCGAGGCGGACGGGGAAGCCGCCCCGTCCCCGGCGGAGGCGCGCCCAGACGGCGGCGAGCTGGAGGGCGGAGTCGATGGCGAGGGGGCCGAGGGTCCAGGGGCCGGACACGCCCCAGTCGTCGGCGCTGCCGGTGCGGACGGTGCCGGTGACGTGGCCCTCTCCGACGGCGCCGATGGCGGTGATCCCGCGCAGGAGCGGGCCGTGGAAGGTGTGTTTTGCGTAGAAGTCGGCGAGGGACAGCGGGGACGGATCGCCGCTGTCGGGGATCTGCGGGAGGTCATCGCCGGAGGGGAGCGGGGCGCCGGGGAGGATGCGGGCGGTCCAGGCGAGCTTCGGAGCAGCCTGATCGGGCTGGCCGGGGGCGGGCGGGGCGACGACATGGACGCTGAACCGCTCGTTCTCCAGGCGGAGCCGCGCGATGACCGGCTGCTCGACGACGACGCCCTCATAGAGGGTGAGGTCGCGGATCTGGACAGCGCCGGGGCCTGCGGGCGCGAGGCCGGTGAGGCGGGCGTACTGCGCGGCCCACTCGACGACCATCGCCATCGGGACGGTCGGGCGGCCGAAGAGGGCGTGATCGCGGAGCCAGCCCATCGCGGGATCGAGGGGGATGTCCTCGACGTAGACCCGGCGGGCGGCGGGGAGATCGAGGCCGAGGACGATCTCACTGAGGACGATCTGGCCGGGCGCGCCGCCGGGGATCGCGGCGTCTATCGCCCAGGCGGAGAGGTGGGCGGCGATGCCCTGCTGCTCCTCGACGAAGAGGACGCCGTCCTCGCGCATGGCGCGACGGAGGTGGAGCGGGACGCGGGCGACCATGTCGGAGGACTCCCACGGCCCCCACACCTGGGTCTGGACGAGGCGCGCGGGGGTGGAGAGCTGTCGGGCGAGGAAGGCCATCGCCTCGTTGGCGGCGGCGTACTCGGTCTGGAGGGCGTTCCCGAAGCGGGCGGCGTAGGAGCCGATGGCGATGATCGGGGTGCGCGGGAAGGCGGCGGCGAGGTGGCGGAGGGCGTCGACCTTCAGGGTCTGGGCGCGGCGGACGGCGTCGGCCCCGAGGGAGCCTGCGGGGCCGTCGGCGAGGACCCCGGCGGCGTGGATGAGGCGCGCGGGGGGGCGGCCGGCATAGGCGGGATCGGCGCTGAGGGCGGCGCTGAGGGCGGCGACCTGAGCGGCGAGGGTGGCGGGGTCGCTGAGATCGGCGCGGAGGTAGCGGGCGGCGGCGCCGAGGGCGGCGAGGGCGTCGCCGGGATCGGTGCGGCTGCCGAGGAGGGTGACCTGCCCGCCGCGC
>JBEIQZ010000790.1:0-1927 GCA_040376255.1 Alphaproteobacteria bacterium
AGCTGGGCCTGGATCTGTTCGATCTCGTGGGCCTTGAGCTCGATGGTCATGGGCTGACCGGAGCGGGGATCGACCTGGGTGAGGAACCAGCGGTTCCCGACCTTGGACTTGTGGAGCATGATGCCGCGCGGGTCGTCGTAGACCTGGACGAGATCCTTCTGGGTGAGGGGGCGGTTGGGGTTCTCGACCTTGGGGGGTTCGGGCTTCTTGGGGGGTTCGGGGCGCCTGGGGGCGGTGGCCTCCAGGATCTCCTCCAAATCCCACTGGAGCTCCAGGAGCTCGCTCTTTTTCATGTTCTCGATCAGTTCGCGGGCGCGGGCGGTTTCGGAGCCGGCGGCGATGCTGAGGAGCTGCTGCTTGAGCGCCTCGCGGTCATCGGGGGGGGCTTTGCGCATGGCGACGATGATCTGGCTGATGGTCTGTTCGATGGGGTCCATCGATCCTCCGGCACAGCCCTTAACCGGAAACCTGTGCGGAACGCCACGATGGGTTAATCGCTGTGAGATTGACAGGAGTCGCGGCTGATCCCGGACGAGGTGGAGAAGAGGCTGGCTGCGCTGGCGTGGAAGTATGGCATCTCTGAGCAGCAGCTCCGCTCGCTGCTGGGGGACATCGATCTGATCGCTGAGTTGTCGCAAGGAGCTGAGGCGACGGTGCCGGTCAATACGGAGCGGACCCACACGCCGGAGGTGCGCGCTTCTGCCGCTCTGACGGCTGCGCTGGTGCCGACGCACCCGCCGACGGCGCCTCCGCCGACCCCGTCGACCGTCCCGCCGACGGCGCCGCCGCTCTCCCTGTCGCCGGACGGGCAGGCGGCTGGCGCGCCTCGGGAGGAGAGTCTGGAACGCGCTGATGATGCATTTTTAGAAAAAATAGATAAAATGGGTATCCTTCCGATCCAGATGGATCGGGCAGAGCTGATCGGGCGCGGAGGCATGGGCGAGGTGTACCGGGTGGACGAGCCGCTCCTGGATCGGCGGGTGGCATTGAAGCTGCTGCTGCCGCACTTGTCGACGCACACGGGGATGATCAACCGGTTCATGCGGGAGGCGATCCAGGTGGCGCGCCTCCAGCATCCGGGCATCGTGCCGCTGCACTGTCTGGGGCTGCTGCCGAACGGGCGGGTCGGGTTCACCATGCTGGAGGTGCAGGGCCGGACGCTGCGGGAGGCGATGAAGGGGGTGCAGGAGGTCTCCCGGGGGAGCTGGCGTCCTGATCGGGCGCACAACTGGACGTTCCGGTCGCTGATCGATGCCTTCCACCGCGTCTGTGAGACGATGGCCTACGCGCACAGCAAGCTGGTGCTCCACCTTGATCTGAAGCCGGACAACGTGATGCTCGGGGCGTTCGGCGAGGTGTTCGTGATGGACTGGGGGCTGACACACCTGATACCGGCAGAGCCGACGGTGCCCGACGCCCCGGCGCCGGTGGGGCGCGACGTCTCCCATGTGCGGGGCTTCGGGACGCCGTGGTACCTGTCCCCGGAGCAGGCGCGGGGCGACCGGGGGCGGCTGAAGCCGGCGTCGGACGTGTTCAGCCTCGGCGCTGTGCTGTTCGAGATCCTGTGCGGTTACCCGCCCATCCCCGGCGAGGAGGCGCAGCCGACGCTCCAGACCGCCGCGCGGGGGGAGCTGCTGCCGATCAAGCCGCTGGCCCCGGTGCCGGCTGCGCTGATCGGGATAGCGGAGCGGTGCCTGTCGTTCCAGCCTGCCGACCGCTACCCGAGCGCCCGGGAGCTGGCCGACGAGATCGGCGGGTGGCTGAAGGGGACGCGCCAATTGGAGGAGGCGCTGAAGCTGGTGGCGCGATCCGATCAGTTGCTGCCGCAGGTGCGCGATCGCCGCGCCCTCGCCGCACAGCGGCGGCGGGAGGCGGCGGCGTGGATGACCGGGGTGGCGCCCTCGGCGCCGCTCGCCCGGAAGCGGCC
>JBEIQZ010000041.1:0-19569 GCA_040376255.1 Alphaproteobacteria bacterium
CCATCGGCGGATCGGTCACCGACGGACACTGGATGCCGTCGCGGAGCGTCTCATCGTGGACCAGCACCCGGCGCGCCGGGGCCTCCGGGGTGAGCCCCTGGACGTTCCAGTCGTAGATGACATCACTCTCGGCGGGGTTTCCGTCATGCGGGGTCATGCACACCTCTGCGGCGAGGCTAACCGCTCCGGCTACCGGGAAACAGGGGTGACGGTGAACGTGTCCAGCACATTTCCCGCGAGATCGTAGGCGGTCGTGGTGATCGTGCCGCCGTCCACCTCTACGATTACATAGTGCCAGGCGACATGGGCGGTGGCGGTGTAGGGCTCGGACAGATCGTTGTCGTAGAGATCGGCCCCGGCGCCGGCGCTGACGATGTAGGTGGTCCCCTGCTCAGGGGTGGTCTCTACGCCGCCCTTCATCGGGTACGAGCGCTCATAGTTGTGGTTGTGGCCGGTGAAGTCGATGGCGACGCCGCCCGCCTCCTCGACGGGAGACCACTTCTCGCGCAGGCGGGCGTCGGGCGGGTGGGTGGTGCAGGAGGTGTAGGCGGGGATGTGGTGGAAGACGACCCGGAGCGGCTGATCGGTGGCCTCCAGATCCTGCTGCATCCAGGTGGCCTGGAGGTCGATGTCGGTGGCGTCCGCTACCGTGTCGTTGAGGCCGATGACGTGGAGCTGCGCGTAGTCGAAGCTGTACCACTGCTCGTTGCCGGGCAGGGCGAAGAAGGCGAAGTACTGGCGCGCGAGGAACTCGTGGTTGCCGTGGACGGGCATCACCGGCTTGTGCTCAGCGACCCCTTCGAAGGCGGCGAACCAGGCGTCCCACTCCTCCATGTTCACGCCGAGATCGACCATGTCGCCGCTGAAGAGGTAGAACGCAGGGTCGTGCTGCTCCATCTGCGCGACGAGCTCGCCCCAGGTGCTCTGGTTGTCGCGCGAGTCCCCGGCGATCCCGAAGGTGAACTTCTGGACGGTGCCGGGGACGGGGGCGGTGGTGAAGGTGTAGTCGGGCGACCACGCGCCCTCGCCGCCGACCCGGTAGCGGTAGACCGTGCCGGGGGTCAGCCCGCAGAGCCGGACCTCGTGGATGCGCCCGTCGGTGGTGTCGGTGGTGTCGGCCAGGAAGCTCGCGCCGGACTTCTGTTGACCGTAGGGAGCGCTGTCGGCTTCGGGGCCGTACTCGATCTGCGTCGGCATCGTCCCGGCGTCGGTGCGCCACAGGACGGCCTGCGTGGTCGAGGGGTCACCGGCCCAGCTCAGGTGGATCTGCCGGGGGGCAGGGGCGGCGCCGAGGGCGGGGGCGTCGGGGTCTGCCGCCTCCGGGGCGGTCGTGGAGAACCCGGCTTGCGGGGCGTAGATGTCCCCGCAGGGGTCGTTGACCGGCAGGGAGTCTCCCACCTTCTCCAGCGTGTAACAGGCGAGCAGCAGCGTCCACATGCCGCCGCTCTATCCTGTTCTGTCCGGATCAGGCAGCAGTCTCAGCCGCGCGCGATCTTCTCGCTGATCGCCTGCCGGATGAACTCGTTGCGGGAGCCGTCCCCGCAGGCGGTGTCCAGCAGCGAGAGCTCCCGCGCCGAGAGCAGCAGCAGCACCTTCTCCTCCTTCGGCTCCGCCGTCTTGCGGCCCGGGCGCTTCGGGAGCGGCATCGGCTCGCCGTACTTCTCGATCCAGGCGTCCGCCGCCGCGAGCTCCGCCGCCCGCGCCTGCTTCGGATCGACCCACTCGCAGACCGGCGCCGGGGTCGGCTCGCCGCCCTCCTCGGCCGCCGGGATCGGGGGGCAGCCCTCACAGCTCCAATACGCTGCGTCAACTACGACAGAATTCTCCCCACGGCTGATCCGCAGCGGACGGGTCTTCTCAACGGCGGTCCCGCCACACTCGATGCACTGCTCTGCGCTCATCTCTGCTTCCCTGGTTGCCCTGAGCAGATAGCATCTATATGCTTTCGCCGCAAGGCAACCCCGCCCTGCTGATCAGAACCGGACCGTCGCCGTCCCGACAAAGTTGTCATCGGTGATCGTCCCGCCCTCCGTCTCCTCCGGGTGCGTCCACGCGATCTGGAGCTTCACATCGTGGAACAGCGCGGGCGTCGCTCCGTCCGCAGGCGGGGTGAGGAGATAGAGGTTGATGCCCGCCGTCCAGAGCTGCGCCGCCTGGAAGGTGGGGATGGCGCCGGGGCCGGAGCCGATGAGTCCGGCGTCGGGGAAGGCGGTGCTCGGGTCGGACTGCTCGAAGCGCCCGACGATCTCCAGGTGCTCCGCCGCCCATCCGGCGGGGATGAACATCCCGAGCTGCGCGTACCCGCCCCGGATGTGGAAGTCGGTGACGTCGGGGCTGGCGTGGAAGACGGCGGTGTCGAGGTACTCGCCCTGGAGGCTGATCCAGCGCCAGGCGAATTGCAGGTCGGCGCCGAAGCTGTTGCGCTCGATGGCGCTCTCCGCGTCGCCGGTGAGGTTGTAGACCCAGCCGCCGCCGAGGCCGAGGTAGAGGCTGCCGTCGCCGCCCTCAAAGACCGTGTCGCGCGCGCCGAAGGGGGTGATCGTCCCGCGCAGCGCGTAGGAGAAGTCCTGGTTGACGTTCTGCGCCCGGTTGATCCCCTCGCCGTTGAACATCCCCCAGGCCACCGAGGCGCGGATCTTCTTCGCCACCGGCAGCCGCCACTCGATCCCCGCGCCCAGCTCCCGCGAGATCCCCGTCGCGGTCACCACGCGCGGGGAGAGCGGCAGTTGGCGGCGGGAGTCTGAGCTGAGCTGGTGCAGCGACCACGGCACCTTGTACTGCCCGGCGATGATCCCGAACCAGCACACCGGTTTTGCGAGGACGAACCCGTCCCGCAGGGAGAACTCCGGCGTCAGATCCGCCTCGATGGTCGCCTCGATCCCGCACTCCCGGTACTTCGCCTTCATCCCGATGCGCGTCTGGAGCGAGAAGCCGTCCTGATCGGCGTTGGAGGTGTCCGAGTCTTCGATCCAGTAGCCGGAGGGGCGGACATAGCCGAAAGGTTTGATTTCAGGCTTGACCTCGGGCTTGACCTCGGGCTTGACCTCGGGCTTGACCTCGGGCTTGGCGTCAGGGGCAGCGACCACCAGAGAGAGCAGGGAGAGAGCAGCATATGGGCGGTTATCCGTTCCGGCTGATCGCGCCCAGCACGGTCCGGCAACCGGGCGCGGAAGGCGTTATTGACCGGCGCGATGGACGTGCGTGGCTGAACCCTCCGATACCCGGCGCTCGCTGCTGCTGCTGCCGCTGGTACTGCTGGCGCGGGGGGCGGCGTTCCTGGTGCCGATCTATCTGGCGGGGCGGTTCGGGGTGGGGGCGGAGATGGACGCCTTCTACTACGCGCTGGGGGTGCCGACGTTTCTGCTGATGGTGGGGCATACGGCGCTCGGGACGGTGCTGATCCCGCTGCTGGCGGCGAACCCGGAGACGCCGCTGCTGTCGCTGGCGTGGCGGGCGGCGGCGGTGGCGGGCGGGATCGCGACGGCGGAGGCGGCGGCGCTGCAATTCCCGCTGCCGTGGATCACGGACTTCGACGCGGAGACGCGGGGGCTGACGGAGCGCTTCGCCTGGGGGTTGATCCCGTTTCTGGCGGTGATGTCGGCGGGGACGATCCTGCGGGTGGCCAACGAGGTGCGGCGGAGCTTCCAGGTGAGCGCGCTGGGGCCGCTGCTGCGGGCGGTGGGGACGACGGGGGGGGCGTGGCTGCTGGGGGAATTGTGGCTGCTCCCGGCGGCGATGCTGGCGGGGGGGCTGATGGAGGCGGCGTGGTACGCAGCGTTCCTGCCGATGCGGCGGGGGGGGCTGCCCCCGGAATTGCGGGCGGGGCTGCGGGCGGTGTGGGTGGTGATCGCGGGGGAGGGGCTGGTCTCGCTGAACGTGCTGGTGGATCGGGGGTTCGCGGCGGTGCTGGCGCCGGGATCGGTGACGCTGCTGGAGTACGCGGATCGGGTGCGGCTGATCCCGCAGGCGCTGCTGGACTCGTCGCTGATCATGGTCGCCTACGCGGGGCTCGCGGCGGCGGCGCCCGATGCGCGCCCGGTGCTGGCGCGGCGGGCGGTGCAGCGGGTGATCCGGGTGGCGGCGCCGATGCTGGGGGGGATGGCGGTGGCGGCTGAGCCGGTGTGCAGGCTGCTGTTCGAGCGGGGGCGCTTCGATCCGGCGCACACGCCGGGGGTGGCGCTCGGGGTGGTGGCGTTCCTGCCGGGGGTGATGGCGGGGCTGGTGGGGGCGCTGGTGATGAAGGTGCACGTGCTGGCGGGGCGGCAGCGGCTTGTAGGGCTGCTGGGGGTGGCGTCGTTCACGATGAACGCGGCGCTGGACATGGCGCTCGGACCGCGCTTCGGGGTGCCGGGGCTGGCGATGGCGACGAGCTTCTGCAACGCGGCGGTGGTGTGGATCGCGCTGTCGCTGCTGCCGGAGCGGCGGGGCGGGGGCTGGTGGCCGACGCTCGGGGTGATGGGGGCGTCGGCGGGGCTGGCGGCGGCGCTCCAGCCGTTCGCGCCGGAGCGGCTGTTTGATCCGGTGATGGTGTTGCTGGCGCTGCCGTTCGTGGTATTGCTCGGGCTGGCGGTGCGCTGGCCGGAGGCTCAGGCGTGAACATCCTGCTGCTCAACTCGTTCCTGTACCCGCGCGGCGGGGACACCACCTGCCTGTTCACGCAGGCGCGCGCGCTCCGGGCTGCAGGACACCGGCTGATCCCGTTCGCGATGCGCCACCCGGACAACCTCCCGGTGACGGAGGAGGCGTTCTTCCCGCCCTGGAACGACCCGGAGCGCCCGCGCCCCGCCACCCTGCTCGGCGCGCTCTGGTCGACCGACGCGGCGGAGCGGCTGGAGCGGCTGCTCGATCAGCACACCGGCGACCGGGCGATCCACGCCGCGCATGCCCACCACCTCCACCGCCACCTCAGCCCCTCGGTGCTGGCCGTCCTGCGGCGGCGGCGCGTCCCGACGGTCTGGACGCTCCACGACTACGAGCTGATCTGCCCGGACGGGCTGCTCTACACCGGCGGCGCGCCCTGTACGCGCTGCGTCGGCGGACACTATGAGGAGGCTGTCCGGCACCGCTGCAAGAAGGGGAGCCTGCTCCAGAGCGGGTTCGTGGCGATGGAGAAGGCGCTGCACCGGCGGCTCCGGGTGGCAGAATTGCCGGATCGGCTGATCTGCCCGTCGCGCTTCCTGCTGGATCGGCTGCGGGAGGACGGGATCGCGGCGGAGCGGCTGATCCACCTGCCGAACCCTGTGGAATTGCCGGCGCTCACCGGGGGTCCCGATCCGGCGCCCGATCCGGCGCGGCCCTCGCTGTTGATGGCCGGACGGCTCACGCCGCCGAAGGGCGTGGAGACGCTGATCCGGGCGCTGCGGCAATTGCCGGGGGTGGCGCTCGACGTGCTGGGCGACGGCCCGGAGCGGGCGCGGCTGGCGCGCGAATTGCCCGCGCAGATCCGGTGGCACGGGCAGCGCCCGGTGGAGGAGGTCAGCGAGCGGATCGCGGGGGCGGCGGCGGTGATCGTGCCCTCCCTCTGGCCGGAGAACCAGCCCTACGCGGTGCTGGAGGCGCAGGCCCGCGCGCGCCCGGTCGTCGCGTCACGGATCGGCGGCATCCCGGAGATGATCGAGGACGGGCGGACGGGGCTGCTGGTGCCGCCCGGCGACGCGGAGGCGCTGGCCGTCGCGATCCGGCGCCTGCTCGATCGCCCGCAGGAGGCCGCCGCAATGGGTAAGCTGGCCCGGCAGAATGTGGAGAAGATCCATGATCCGGCGCAACATGCCGCACAGCTGATAGAGATCTATGGCACACTCTGAACCCGATACCCACGGAAACTGAGCCGATGCGCGCCCTCTTCCTCGTACCGCCCTCTGATTACAACCGCCGCCGCCAGCCCATCGACCGGGTCTACGGCTGTAACTACGGCTTCGACTACAAGCCGCCCATCCACCTGCTCCAGGTGGCGAGCTTCCTGCATGCCCGCGCCGGTTGGCAGATCCACTTCCTCGACTGCCCCGCTGAGGGCGTGGACGCCGCCGCCTTTGAGGCGTGGCTCGACCGCGAGGCGGGGCAGGTGGACGTGGTCTGCGCCTGGGCGGTCTACCTGTCCGCTGAGGAGGACATGCGGGCGGTGGCCGAGGTTCGGCGGCGCAACCCGGCGGTGAAGGCCGTTTATATGGGGACCGCCGCCACCTGGAAGCCGGAGGAATTCCTCCAGGCCGATCCCACCGGGCAGACCTTCTGCCTGCTGGGCGAGGCGGAATTGACGCTGCTGGAATTGGCGGAGCACTGGATCGGCCGGATCTTTGTCGACGATGCCCCTGGCACCGCCCGCGAGCCGGGCCGCTCCCTCGCCTGGAAGGGCGCGCCGCTCCACCCGTCGCAGATGGACGGGCTGGCATGGCGGGACAACACTGGCAGCAGCCCGGAGATCAGGCGCGGCGCCTTCCGGCAATTGCTGGATGTCTCGCGCCTCCCCATCCCTGACCGGCGCCTGCTGCGCGGGAAGTACCGCGCCAACCGCCTGCCTGACGACCCGATCACCACCGCCGTCTTCAGCCGGGGCTGCGGCTTCCGCTGCACGTTCTGCACCCCGAACGCCATCGACCAGCAGATCGAGCTGGAGTACAAGCGCCTCCAGCCCACCTACGTCGAGCGCCCGCCGCTCCGCAAGCGCACCGTCGACCAGATCGTCGCCGAGATGGAGCAGATCGCCGCCCTCGGCTACCGCAGCGTCGAGATCGCCGACAACATCTTCACCTGGGGCAAGGCCCGCACGCAGGAGATCTGCGACCGCATCGCCCCGCTCGGCCTGAAGTGGATCTGCCTCGCCCGCGCCAACATGCTGCACGACCCGCCCACGATCCAGGCGATGGCCCGCGCCGGGTGCCGGATGGTGTACATGGGATCGGAGTCCTTCGACGACGGGCTGCTCGACGACATGCAGAAGGATCTGAAGGTCAAGGATGTGATGAAGGCGGTCGAGGTCTGCCGCGCCAACGGCGTGGAGCCGGAGGTCAGCGTCCTGATGGGCGCCTCCCCGAACGAGACCTGGCGCAGCCTGCTCCACTCCTGGCGCGTCGCGCGCAGCCTGAAGACGCCGTTCGTCCACTACTCGGTCGCCCTCCCCTCCCCCTCGACCGAGCTCTACGATCAGGCGATCCAGAACGGCTGGTTCATCCACGGCGACTTCACGCCCACCGACAACGCCCGCGAGGTCATCGTCAACCTCCCGAACCTCTCCGCTCAGCAGCTCCGCTTTGCGCTGAAGTTCGCCTACGGCAGCCAGTACCTGCACCCGCGCGCGCTCTGGCTCCAGCTCCAGAGCGTCCGCAACCCCGATCAGCTCCGCCACAAGCTCCAGAGCGGCCTGCGCCTGCTGAGCTTCCTCGGCGACAGCGCGCCGCCCCCCCGGCCGCCCATCCCGCCGGGGCGGGTCAGCGCGTGACATCGTCGCGGAGATAGCAATCTGCCATCGATCCGGCTACAATCGGTTTCCCTCCTCTCCAGCAGGCCCATCGTGAACCGCTTGATCCTGGTGCTCCTCCCGCTCTCCGCCTGTGGCCTCGACCCCGTCGTTTTTCCCTCCGGCGACACCGGCCCGCTCGACAGCGAGACGGACGCTGACAGCGACAGCGACAGCGACGGAGACAGCGACTCGGACACCGACAGCGACGCCGATGGCGACAGCGACAGCGACGCGGACGCCGATCCGGTGCGGGTCGACTCCATCTCCCCGGACTTCGGCACCACCGACGGCGGCGTCCGCGCCATCGTCTACGGCGCGGGCTTCGACAACTCCGTGGACGTGACCTTCGGCAGCCGCAGCGCCAGCATCGTGCGCGTCCAGGCCGATCAGATCACCCTCGACACCCCCTCGCAGAGCACAGCGGGCCGCTACGATGTCACCGTGTCGCGCGGCAACGACGACGACACGCTCTCCAACGCCTTCACCTACTACCTCGACGGCACCGGGCAGTACGGCACCCTCGGCGTGTTTGAGTGGGTAGAGCTCGTCGGGAGCGGCTGGCGCAACCCGGTGTCCGAGGGCAGCGCCGCCCTCTACCAGCTCGCTGAACCCTCCCCGTTCGAGTGGTGGGAGCTGTACAGCAACAACATGAACAATTGCAACCTCGACTACTCGCCGACCAACGTCCCCCCTGTCTACACCGGCAACGGCACCAGCACCATCACCAGCGCAGCGTCCGGGGACATCAGCCTCACCTGGAACAACGCGAACGGACGCTGGCAGACCGCGACCGCCAGCCCGCTCACCTCGCGCGATTACTTCACCAACAACGGCTACGATCTGGAGATGCCCGCGATGGCCGACTTCCCGGCCCTCACCGTCAACGGCGCCTTCCGCACCCCCAGCTCGTTCTCAGTCTCCTCCCCCGCCATCGGCAACGCCAACGTCCCCTACGTCAGCCGCTCCAACCTCAACCTGAGCTGGAGCACCCCCAACCCCGGCGACTACATCCTGATCAGCCTCCAGCTCTACAACGCCGCCGGGACCACCCTCCTGGAAACGGTGAGCTGCGCGGCCAGCGATGACGGCAGCTTTCCCGTCCCGAACATCTGGTCTCAGTGGAGCGCGGGCGACCTGCTGATCGTCTCCGTCAGCCGGGTCAAGACCGGCACCGGCGCCATCGACTACAACAACGCGACGAGCGGCCTCTCCGGCCTCTACACCGTCGCGGGCGTCGCGGTCACCCAGTAACCGCGCCCGCTTGCCCGCCCGCCCCGCCCGCGTCCGGCTCCTCGGGCTGCCCCTCGACGTCCTCGACCGGGTCGGGCTGATCGATGCGGTCGCCGCCCTGAGCAGCGACCCGCCCCCCGGCGGCGCCACCGTCGCCTACCTCAACATCCATGTCGCCAACGAGGCGGCCAGGCACCCCGCTCTGCAGCGCTTCCTCCAGGGCGCGGAGCTGTGCTACTGCGACGGCGAGGGCGTCCGGCTCGGCGCCCGCCTCCTCGGCCACCGCCTCCCCGCCCGGATGACCGGCGCGGACTGGATCCACGATCTCGCCGCCCGCGCCGCCGCCGACGGCTGGCGCATCGCCTGGATCGGCGGCGCCCCCGGCGTCACCGCCGCCGCCGCCGCCACCCTCCAGCGCCAGAATCCCGGCCTCTCCGTCCACACCGAGCACGGCTTCCACGACAAGGACGGCCCCGCCAACGACGCGCTCATCGACCGCGTCAACGCCGCCGATCCCCGCATCGTCCTCGTCGGCATGGGGACGCCCCTCCAGGAGCAGTGGGTCGCCCAGAACCGCGCCCGCCTCCGCGCCCCCGTCGTCTGGGTGCTCGGCGCTACCGCCGACTTCCTGAGCGGCGCCGTCCCGCGCGGCCCGGCCTTCCTCTACAACCGGCAGGAGTGGCTGGCCCGGCTGCTCACCGATCCCCGGCGGCTCTGGCGCAGGTACCTGGTGGGCAACACGCTCTTCATGGGCCGGATCGTTTTGAGCAGATATCAGAGTGTTGACAGATAGCGCCGGGTACGGGGGCTGTTGACGCGGGGGGGCCCGGGTCGCATGTCCGGGGCGAGGCGTCCCGGCGCAGTGCGACCCCCGACGCCCCCCGCTACGCGCCCCCTCCCCTGCTTGTCATTCGTCACGCTGGGGATGTGGCGCTCATCCGGGGGTTCCGGCTGTTTGATCAGGTGGGATGCTTCGCAAAAAGATCTCCGGCAGCGGCAGGATCTTGCGGTCGGTGAGGTGCAGCATCACGAAGGACAATTCTCCGTCCGCGCAAAGCTCCCCGCCGCGCCAGATCTCCTGGCGCACCCGCCCGATCCCCCGGCGGGCTGAGAGCGGGATCGCGGTGACGCGGAGCTGATCGCCCATGCGGCACTCGCGCCGCCAGGAGATCTGCGCCCGCACGACTGCGGGGCCGAAGCCCTGCCGGATCATGTCGGCGGCGGGCAGGCCCATGTGGGCGCACCAGGCGAACCGCGCCTGCTCCATGTACTCCAGGTAGCGGGCGTGGTTGACGTGGCCGAACAGGTCGACGTGGGCGAAGGGGACGGTGATGTCGATGCCGGGGAATTCCGGCGGCGTCCCGGCGGGCGCGTCCGGCATCGTCAATTGCCCGTCAGCGAGAGGTACGCCTCCTGGACGAGCGGCGCGAACTGCGGCGTGCAGGAATTCGTCTCTTCGTAGTGGTCGCCGTCGTCGGTGAGCTGGCTGACGTATGTGTTGAAGTCGGGGAACGGCACGATGTAGCCGCAGTAGCCGTTGGTGATGCCGACGGCGACGCGGTAGGTGCCGGGGAGGATCTGGTCGAGGGGCGGGGCGCCTGCGTCGGAGATGGTGTAGGGCTCGGCGTGGTAGTGGAGGCAGTCACAGTCCCCGACCGTCTCGGCGCCCTTGCAGTCGGCGAAGGCGACGCCGTCGCAGTCGGCGTCGTGCTCGTCCCAGCGGGGATCGCCGGTGCGGAGGGAGGCGTCGGACATGGAGGGTTCATCGGGGACGCCCCAGAACAGCTCAGGGAGCAGCTCGCCGGGGAAGGTGGCGAGGGTGACGGGGCCGAGCTGTACCAGCCAGATCCCGGCGGGGACGCAGGCGAAGACGTCGGGGTCGGTGCCGTAGCCGGGGCAGGAGGCGTCCTGCAGCAGATCGTCGACCGAGGTGTCGAGCAGGTCGAGCCGGAAGGCGAGCTTGTAAAAGATGTTGCTGACCGGGATGTTGAGCGGCAGGTGGCGGATGGAGATCTGATCCCATGCCTGGTTATCGGTGAGGGCGGCGGGGACGGACTGGGCGAGCAGGACGCCCTGCGACTGCGCCAGCTCCCAGCTCTCTTCGTTGATCCAGACGGTGTCGCCGTTCTCGTCGGTGACGCGGCTGCCGTCCTCGTTGACAGCGGGGAGGGCGGAGGTGACGGCGGACTGCATGCCGCCGAGCGCCCCGGCGAGGAACATCGCGGTGCCGCCCTGCTCGGCCTCGACGGTCTCCCGGAGGAAGCTGACATAGTCGGCGGACACGGCGTCGTTGTCGTCGCCGACGACCTCCGGGTGGGAGGCGAAGTTGATGACGGTGGCGAGGCGCCCGTCGGGGCCGTCGAAGGCCAGCGCGGTCATCAGGTCGGCGACGATGACCGGGTCGCGGATGTCGTCGATGGTGCCGATCTGGTGGGGGTTGGGGCTGTTGCCGCCGAAGAAGGTGCCGTTGAAGTCGGGATCGACCGAGGAGATGGCGATCTGGCCGACGGTGGGGCTGACCGGCACCATGCTGCGGGCGGCGGTCTCGACGGCGTCGTAGATGGCGGGCGGGAGGGTCTGGATATACGCTTCGTTGATGCCGCTGATCAGGTTGTCCTGATCGCCCCAGATGCCGATGACGTCGGGGGACTGGTGCGAGTGCGACGAGGAGATCAGGACGCGATCCGGGTCGAAGTTCTGTTCTGCGAGGAGGGCGCGGGCCTCGCGGGTGCGGCTCTCCAGCAGGCCGATGCTGTCGACGCTGACGATGGCGATGTACTCGCCGTCGAGCGCCAGGACGAGCGCGCGGGCGTAGAGCGGGTCGTGGACGGACATCGCGCCGCGCATGTTGCCGTAGCCCGCGATCCAGATCGCGTCGAAGACGCCGTTGCCGTTCGCGTCGTTGAACGGCTCATCGCAGCCGGGCCGCCCGGAGGAGGGGCCGTCGGGTTCGTTGATGCAGCCGTTGAAGGTGTGATCGCCGTTGAGATCCTGGAAGGTCTCGGTGATCTGCGGGGAGATGTCGATGGAGGCCACCCCGGCGTAGAGCTGGCCGTCCGCGACCAGCGGGATGCCGAAGGGCGGGGCGGCGACCGTCCCGGAGTCGTCGCTCTTTTTGTCGGTGCAGCCGGTGAGCGCGGCAGGGAGGAGCAGGGAGAGCAGCAGCATGAAGCCGCGCTATCACGTCAGGATCGAACACGCCCATCCCGATCAAGACTCCCCGGGATCGGCCTCCTCCCCGCTGTCAGGCTTCACGTCCTGCTCGCGCGGCGGGAAGATCAGCCCGGCGGCGCCCGCCACCGAGGCGTCGCCGTCCCCGCGCAGCCGCGCCAGCAGCTTCCGCCGCCGCGCGCTCCAGCCGCGACCGGGGGCGGCGTCCTGCTCCAGCCCGGCCACCGCCAGCCGCCGCAGCGCGGGCTCCGGCTGCCTGATCAGCGCGTCGATGGCGGCGCGGTGCTTCCCGGCGGGGAGGCTCTTCACAGTTACCATCGCCATGTTCATCGCATCGACCGGCAGATCGCCCCCGGCGCGGCGCACCTCCCCCGCCAGCGCCTCCGGCAGCGCCTCCGGCTCCAGCGCGGCGGCCTGCAGCCTGAGCCGCAGCGGGAGCCAGCGCGGATCGGCGAGCGCGTCGGCGGCGGCGAGCGCCATCCCCAGGTAAAGGGCGCGGGCGCGCGGGTTCTGGCTGATCAGCGTGTCGATGAGCACCGTCCAGGCGCGGGCATCATCGAGCGTACACAGAAATTCCTTCCACGCCGGGATGTCGCGCTCGTCGGAGCGGTGGAGCTGGGCCATCACCGCCGCGCGCACCTCGTCGTCATAGACCGAGGCGATGCGCCGGCGGCAGGCGGCGAGGAACACCTTGTCGGGGTCGCGGATCGACAGGTACGCCGCCCGGTTGAGCAGATCGATCCGGGCCTCCGGCTCGGGCCGCTCCACCACCTGCGCCATGACCTCCGAGAGCAGCCGGTCGGTGCGGACGGTCAGCCGGTCGGGGGGGACGTCCCCCACCCGCGCCGCGAGGATCCAGTCCGGGCCTGCCGCCGCGCGCCGGTAGAGCGACCAGGTGGACTCCCGGTGCAGGTGATCCCAGGTGGCGCGCAGCAGGGCGATGCGGATATCGCGGTGGAGGGTCGGGGTGTCCATCAAGAGCAGGTGATCGTAGGCCGCCGGGGCGCGCAATTCGCCGAGCAGCCGCACGACCTCCTTCGCCACCGTCACCTTCTGGAGCGGCACCTGCTTCAGCACCTCCAGGGATCGCGCCCCCGGCAATTCCTTCAGCGCCTTCCGCAGCCCGTAGATCGCGATCCGCGCCCGCGCGTCCCCGAGGCAGCGGAGCAGCGTCGGCAGCCCGCGCGACTCATCGCACCGCCCCAGCACCCGTAGCGCCCGCTCCTGCACCACCGGCCGTTCGTCATCGACCATCTGGATGAGCTGGGTGTCCTCGCCGTAGCAGAGCGCCGCGAGCCGCGCCTGACACTCCAGGATCGTCGGGGTGTCGCGGTCAGGATCGTTGATGACGCGGGTGAGGGCGCGCCGGTAGAGCGCGTTCTGGTCGGGCGTCCACCGGTAGTAGCTGCCCTCCCAGAGCATCAGCCAGCTCGTGCGGCCGGATGCGGCCTTGCCGGTCATTCGCTGATCAGCGAGGAAGCTCGACAGCAGATCGTGGCGGTGCCGCGAGAGCAGCCAGGCGATCCGGGCGATGATGACGTTGCTGCGATCCTGGGCGAGCAGCTTCTCGACCGTCCGGTTGAGCCGATCCGGCGCGCGCCGGTACAGGAACTCCAGCGCCTGCGCCCGCAGCCCGTCGCTGTAGCCGAAGAACACCATCGACTCCGCCGCGTCCAGCAGCGGCTCAGGGATCGGGCTCTTCTCCTCTTTCGCGACGTTGAGGATCACCCCGCAGTCGCGCGGGGTCAGCCAGCGCTTGATCCAGCGCGGCAGGATCTCCAGGTATTTTTCGCGGTTGTGCTGACGGAAAATATCGAGAAACTTCACCGAAGTCCAGGCATGCGGCGTGGTGTCCATCACCCCCAGCACCACCTCGACCATCCCCGCGATCCGGAAGATCAGCCCGCCGAGGCTGGTCAGCAGCGGGATCAGGTAGCCGTCGCGGTCGCGCGCCGCCCAGATCTTCGCGATGTCCAGCAGCATCGGCCCGACCGCGTCGACCTCCTTCTCAGTGAGGTGCCGCCCCAGCCGCGTGTCATAGAGGCGGCCGCGCTCCTTCAGCAGCGTGTGGAGCCAGCGGGCCGCCCACTCCGCGTCCATGCCGAAGCGCGGCAGGACGAGGGCTTCGAGGTGCTGGGCAGTGCCGTGCGAGAGATCGGCGGCGTCCAGCCCGTCCCGCACGATCCGCGCGATGGACGGCAGGTGATCGGGGCGCCAGAGCGCCTTCGGCCAGGTGCCGAGCGCCTGCGCCATGCTCGCGCGCACGGGGTCCTGCTCGTTCTTGCGGGCGAGGACCAGCTTAAGCGCGCGGTCGGTCAGCTCCGGGCGATCCGGGTAGCGTCCGGCGATGTACAGCAGGTTGTACAAAGCGATCCCGCGCAGGGTTCCGTCCGGGTAACCGAGCCAGTCGCGCACGAACTGCTCGGCCTCCTCCCAGGGGACGTAGCGGGCGTAGAAGATGCGCGACGGCGGGCGCGTGTGGAGCGCCACGACCTCTTGGATGTGCCGCCGCCCTTCGCGCTCCGCGAGATCCTGCGGGAGCCGCTCGATGCTCCCGCCGGGGATGATCCCGTCCTTGTCGCGGGCGGCGAGGCTCCAGCTCTGGTACAGCGCCTCGCGGAGGCTCGCCGCATCTGGATCATCGGGGTTGTACAATGGACTAAGGCCCGAGATCAGCTCGATCCCCCACGCAGGGCTGCGCTCCAGATCCTCCGCCCACGCCCGCGCGATGGCGCCCCACTCCTGCCGGGGCCGGCTCTGCGCCACGTCCGACGCCGCGCCCAGCGCCTCAGGCGCCCACCGCGCCAGCCGGCAGACGCTCTCCAGCGGCAGCCGATCCAGGGTGCTGTTGAAGCTGCCCGGCGCAGGGCGGTGGCCGTAGCGCACCAGCACGTCCAGCGTCGCCACCGGGCGCAGCCGGATCAGGGAGTTGACGGTGGGGATCTGCGGGTGAATGCGTCGGCCGATCAGCAATTCTGCGAGCGTCAGCGTCGCGTCCGGCGCGGAGACCGCGAGCGTCTGCTGGCACTGCTCGATGAGCTGCCGGGTAACTGTGTCGGGCTCTCCGGGGACCGCCCGCAGCTCCCCGCACAGGATCTCCGCCAGCACCGCCGGCGCGCAGCCCGCCATCCGCTTCCAGAAGCGCTTCGAGGGCCGCGCCAGCGCCGCCGGGAGGTGCGCCCGCAGCACCGGCTCCTCGGCCATCGGCAGCAGATCGATCGTCGCGTCCACCCCCGACCGCTCCGCCAGCCAGCCGATGAACGCCCCGATGGGCGCCCGCTTGCCCTCCCGGTAGAGCGTCTGAGCCACCCGATCCTCGCGGTTCAGCTCCCACGCCATCGTCAGCGCCGCGAACGCCTGCTCCCCGTCGCAGCACAGCCCCGCCAGCCCGAGCGCCAATTGCCGCACATGCCGGGAGGCGTCCTGCGTCCCGCGCAGCACCCGCGCCCCGTCCCGCGCGGTATAACAGCTCATCACCGCCAGCCGCCGCTGCCAGGCGTCCCCCGCCTCCAGCCGGTCGAGCAGCGCCGCGACCTCCGGCTCCTGCGCGCGCCGCCCGAGCGAGATCATGTGACGGGAGCGCTGCTTGTGGGTGAGCGGCTCCATCTGTTCCAGAAAAGCGCTGTGCTGGAGCGATAACGCTGTGCTGTCCGTGGTCATGTGCGGATCGTAACCGGAGAATACTTGAGCGGCTTCTCCGCTGTTCTGGCAGGCTGTATCGTACAGCCTCCATGCTGCTCGCGATACTCCTCTACGCCTGCCACCCTGCCCCGACCGTCCCCGATCCCTGCCGGGTCGCGCGGCTCCCCGTCTCCGGGCCGCTCGCTGCAGAGGCCGCCGCCGCGCCGGACATGGTGGCGCTCGCTGAGATCCGGATCCGGGAGGCGCAGCGGACAGGGGACGACGGGTTCCTGTCATTGGCGGGCGCGGCGCTCAGCTGCGCGGAGGGATCGGCCCCGGCAGGAGCGGACGGGACCAGGGTCGCGCTGGATCGGCGGTGGCGCCACGCGAAGGGGCTGCTGCTGATCCAGTCGCACGAATTCCGGGCGGCGGAGGAGATGCTGCGACCGGCGGGCGGGGAGGTGCCGGGCTGGACGGACTGGATGCTGCTGTGCGACGCGCGCATGGAGGCGGGCGATCTGGAGGGGGCGGAGGCGGCCTGCCAGCGGGCGGTGGACGCGCGGCCCGGCCCGCTGCTCGACGAGCGGATCGGCCACCTGCGCTGGCTGTGGGGGGACATGGAGGGAGCGCTGGAGGCGACCCGGCAGGCGGCGGGGAGCGCGTCCGATCCGGAGTCGCGGGCGTGGAGCCTGACACAGCTCGCCCGGCTGGAGATGCTGGCCGGGACGCCGGGGGCGCAGCTCGCGCCGCTGCTGGATCGGGCGCTGACGCTGGCGCCGGGGCTGGCGTCGGCCCGGATGCTGCGCGGGCGGATGCGGCTGCAGGGCGGCGACCGGGCGGGCGCGGAGGAGGATCTCCGGGCGGTCGGGGCGACGGTGGAGGCGCGGCGCGGGCTGTGGGAGATCGCGGCGGAGTCCGGGGAGGCGGCAGGCGCAGAGGAGGCGCAGGCGCGGGCTGCGCTCATCGCGGCGCAGCGGCAGGATCGGCGGGGCTACGCAGCGTGGCAGCTGGCCGGTGCGCGCGATCCAGCGGCAGCGGCGGAGGCGGCGCAGCTGCTCGCGGAGGAGCTGCGGCAACGGCAGGACGCGCAGACCCGGATGCTCGGGCTGTGGGCGCGGCGGGCGGAGGTCGTGCCGACTGCAGCAGCGCAGGCGGAGATCGAGCGGGAGGCGCGGGAGATCCTGGCGACCGGGGCCATCGATCCGCGCGTGCTGCTGGCGGGCGGGCTGATCCTCGCGGATCAAAGGCTGCTGGAGCGGGCGCTGGCGACGGGCGCGGGGCTGTGGCCATCTGAGCGGCGGCTGGCTACACAGGCGCTGACCGCTACGCTGAACGGGATGTCACCATGAACCTGCTGCCGCTGTTGTGGACGTCTCAGTCAGAGGCGCACCGGCCCGGCCTCTCCTACGCGAAGATCGACGGCGATCAGCTCCAGCTCATCTTTGCGCGCCCGGAGCTGCTGGCCATCGCGCCGCTCGGCCCGACGCAGGCCGATCTGGAGGCGTCGCGGGTGCTGCTGATGGAGGGGACGCTGGCGCTGACATCGGTGCGGGCGGGGGGCGCGGCCTGCCGCTACGGGGAATTGGAGATCGGGATGGTGGAGGAGGACGGGATCAGCCTCACGGTGCCGCTCGACTGCCCTGCCGGGACAGCGCGCAGCTACGAGGCTTCGTTCTGGAGCCGCCTGGAGCCGGGGCACCGCCACTACGTCGAGGTCGCCGGGGAGCCGGTCGCGGTGCTGGACGCGCAGAACGCCGCCGTCTCCTTCGACGGGACGCCCGGCGCGGGCGAGGTCGCCGTCGAATTCCTGGGCCTCGGCGTCGAGCACATCTGGACCGGCTACGATCACCTGCTGTTCCTCGCCGGGCTGCTGCTCGCGGCGGCGCGGCTGAAGGACATGCTGCTCATCGTGACCGGCTTCACGGCTGCGCACTCCATCACGCTGTCGCTGGCGGCGCTCGGCTATGTGACGCTGAGCCCTGACGTGGTGGAGCCGGCCATCGCTGCGTCGATCCTGCTCGTCGGGATCGAGAATTTCTTCCGGCCCCCGCCCCTGCGCCGGGTGGCGCTGACGTTCGTGCTGGGGCTGATCCACGGCTTCGGCTTCGCGGGGCTGCTCGCGGAATTGGGCCTGCCGCGCGGGAACCTCGCGCTGGCGCTCGTGTGCTTCAACGGCGGGGTCGAGATCGGGCAGGCGGCGGTGGTGGTGCTGCTGCTGCCGACGCTGCTCTACCTGCGGCGCTGGGCGGCCTGGGATCGGTACATCATGCCGGGCGGATCGGCGCTCGTCGCGCTCGCGGGGGCGTGGTGGCTGTGGGAGCGGACGCTCGGCGGCTGATCGGGGCTCACTGGCGCGGGGCAGGCGGGTTATCCCGCGCAGATGACTGTGCCGCTCACCTCCCTCACCCTGTTCGCCCTCTGGACCGTCCTGCTCATCCTCGCCGGGGTCGGCCCCTTCCGCGTCGGACAGGTAATAGCCGGGAAGGCGAAGGCCAATTCCTTCACCCCCGGCACCCCGCACGGGCCGGACTGGTACCAGCGCCTCATGCGCGCCCACATGAACTGCGTCGAGAACCTGCCGGTGTTCGCCACCCTCGTCCTCGTCGGCCACATCAGCGGGCTGCGGGACGGCACCTTCGCGCTGCTCTCCCAGATCTTCATCGCCGCCCGCGTCTGCCAGAGCATCGCCCATGTCGCCAGCGGGCGGAACCTCGTCGTCAACATCCGGTTCAGCTTCTTCTCCGTCCAGCTCGCCGTCTACCTGATCATGGGCTGGATGCTGCTCTCAGTCCGATGAGGCCGAACCCCTGCCTGATCCTCTGCCTGAGCGCCTGCGCGGGCGGGATCGCGCACCCGCCCGCGCACCCGCCCGCGCAGACGCCGGAGACGGCGCCGGAGACGACGCCGGAGACAACGCCGGAGACGCCGGAGACAACGCCGGAGACGACCCCTGGGACGATCCCGGCAGCAGCGCCGCTGCCCGATCCGGGTGCGCCGGTGCGCGGGCGGGCTGGGCCGCCGTGGACGGCGGAGACGCTTCAGGCGACAGAGCAGGCGTGGGAGGCGGTCAACGGGCCGGATGCGGCGACGGGGCAGTTCTCCTGGCTCCGCGTCGTCGATCCGCGCGGTCGCCCGGTCGCCGGGGCGGCGGTGCGGATCGACCCCATCCGGAGCGGCACGCGGGAGGGCGGCCTCCCTGACCACCTGAGCGGCGCGGACGGCGCGATCGCGGTTCCCGCCAGCCCGGTGCTGGCCGTCACCGGGATCGAGGTGACGGCGCCCGGCTGGTCGCTCTGGTCGATGTCCGCGCCGATCCCGGCGCGGATCGTGCTGCGGCGCGAGCTCGACGCCGTCCTCTCCGATCTGGCGCGGGAGGCCGACCCGGCAGAGCGGCTGTGGTTGATGCTGGAATTGACCGGGCCGCGCCCGCCGGAGTGGGACAGGGTGCGGCTGTTCCAGGTCACCGGCGACCTGCTGCCGGAATTGCGGGCGCTGGTGGACAGCGGGCGCTTCATCCGGACCGACGCGGATCGGGACAGCCCCGCCGCCCGCGCCCGCGCCATGCTCGCGTGGTGGAACGACCCGCAGGACGCTGGACGGATCGGCCCGCCGGACGCGGATCGCCGCGCCACGCCCGCGCTCGCCGCCGCCGATCCCTGGGCGCTCTGCTCAGCATTCACCGAGCACCACTTCGACGCCGAGGGCTTCAAAGATCCGACGACCCGCACCTGGAACGCCTGCACCTCAGTCGATCTCTCCCGCGACGGGAGCCGCGCGCTGATCTCCTTCGAGGTGCGCTACGCACACTGGGGCTACCAGATCCGGCTCAGCGCGATCCAGGAGCCCGGCGCGCCGGAGGCCGCGCGCTGGCGGCTCTACGACGCACGAATGAGCGGGCGCGAGCACTTTCTTTAGCGGGGGTTACCCCCCGCATCGGCACTGCGCTGGCGCTGGTGCCTCCCCCCGCGCCAAAGATGGCGCGACGGCTGGCCCAAGCCCATGGTGAATGCGGCGGGCAGTAATATGGGTCGCGACGACTCTTTTTCGGGGTTTTGCCCGCCACATCCACCGGGCCAGCCGGGGCGTATCGG
>JBEIQZ010000435.1:0-5469 GCA_040376255.1 Alphaproteobacteria bacterium
CAATTTCACGCCGACCCGCTTCAAGCCGGAGGACTCCATCGCCATCGGGACGGCGATCCTGCTCGGCTTCTCGAACACGCTCGAATACGACCTGCTCTACACGCTGTTCACCCGGCTGACCCCCAACTACGAGGACGTCCCGCTGCTCCAGCCCGCTGAGGCGGACTTCATCATGGGCGCGGCGGCCCCGGCGGGCGCCCCGGCTCTGCGTCGGGCGGTGGCGCCGCTCGATCCGGCGGAGGTGGCGCGGTCGGGGATCCTCAAGGACATGCAGCGGCTCGGAAAGAGCTTCCACAACGGGCCGGGCAGCAACAACTGGGCGGTGGCCGGGCGGCTGACTGAGGACGGGCGCCCGATGCTGGCCAACGACACCCACTCAGGGCTGGGCCGCCCCAACACGATGTACATGCTGCACATGCGGGCGCCGGGGTTCGACGTGGCGGGCTTCGCCTTCGTCGGGGTGCCGTCGGTGAACCTCGGCCACAACCGCGCGCTTTCGTGGTCGGCCACGACCAACTGGGCGGACGTGGTGGACATCTGGGACGTGGCGGTGTCGGAGGGCGGCGACACGCTGAGCCTCGGCGGGACGGACTGGGCCATCGTCACCGAGGAGCAGCAGATCCCGGTGCGCCAGCCGGACGGCAGCGTGGTCGATCAGCCGTTCACGCTCCAGTACGTCCCGGATCAGGGCATCCTGCTGACCGAGGAATTGCTCGGCATCCCGATGGGGCTGCTGACCCAGGACGCGCTGCTGGCGCGGTGGACGGGGTTCGCGCCCAACGACGATCTGGAGCTGTTCCTCGGCTTCGACCGGGCTGAGACGCTGGACGGTTTTGTGGAGGCGGTCGAGGAGCAGGACGCGGGGATGATGAACTGGGTGGGCGCGACCGCCGAGGGCATCCGCTACCACACCTCCTCGCTCGTCCCGGTGCGCGCCGGGGCCGTGCGCCCCAACGAGATCCTCGACGGCGAAGATCCGGCCAGCCTGTGGGCGGGCTGGCTCCCGCCCGAGCAGCTCCCGTCGCTCGACGGCAGCCAGGACTGGATCATCACCGCAAACAACGACCCCTGGGGCCACACCGCCGACAACGACCCGGTCAACGACGCATTTTATTACGGCAGCTTCTATGACCCCGGCTTCCGCGCCGCCCGGATCGGCGAGCTGCTCACCGACGCGGCGGCGGCGGGGCCGATGACCCTCGACGACATGATCCGCATCCAGAACGACGCGGGCAGCATCACCGCCCGCCGCATGATCCCGCTGCTACGCGCGAGCGTGGATCGGATCGGCACTGACCCCGACCTCGACGACTGGGCGGGCCGCGCCGACCTGCTCCCGGCGCTGGAGCGGCTGGAGGCGTGGGATCAGCAGATGCGGCGCGGATCGGCGGAGGCGGCGCTGTTCCGGGCGTGGATGGCGTTCCTCGACGAGGCGACGCTCTCGGACGACATCAACATCCTGTTCGAGCCGGTCGAGACCGACAAGCCGCCCTACATCGACAAGGTCACCATGCTGGCGCACGAGGGCGGGGACGCAACCTACCCGCGCCTGCTCGATGAGGGGGAGCACCCCCTGCGCCTCCGCGCGCTCGCCGACGCCATCGACTGGCTCGCCGCGCAGGCGATAGAGCAGGGCGTCGATGAGATCACCTGGACTGAGCTGCACACCTCCGTCTTCACTGCCCCGGACGGCGCGCTCACCCTGCTCCCCTCCGACGGCGGCAGCGACACGATCAACTCCTCCGAGTGCGGCATGTGGGCGGGCGGCGACATCGGCCCCTGCGAGGGGCCGAACGGCCCGATCCTCCGCCAGATCACGCGGTTCAGCGAGGACGGCACCCCGGAGCTGTACTTCAACGCCCCGTGGGCCAACGACGGCGACATCGACCGCTGGATCGAGGGGGAGTACGTGCTGCTCCCGTTCACCGAGGCGGAGATCGACGCGCGGACGGCCGCGACGCTGACCCTGGAGTAGGTTAAAGGGGCGGTCATGCCGCGCGTCTATATCAAAACCTATGGCTGCCAGATGAACGAGTATGACAGCGGCAAGATGCGCGCGCTGCTCGGCCGCTCTGACTACGTCCCGACCGAGGAGCCCTCGGACGCCGACCTGATCATCGTCAACACCTGCGCCATCCGGGAGAAGCCTGAGCAGAAGCTCGCCTCCTTCCTCGGCACGGTGATGCCCATCAAAAAACACCGCCCGCTCACCGTTGCAGTGTCGGGCTGCGTGGCGCAGATGCAGGGCGCGAAGCTGCTGCGCCAGCACCCGGGGCTGGATCTGGTGTTCGGGCCGGACAGCGTGAACCGCGTGCAGGAATTGGTCGACGCCGCGCAGAAGCGCCGCGTCCTCGACACCGAATTCCTCACTGACGCCGCCGCCTACCCCTTCCCCTCCGACCTCGACCCCGACGCCACCGGCAAGGTCGGCGCCTTCGTCACCATCCAGAAGGGCTGCGATAACAAGTGCACCTTCTGCATCGTCCCCTCCACGCGCGGCGCCGAGATCAGCCGCCCCGCCGATCAGATCGCCGCCGAGGTGGCCGCCCTCACCGCCTCAGGGGTGCGCGAGATCACGCTGCTCGGCCAGAACGTGAACTCCTACGGGCTCAAGGGGGCCGGGCCGGAGGCGCCGGACGCCGCAGGCACCACCTTCGCGCAATTGCTCCGGCGCGTCCACGACATCCCCGGCGTCGAGGTGCTCCGCTACATGACCTCCCACCCGCGCGACATGGGGCCGGACGTCATCGACTGCTACCGCGATCTGCCGAAGCTCGCCTCCCACCTCCACCTCCCCGTCCAGAGCGGCAGCGACCGCGTGCTGCGCCGCATGAAGCGGTTCTACACCTCCGCCCGCTACCGCGAGGTGATCGCGCAGCTGAAGGAGGCCCGCCCCGATCTGGTCGTGACCACCGACATCATCACCGGCTTCCCCGGCGAGACCGACGAAGACTTCGCGCAGACGATGGAGCTGCTCGAACAGGTAAGGTTTGAGGGAAGCTTCTCCTTCCGCTTCTCGCTCCGCCCCGGCACGCCCGCCGAGCGCCTGATGGATCAGGAGGTGCCGGAGGCCGCCGCGCAGTCGCGCCTCGAACAGTTCCAGCGGCGCCAGCGCGAGATCCAGCTTGAGGCGCACCAGGCGCTCGTCGGCACCGTGCAGCGCGTCCTCGTCGAAGGGCCGTCCGCCCACGACGACGGCGTGGTCTGCGGGCGGACTGGCGGGTTCAAGATGGTGAACTTCCCCGCCGCCGACGCCGCGCCCGGCACCTGGCAGGAGGTACGCATCACGCGGGCCTTCGCCAACACGCTGCGGGGCGAGCAGATCGCAGGCGCCTGATCGGGGCTCACCAGCCCGGGATGTTCCCGATGATGCTCACCACGAAGATCATCAGATAGAACATCGCCATCAGCGCGAACCCGGCCATCGTCAGCCCCCCCATGATCAGCCCCGCCAGCGCGAGCGGCTGCGATCCGCCGCTGCTGCGGTGGGCCTGCCAGCCCGTCCAGATCGCGACCCCGGAGAACACCGGCACCATCGGGTAGGTGATGCAGAGGCACGGCCCCATCAGCAGGCAGACGCCGGAGATGACCCCGCTGATCAGGGAGATGTTCGCCTGCTGGGTGGAGGCGATGGCGCTGCGGTCGGCGGGGTTGTCAGGGTAACCGTAGGGGTCCATCTGCGGTCAGAGCTTGAACGGGAGCGTCTTCGCGAAGAGCTCTGTGGGCTTCGCGGCGCCGGAGGCCGCCTTGCCGACCTTGATCTCCAGGGTGCCGGTGGTGCCGGAGACGGGAGCGAACATGCGGAAGAACTGGATGGACGGCCCCTTCTCTGCGATGGCGTCGCGATTGACGAGCATGCGGCTCTCAGCCACCTTCTTGCCGTCCGCGTAGACCTCGGCGACGAGCCAGTAGGCGATGCCGTCGAACTCGGCGCGGCTGCGGGCGTAGAGGACGGGGATCTCGACGACGACGGCGTCCTTGTCGGTGTAGACGATCTGGGGCGGCCAGTTGTCGGCGAGCGGCACCTTGTCGTCGAGGTTCAGCGGCATCTTCGTGGTCTGGCTGAGCGTCTGCATGTTCAGGTTGCGCTCCTCCGGGGGAGGCTTCGCCATCGGGATGTCGATGTCCTCGTCGTCCTTGAACGAATTGGAATTGGGGACGCTCCCTCCGGCTGCGGGGGTGTCCTGGAAGAGATCGTCGTCATCATCGGCGGCATCGGCGGCGTGAACCGCGCCTGCCATCAGGAGACCGGCGCAGAGGACGGAGAGCAGAGAGGAAGCGGTACGCATGGCATACTCCAGGGCGGAGAGTACAGAGGGAGCGGTCGACTGTCAACGACGGTTTACATTCAGCGGTTTACATCCAGCACGGCCTCCAGGAAGGCGTACATGTCCGCCGTGCTCTCGACGGCGCTCGACACCTTGTCCGCCCCGCCGTGGCCTGCGTTGCGCTCGACGCGGAGCAGCGTGGGCGACGCCGGATCAGCGATCGCCTGGACGGCGGCGGTGAACTTGCGGGCGTGCAGGGGGTCCACCCTGTCGTCGTGATCCGAGCCCATCATCAGCAGCGGCGGGTACTTGACGGCAGCCTCCCCCGGCGCAGGGATCTTCTGGTAGGGCGACCAGGCGAGGATGCTGCGGAGCTGGGCCTCGTCCTCGGCAGATCCGTACTCCGGGATCCAGGTGCGCCCCGACCCGAACAGGTGGTAGCGCACCATGTCCAGCAGCGGCACCTGGCAGACCACTGCGCCCCAGAGATCGGGCCGCTGGGTCATCGCCGCCCCGACCAGCAGGCCGCCGTTGCTGCCCCCGTTGATCGCCAGCCGATCCGGGCGCGTCCAGCCGTCGCGGATCAGGAATTCTCCGGCGGCGATGAAGTCGTCAAAGACGTTCTGCTTGTTCATTCCGCGCCCGCCGTCGTGCCACTCCTTGCCGTACTCCCCGCCCCCGCGCAGGTTCGCGACCGCGTAGACGCCGCCCTTGTCGAGCCAGGGGAGGATGGAGGAGCGGAAGCCGGGGGTGAGCGAGACATTGAAGCCGCCATAGCCATAGAGCAACACCGGGCGCGCGCCGTCCTTCCCGGTCTTCGCCATCGCGTCCTTGCGGTAGACCAGAAACATCGGGATCTTCGTCCCGTCCTTGGACGGATAAAACACCTGTTCGACCGCGTAGGCCGTCGTGTCCGCCGGGATCTCCACCTTCGCCCACAGCTCCGTCCCCGCGCCCTTGACGGAGGTGCGGTAGACCTGGCGCGGCACGGTGAAGGTGCTGAACGAGAACCACGCCTCGTCCTGATCCGGCAGCCCGCTGGCGAGCGTCGCCGTCCCGACAGTGGGGAGCGGGATCTCGCGGATCAGCGCCCCGTTGAGATCCACGAGCTTCAACCGGGTGCTGACGTCCTTCAGGTAGGAGAGCGAGAGCGCCCCGCCCACCACGCTGAAGCCGTCGAGCGTGGCCTCCGGATCCTCCG
>JBEIQZ010000690.1:0-2650 GCA_040376255.1 Alphaproteobacteria bacterium
CCGACTGCGACGACGCCGACTGCGCCGCCGACTTCGTGTGCGGCTCCACCTGCACCGACGACCACCTCGGGCGCGGCGTCGGCCTGCTGGTCAGCGACTACACCGCCGGGATGGGCGACGACCGCGCGATCACCTGCGGCAGCGGCGAAGACATCGCCTGGTCGTGGACGGCGCCCGCCGCCGCGACATGGACGTTCAGCTCCTCCAACACCGCTCTCTCGCTGCAGGAGGGTGACTGCACAGAGATCGAGATCGGCTGCGACGCGGGCGGGATCGTCAGCGCCACGCTGGCCGAGGGCGAGACCGTCGTGCTGGTGGTTGAGGGCGGCGGCCCCTTCGATCTGTACGCGACCCCCGACGTCGAGATCGACTGCGCCGACGGCATCGACGAGGACGGCGACAGCCTCACCGACTGCGACGACCCCGACTGCGCCGACGCCCTCCAGACCTGGTACCCCGACACCGACGGCGACCGCTTCGGCGAGACCGGCGGCCTGCTGGAGAGCTGCGGCCAGCCCGCCGGCTACGTCGTGGACGGCGGCGACTGCGACGAGACCTCCGCCTCCGTACACCCCTGGCGCTACGAGGATCAGACCAACAGCATCGACGATGACTGCGACGGGAACATCGACGCCGCCGACACCGACGTCCCCACCGCCTACACCTTCAACGATGACGACAGCGACGAATACATCTTCTCCAGCTTCAGCTACGACTTCTGCGGTGCGAGCTACGGCTCCGTCTTCGTCAGCTCCAACGGCATCGTCGCCTTCGATGACTTCATGACCGACTACTATGAGACCGATCTCACCTTCACCGGCCCCGGCACCAGCCCCGCCGCCCTCGTCGCCGGGCTCTGGGACGATCTCGACCCCAGCGCAGGCGGGACCATCGAGGTGATCGAGTACAGCGACGCGGTCGGTATCTACTACCGCGATGTCCCCGAGATCGGTACCACCAACCTCAACACCTTCTCCATCATCCTGCTCGCCGACGGGCGCGTCTGGACGGAGCACGACAGCATCACCGCCGCCGACGGCCTCACCGGCTGGAGCTGCGGCACCGGCGACGCCGCCGACACCGCCGACGTCACCGCCGCCCGCGCCGCGCTCACCACCGCCGCCGGGATCGGGCGCGGCACCGAGGACGCGCTCTACGAGCTGTTCCTCACCGGCAACGATCTGAGCGGCTCCAGCACCCCCTGGTGCGTCCAGAGCGGCTCAGACGACGACGGCGACGGCACCACCGGCGCCTGCGGGGACGCCGACGACCTGCCGGGGATCTGAGCCTGCGGCCTGCGCCGGGCTATGAACCCTCGCCGTCCTCGCGCCTGAGGGCGGCGAACGGCTGGAAGCTCAGCGGCTCCGGCTGCCCCATCGCCCCGGTGTCCAGCGGCGGGTGCAGGATCCGGTGGCAGGCCGCCCGGAGCCGCTGCTCCAGCCCCTCCCGCTGATCCTGCGGCACGAACCCGATCCGGCGCCACTCCTGCTGGATCGCCCGCACCGCCGCCTCAGGATCGCCCCCGGCGCCCTGATCGGCCGCCGCCTCAGCGCGGAGCAGGATCGCCTCCTTCTTCGCGAGGTTGGCGCGCTGCTCGGACTGGAACGCCTCGTTGCGCCGCGCGAACACCGCGTCCGACGCCGCCCGCAAGCGCGCATAGAGCGCGTCCCCCTCGGCCCGCAGCCCCGGCCCGCCCGCCTGCGCGCTCTTCCACAGCGCCTGCAGGCCCTTCGCCCGCTCCGCCGCCGCCTCCGGATCGGTCGCCTTCACCAGCCCCTCGGCCTGCTCCACGATCCGCTCCAGCCGCGCCCGCTTCTCCTGCCGCGCCTGCTCCAGCGTGTCCCGCCGCTGCCGGATCAGCCCCCACGCCCGATCCAGCGCCGCCTGGTAGCGCGCCCGCAGCGGCTCCACCTCCGCGCGCGGCACCTCGCCCGCCTCCTTCCACGCCGCCTGCAGCGCCTTGAGCGCGTCCCCGGCCCGCGTGTTCTGCGCGCCCGGCGCCTCTGTCGGGAGCGCGAACGCCTCGATCTGCGCGAGGATCGCCCGCTTCTGCTCCAGATTCTTCTCCTGGGTCGCCAGCCTGCGCGCCGCCTCCTCTGCGCCCGCCGCGACGCGCGCCGCCTCCGCCGCCTCCGCGATCCCGTCGAGCCGCCGCAGCCGATCCTGGAGCGCGATCCGCAATTCCTTCGCCCGCGCCGCCGGGGGATCGCCCAGATCCAGCCACGAACGCCGCAGCGTGCGCTCGAACAGCGCCGCCCGCGCCCCGTCCGTCTGCGGATCCTCCAGCACCCGCTCCGCCCGCTCCAGCAGCGCGGTGAACGCCGGGAGCGCCGCCCACGCGCGCAGCTCCTCGCGCTGCTGCCGCGCCGCCGCCTGCTCCGACGCCTTCCGGGCCAGCGCCTCGGCCCGCTGCGCGGACGCCTCTGCGGCGCGGGCCTGCCGGCTGCCCGCCTCCGCTGCCGTCTGCTCAGCCTGCGCTTCCCGCTGCGCGGCCTGCTCCGCCGTATGGAGCGCCTTCTCTGCGGCCTCCTTCGCCTGCCGCTCCAGCTTCGCCTTCCGCTCTGACGCCTGCCGCTCCGCCGCTGCCTGCGCGGCGCGCGCCGCCTGGATGACCCCGGCGCGATCCGTCTCCTGCGCGCGGGCCGCCGTC
>JBEIQZ010000655.1:0-2962 GCA_040376255.1 Alphaproteobacteria bacterium
CCCGCCATCACCGTCCGCGCCCACAGCCACGCGGGCGCCCAGTCGTGGACGCTCACCCCCGTCCGCACCGGCGCCTCGCTCGGCGCGCTCTGGGGCCGCGCCCGGATCAGCTACCTCGAAGATCGGCTCTCGCTGAAGCCCTTTGAGGAGGAAGCCATCAAGCCCGAGATCCTGCGGATCGCCCTCGCCCACAACCTCGTGAGCCGCTTCACCTCGCTGATCGCCATCGACCGCTCAGTGACCGTCACCGGCGCCGCTATCCCGGTCACCCAGCCGGTCGAATTGCCCGAGGGCTGGAGCCAGGGCTTCCTCGGCGCCCAGAACGCCCCCGGCGCCGCCGGCGGCGCGGCCCGCTCCGGATACGGCGCCCCGCCCCCCGCTCCGGTCAGCGCCCCGGCACCGTCCCGCAAGCGCGCTGCCCCGATGGCCGCCCCCGCGAGCGCCCCGATGCCCTCCGGCCCCCCGCCCGGTCAGCCCTTCCCCGTCGTCAGCCGCAGCGCCGTCGCCGGGCCGATGTCCCGGACGGAGGATGAGGGGGAGATCACCCTGAGCGCCCCCGCGATGGCCGCCCCCGCCCTGGACGATGTAATGGCCGACATGGACGAGGCCGGGATCGACGCGCCCGACACCTTCGCCGACACCGGGGCCGCCGCCCCGATGGAACAGGAGGAGGCGGACGTGAAGATGAAGAAGGAGGACTCCAGCACCGCCTTCTTCGCCGTCCCCCGGGCCGCCGCACGCCCCGCAGCCCCGCAGCCCCCGCCCTCCCCCGCGAAGGGCGGGCTGATCGGGCGCATCCGGGACTTCTTCGGCGTCGCCGACACCCCCGCCGAGCCCCCCTCCCCGGAGCCGGTGATCGCCGAGGAGGCCGCGCCCGCCGCCGAGCCGATGAAGCTGGCCGAGCGCAGCGACCGCGCCGCCCTGAAGGACAGCAACCGCCGGGCGCAGCGCGAGGAGAAGGTGGAGGCGCCGAAGCCGAAGCCCCTGCCCCTGCTCGATGAGGCCGCGCTCGCGCGCAGCCAGGGCGCCGACGGGGCCATCGGCGGCGATCCGGGCCGCTCCGCCGCCGCGCTGCTGCTGCTCCTGCTGTGGGGCCACACCCGCCGCAAGGGCCTCCGCAGCCGCACCGTCCAGAAGCTCGCCCTCTGGCTGGCCGCCCACCGCGCCGATCCGCGCGTCGCCACCGCCCTCGACGCCCTCGAAGCGGCGGAGCGGGGCGAGGTGATCAGCCACGGCACGGGCTGGAGCGCCCTCTACGGCTGCGGCCCCGAAGGGGCGGCGCTCCAGGCGACGCGCTGATCCGGATGCCCTGATCCGGACGCGCTGACTCAGCCCTGAGCAGCAGTGGCCGCAGAGTTGAATCTGCGGCCCCTCTGCGTTTTCCCCTGATCGGGCCTACTTCTTCTGCGCCTTCTGGACTTCGGTGTACTCCGTCTCGTAGCGCTTGATCGCGTCGAGCACGATGCCGTGGTTGCGGCGGTTGGTGTCATCGACGTAGATCCGACCCAGATCCTCCATCGCCTGCGCGACCTCGTGCAGCACATCGACCATCTCGCCGAGCCGGTCGAGCTTCACGTCCTTGCGGTTGCGGCCCTGGTAGCCCTCGCGCCACTCCTTGAAGATCGCGTTGGCCTCGTCGCCGAACTTGCCGGTCAGCGCGAGCGGCGCGATGCGCGTCCGGGCGCGCTCGATCTCGACGAGCTCCTTGCGGTGGTGATCGAGGCGATCCGCGACCTTGGTGATGTTCTCGTTGTTGGAGGCGGCGTTGAACCCCTGCGCGCGGGCGGCCTCCATCCCTGCCTTGATCTCAGTCAGCGCGTCGATGATGCGGCGCAGCAGGTTGATGCGGCGGCTGTCGCGGGCCTTGCCCGAGAAGTGGACGCGGTAGAGCGCGAACTGGCCGTTGGCGAGCGTGGCCCAATTCTGGGCCGCTGCCTGCGCGCTCATGCGGGCGCGGGCGGCGGGGATCTCGGCGATCTCCTTCTCATAGAGCTCAAGATTGCTCTCCAGCGTCTTCTTCGCGTCCGGCAGGCGGGCGTGGACGTCCGCCCCGGCAGGCCAGGAGTCGATGCGCTTGCGCTGCTCAGCGGCCATCTCGCGCAGCAGCCACACGTCGCGGGTGGTGCGGTTCTGTCCGGCGAAGGCGCGGGCGTAGCGCAGGAAGGTCACGTCCGAGAGCTCGACGAGGCGCCAGGCGTTGAGGACGTCCGGGCCGCTGTTCTGAACCTCCCCGATCTGCGCCTGCTCGGAGCGGTAGACATTCAGGAAGGTGTCCGCCCGCTCCCGATCCGCGCCGCTGGCCTGCGAAGCCGCCTGCTCCATGTCGGCGATGATCTGCTTCAACGCAGACAAATCACGGGTAGCCCGCGACCGCCCGGCAAACCCTGCACGGTAACGCTCATTGATCTGATTGATCTCAGTCTCGACTCCAGCCACGCTGACCTCTTGAAAGCAGTCAACGTATCGGGCCGGAGCCGCTCCCGCCACCCCCCCCTATGTTGCGGGGGTTACCCCCCGCATCGGCACGGCGCTTGCGCTGGTGCCTCCCCCCGCGCCAAAGATGGCGCGACGGCTGGCCCGTGCCGGGGGTGAACGCAAGGGGCGGTAATAGTTGTCGCGACGACTCTTTTTTGGTTTTACGCCCCTTACGTCCACCGGGCCAGCCGGGGCGGGTCAGGGAACATGGTCGGGCAGAGAGGTTCGGAAAAACCTTGAATGATTCATTTATTTTTGCCAGATGGATAACAAGTGGATCAATGTAAGTTTTGAGCTGTGGGGGGAGGAGAGGAGGACGGAGGGTGACGATGACTATAAACAACCCCTCCCCCATTCACCCGAAGCAAACACAGCGTAGCGCGCCAGCGCGAAGCCAAAAAACAACCCCTCCCCCATTCACCCGAAGCAAACACAGCGTAGCGCGCCAGCGCGAAGCCAAAAAACAACAAACTGAAAGTGGGGGGGC
>JBEIQZ010000083.1:0-15034 GCA_040376255.1 Alphaproteobacteria bacterium
GTCCTGCCTCGCGCGGGCGCTGCGCCATACGCGCTTCGGCGGGATGGCGCGGGGGTGGGCGGCGGGGGGCCAGCCGGTGCGGTACAGCGACCCGGCGGAGGCGGCGCGGGAGCGGGTGGCAAAGTGGGGCAACTGGCACTGCGGGGAGAACAAGCTGAAGTTCGCCGGGGACGGCGCGGCGGTGACGCTGCCGGAGGACGCGGTGATCGAGCCGTTCATCCCGGGCGAGTCGGTGCGGATCGCGAAGATCGGGGATCGGATGTGGCAGATCCGGATGAGCGGGGAGGGCTGGCTGAAGTCGATCCACCACGGGGGCGCGTACATCGAGGATCACCTGGACGCCGATCTGGCGGCGGACACGGCGCGGCTCGGCGCGGGGCTGGGGCTGGAGATCCTGGGGGTGGACTACCAGGTGGATCAGGCCGGGCGGCCCTGGCTGCTGGAGGTCAACCACGCGCCGAACGTGACGATCTTCCCGGAGATCCGCGAGGCGTTTCTGCTGGAGGCGGCGGCGTGGGTGGAGCGGACGGGGTGATCGGCCCCGGGCGCACGGGACTCAGAAGCCCCGGCAGGTGACCTCCGGGCGGCGCGCGAGGATGTCCCGCACCCTGTCCTGCAGCGGCTGCAGCAGCTCCGCCCCGCCATCGACCTCCTCCGGGCGGAGCGCGGTGAGGGCCGCCGGATCGGCGCGCAGATCGAAGGCGGTCACGGCCCCGCTGACGCAGTCGATCTCCACCCGCACCGACGCCCCGGCGAGGCTCACCCCGTCGAGCGTGACGGTCTGCTCGTCGGGCAGGGTGTAGAGCGAGGCGGGCGCGGCTGCGCGGCAGCCCCGGATCGGCGGCACCGGCGCGGGCCAGCCGACCCACGACCCGATCAGCGGCAGCAGATCCATGTTGCTGATCGGGCAGCCCGCGAGGCGCTGCGGGCGGAGCGCGGGGTGGTAGATCGCCAGCGGGATGTGGATCAATTCCTGCCGGACGCTGTAGCCGTGGCCGAAGGTGGCCGGAACCTCAAAAAAACTCTCCCCGTGATCGGCGGTCAGCACGATCAGCGTCTGATCCAGCAGCCCGCGCGACCACAGGCCCGCCGCAATGTCCACCAGCGCCGCGTCCAGCCCCAGGATCTCCTCGTCGTAGATCGCCAGCATGCTCTCCCGCAGCGCCACCATCTGCGCCGCGTCCGCCGCGTCCGCCGCCGCCTGCAGCGCCGCCTGCTGCGCGGAGAAGCTGTCCGTGACGCGGAAGGGCAGCGACGCCGGATCGCTCCAGGTGCCGAGGTGCTCCGGGCGGGGGCTCCAGGGGGCATGCGCGTCCATCGGCTGGATCAGCGCGAAGAACGGCTCCCCTGGCGGCAGCCCGTCCACCCAGCGCAGCGCCGAGGCGGCCAGCGACACCCCGTCGTCCGGCAAGCCCTCTCCCATCTCCGCCCGCTCCCAGCCGTCAGGGAGGTTCGTCAATAATTGCAGCGCGTTGTTGCCGTTGAAGTAGCCGGTGTGGACGCCCGCTGCGCCCAGCCCCGCCTGCCACATCGGCGCCACGACCACGCCCGGCATCCACGACCGGGCGACCAGCAGCCCGTGCTCAGCGACGTCCACCCCGGTCAGCAGCGAGGCCACCGAGGGGAAGGTCCAGGGCGCGGTGCTGTAGGCGTTTTCCCACACCGCCCACCCCTGCCACGCCCCGGCCACCGGCAGCGTGTCGCGCGGCCCCCCGTAGAAGGGCAGCCGATCCGCCCGCAGAGTGTCGCACTGGACGACCACCACGTTGCGGATCGGCAGCGCCGACAGCTCTGCATCGAGGGATGTGAACGTCGTGTCGGCGGCAGGATCGGGGGCGCAGGCGGAGAGCAGGAGGAGCATGGCGGGACGCTGCAGGAATGTATCCTGATACAGCTCACCTATTGCGCGTCGCCGGTACGAACGGAAGTGAAGTCTTCGCGGATGGAGACCGCCGCCGCCGCGCTGAAGCCGGCGCAGGCGCCGCCCCAGGCGACGAGTACGGTGCCATCGGTGATGCCGACAGGCAGCCGCTCGCCCTCCGGCACATCGAAGATGCCTGCAGCGCCCGACGCCTGCAGCGCGACGCAGTCCGTGGTTCCGGAGCTCACGACCGTCGCCGCCGACTCCAGCAGGAAGGCGACCACGTCGCTGTCGTGATCCACGAGGCCGGGGATCGCCGTGCCGGAGCCGGTGGCGTCCGAAGCGGCAAGGGAGTGCTCTTCGTCGTCTGCGCTCTCGCCAGCGTCCTCCCATGTCTCGGTGACGACGACGGAGGCGGGCCACACCTCTTCCGGGCAGATCACTTCCTCTCCGCCGCAATAGTCGGCAAGGTCGATCTCGACGTCGCCAGAGGGGGTCGTGAAGGTGGCCACGCCATCGGACGTGACTGTCTGCTCCTGATCCGCGCCCACGCCGGTCAGCCGGACGAGGTACTCGCCGCTCCAGGTGGTGTCGTAGGTTCCGCCGACGTCGGCGTGACATGCCGAGAGAGAGAGGGTGGCCAACAGGCCGAGGAGGTTTCGCATGTGCGGCTACTGCTGCGACATCTGGTAGGTGTTGTCGTTCCCGTCCTGAGTGATCCGGGCGACCCCTTCGACGGCTGAGACGTCGAGCTGCTCGCCCAGCACCCGCGACCGGAAGCTCCAACCGTCGGGGAGATCCAGCACGTCGGCGAGGCTCTCCAACGACTCCTCCGTCTGGTCGACCTCCTTGGTGGTGTACGACTGCATGTCGTAGATGTTCCCGTCAGCGTCGGTCAGCTCGTAGACGGTCGAGCCCGAGTTGAAGGTCCAGATGGTCGTGCGTTCGACCGTGTGCTGAGCGTAGGCTTCGACGCCGCCGTTTGCGACCTCGGACAGGGGCATCACCAGCACGCCCGCGACATACATCTCGATGCTGCCCAACATCTCCGTGTCCGTGTCGGTCGGCGTCGCGACGATCGCGTCCATCAGCCAGAAGCGCGGGCCGTTCATGATGACGAGATCCGCCCGCTGCTCCGACTTCACCACCTCCGGATCGATGGCTTCCCACTCCGCCTGGGGGCATTCGTTGAGCTGGTAGGTGTTGTAGACGTCGAACGAGACGTTTCCG
The DNA here is from genome assembly GCA_040376255.1 of Alphaproteobacteria bacterium. Lineage (GTDB taxonomy): Bacteria > Myxococcota_A > UBA796 > UBA796 > SXON01 > JBEIQZ01. Next base: position 3,092 of record JBEIQZ010000083.1, read on the forward strand.
CCGTCAATGTACCCGACGAGGATCTCGCAGTACCGATCTCCCCGGACATCGGTGATTGTGTGCGCGCCGCCGGTGCCGGTGTCGGTGCCGGTGTCGGTGCCGGTGTCGGTGCCGGCGTCCGTGTCGGCGCCGCCACCGCTCGAATCTGCCTTGGAGGCGCAGCCGAAGGAGGCAGGGAGGAGGAGCAGGGAGACAAATGTCGTGAGCTTCATCGTTCACACCTTGTGAAACGATAGATATGATCGGCATATGGAAGGGTTATGGATGCCCTTCAGAAACCGGCAGTTCAGACCCGGAGGGCCGTCAGGGGTTCCCGCTGCCGTCAGCGGAGGCGGCGGGACGGGCGACGCAGGCGCCGTCGATGGTGGCCCGCAGGCCCGTCGGCGCCACCGGGCTGAAGCCGAGCACCCAGCCGCGCTCGCGCACAATACGGTCGGTAATGCTCAGGCCCAGGCCCCGCCCGTCCGGGTGCGAGAGGTGGGATCCCGGCCCCCGACGACCCGGCTCCAGCAGCTTGTCCATCTGCGAGGCGTCCACCCCCCGCCCGTCATCGATGACGATGAGCTGGAACCGATCCCCGACGGTGTTCAGGACGACGCCCACGTTGCCCGACCCGGGGTGATGGGCGACGGCGTTGTGCACGAGGTTCGCGACCACCTGCTCGGCCTCCATCGCCGTGATCCCGACCCACACCGCTGCGTCGGGCACCGCGAACTCCACCGAGATCGCGCGGCCCCTGCCGAGGAGCCTGCAGCGGGAGACCACGCGGCTGACGATCTCCCCGAGATCCGTCGATGCGGGCCAGAGCACGCGGGGCGCGTCCAGCACCGCCGCGAGCCTGAGGTTCTCAAGCAGCAGGGTCAACGACGCGACGTCGCCGAGAGCCGCTGCCACCTCCGGATCGCGCCATGCAGCAGCCTCCAACCGGAGCTGGAGGGCGGCGAGCGGCGTGCGGACATCATGCGCGATCACGGCGAGGTGCGCCTCCAGCGTCCGCTGTTGCTCCATCTGGACGGCAAGATCCCCGCAGACGCGCTCGTGCGCCTCGGTGAGTACGCGGGCGAGCGGCTCCAACGGGTCGGGGGACGGCACCGACGGCGGCGTGAAGCTGTCGCAGCCGAGCTGATCGGCCGCCAGCCGCAATGCGTCTATCCGACGCAGCAGGGGGCGTACGGTTCCGGTGACCGAGAGCCATGTGGCGGCGGCGAGCGCGACCACTGTGGCGACGAGCGCAGCCCCGGCGAGCCTCGCCGGGTTGCTCCTGGGCATCCACCACTCCACGAGCAGCAGACCGCAAGATCCCGGGTGCGCGGTGGGGTACAGCGCCCAGAACCCCGGTCGGCCCTCGACCCATCGCGCCTGCGGCGCCGGGTGATCGAGCGACAGCCCGAGCGTCGCCGGGAGCGGGGGCGCCGCCGGGTTGGCCGACAGCCGCGTCGCGTCGTCGTAGGCGAAGATGCGGGCGCGCCCTGGCACCGCCATCTGCCACGTCGATGGCTGCGCGACGCACCGCGAGACCTCCGATACATCGAGGAGCGCGACCACCGCCCTGCCGTTGTCCGTCATCGTCAGGAGGCCCGCGTAGAACGCCGCCCCGACCACGGCCATCGCGCCCGCGAGTACGCTCGCGAACACCGTCATGCTGATGCGCCGCGAGGCGCCCGACCATAGGCTGGAGCGCTCCCGGCTCCAAGGGGCGATCAGGCGGGGATCAACGACAACAGGAGTCGGGAGCAGCAGTGTCTCAAGGGTGGAAGTTCCCAATAAGCGGCAGATGTGTAAGGGCTGTGGATGCCGGAAGGAATCACTGGCGCCATCAGCGCGGAACCCGGAAGCAGTAGCCCACCCCGAACACGGTCTGCACATACGCGGCGGCCTCGGCGCCGAGCTTGCGCCGGACATGGGCCACATAGCTGTCCACTGTCCGATCAGTGGCGTCCGAGTCGGGAGGAAAGGTCGCAGCGACGATCTGCGCCCGGCTGGCCGGTCGATCAGGGCGACCGACGAGCCACAACAGCAGGTTGGTCTCGCCCGCCGTCAACCCGATGTCGAGGCCGTCGCGAAGCACCGTCCGCGCGTCGAGGCGAACCTCCACGTCCGCGAAGACCACCCGGCGCTCCGGAGCGGCGGGCGCCGTCCCGAGACGGGCGCGGATCCGCGCCACGAGCTCTTCCATGTAGAAGGGCTTCGCGAGGTAGTCGACCGCACCCAGCTCAAAGCTCCGCGTCCGGGCGTCGAGGGTGATGCGGGCGGTGAGCACCAGGAATGGCGTCGCGATGCGGGATCGGCAGGCCTCAAGCACCGACAGTCCATCCTGCCCGGGGAGGTTCAGGTCGAGCACGACCAGATCCGCGCCTCCCGCCAGCGCCTGCTGCAACCCCATGTCCCCGTCTGTCGCTATGCTCACTGCGAAGCCTGCGGCGCGCAGCCCCTTTGTCAACAGGCTGCCGATGTTGTGGTCATCTTCGATGATGAGGATGCGGGGCGGCGGGCTCACGCTGCGTGCTAACACCCGCCGGAGATCGGCGCGTCTGCTTATGCTAAAATGGCAGGATGGATGAATACAGCAACGCGGTGACTGTGCTGCCTGGCTCTGCAGAGGCGATCCGGCGGCGCCCGCCGATGTATGTCGGGGACTGCGGCGCGCGCGGCGTCCGGGCGCTGCTGATGGAGGTGCTGGCGAACGCGGTGGACGAGCACCTCGCGGGCTTTGGCGCAGAGATCGCGGTGACCGTGGAGGCGGACGGGACGATCTCGGTGGAGGACGGCGGGCGCGGGCTGCCGCTGGCGCCGGGGGCGGACGGACAGAGCGCAGGGGTGACGGCGCTGACGACGCTGCACCCCGGGCCGACCGCCGACGGCCACCGCCCGCACGTCCACCTGTACGCGGGCGGGGTCGGGCTGGTGGCAGTGAACGCGCTGAGCGACCGGCTGGAGGTGGAGAGCCGCCGGGACGGCGCCCGCTGGCGCGTCCGGGGGAGCCGGGGGCGGCTGGAGCCGGTGGAGCGGATCGGGGATCAGCGCGGGACGGGGACCATCGTGCGCTTCCGCCCCGACCCGGAGATCTTCGGGTCGGCGCAGATCGACCCCGGCTGGCTGCGCGGGCAGCTCCGGACGGTGGCGGGGCTGTTCCCGGGGCTGCGGCTCCGCGCGATCCTGCCGGACGGAACAAAGGCGTTCCACGCGCCGGAGGGGCTGCGGTCGCTGCTGGCGGGGCCGGGGCAGGCGCCCCCCGCGCCGCTGCTGGAGGTCGCGGCGGACGACCCGGAGCTGCGGATCAGGGCGGTGATCGGCTGGAGCGCGGCGTGGCCGGGGGAGCGGCTGCAGAGCTGGGTGAACGGGCAGCCGGTGAGCGGCGGGACGCACATCCGGGGGTTGATGGAGGGGCTGCGCCCGCTGGCGGCGGCGAGAGATCACCTCGTGGCGGCGGTGGCGGTGTGGCTGGAGGGCGCGGAATTCGCCGGACCGCAGCGCGAGCGGCTGGAGAGCCCGGCGGTGCGGGGGGCGGTGCGGCGGGCGGTGGCGGCGCGGCTGCGGCGGTTCACGGCGGAGGAGCCGGAGGCGGCGCGGACGCTGATGGCGTCGGTCAGCGGGCCAGCACCTGCTGGCGGACGGCGTCGGGGTAGGTCTGGAGGGTGACGAGGGTGGCGGCGTAGTTGGACTCGAAGGTGGCGATGCCGAACTCGCGGCGCGGGTCGCTCTGGATGTCGGCGTAGAGCCAGTCGCGCAGGCGCGCTGCCTCCCCGATCAGATCGAGGCCCTCGATGACGTCGGCGGCCTCCAGCAGCGCCTGATCGTAGCGCGCGGCGCAGCCCGCGTTCTGGAGGCAGTGGAGCCAGAGCTGGCCGTTACCGCTCCACGGGCCGTACCAGTACTGGAGGAAGGTCTGGTCGGTCCCCCAGGGGATCATCGAGAATTGGCCGCTCACCGGATCGTGGTAGAGCCGGTAGTTGTTGGCGGTGGTGTAGCCGTCCCAGTGCAGCAGGTGGGACTCGACGGCCCGGTTGGCGATGATGTTGTCCATATCGACGAGCCGGGAGAGCGCGCCGATGTTGTCGTCGGTGGCGGGCTGCTGGAGCAGGGCGATGACGGCGGTGAGGTCGGAGCGGTCGGCGGGATCGCCGATCTCGTCGTGCTCAAAGGAGCCCTCGGCGCCGGGGGTGAGGTCGACGCCGTAGGCGCCCTCGTAGAGGTTGCCGGTGTTGTCGGCGAACCACCCGCCGATCATGTTCTCGTCGATGGTCTCAACAATGAGGTAGAGGCCGTAGTCGGTGCCGTTCATCGAGACGCGGGCGTAGGCGGTGCGCGGGGCCGGGACGCCCATCGCGGCGTAGACCGCATAGGAGAGCCGCTCGTGGATGTAGGTGCTGTCCTGCACCATGTTGTTGAGGGTGAGCGTCTCGGCGCCGACATACTCCTGATCGCGGTAGCGGTTGAGGTCGATCTTCCAGCCGCACTTCTGGTTGATCGTCCGCGCCGACCCGACGTAGGCCTTCAGCCGCACGCCTACGTCGCGGTACTCCACTCCGTCCACGCGGACATCGCCCTGTACATAGGTCAAGCGGTTGTAGGTCAGCGAGTCAATCGCAGCGGCGTCGAGGCTGATCTCGACCTGCACCAGCCGATCCGTCTGGAACAGCCGATCTTCAGGATCGAGGCTGTCGCCGGGAGCGGCGCCGTTGGTGCCGCCCGGGCTCGGCCAGATCGAGGCGTCCCACGCCCCGCCGTCTGGGAACCGCCCCCAGAGCAGATCGGCAGGGAGCGCGCCCGTGGCGATGCGATCCACCTCCACCCCGTCCACCAGCAATGTCAATTCCTCGCCCTCTGAGTCGAGCGCGAACGGCAGGTGACCCTCCGCCTCCCGCCCGTCCGCCGCGAGCAGCAGCCACGCCCCCGACGCCAGCGCGCCCTCCCCGCCCATCCACAGCGCCCCGGAGCCGTCGCGGATCATCAGCCGATCCAGCGCGACCTCCTCCGGGGTCGGGTTGTACAGCTCGACATAGTCGGGGCGGCCGCCGGTGGCGTCAGAGTAGAGCGAGAGGTTCCGCGTAGCGACCTCATTGAACACCAGCCGGGGGACGTCCGGAGGCAGCGGCCCGCTCTCCGGCGCATCAGCGTCCTCCGCCGGGGGCAGCGGCCCGGCGGTGTCGAGGGCGGGGGGCGGGCGATCCGGGCGCGGGGTGATCACCTCGTCCTGCGGGATCAGGGTCGAGGGGATACAAGAAAAGAGCCACAACATGAAGTCAGGATACCAGAGATGCCTCTCGAAAAAATGATCGACGCGGCCAACGGCGAGGCCGATCCGGTGCTGTGCAACCTGAAGATCACGCTGGCCCACCGGCAGCTCTCCGAGTGCCTGATGGAGCTGACCGGGGCGGAGGCAGGGGTGAACTTCCACTCCTGGGCGGTGTGGGGGTCGAAGAAGGCGGGGGTGACGATCCGGCAGGAGGATCTGGAGGGGGCGCTCTCAGACGCGTCGATGGTGGCGGGGATCACCGGAGGGATCGTGGGGCTGGCCTGCTCGGTCGGGCTGATGTCGCAATTCCTCGGCGCAGTGCTGTGGTGGCTGCTGCCGCCGGGCGCGGCGGTCGGGGCGTGGATCGGGGCGCAGGCGGGGCGGGCCATCGCGCGGTGGTCGCGGCGGCGGGCGGCGGCGCTGGTGCTGGCGGGGAACCGGCTGGTGCTCGACGACATCGGGCGGCAGACGGCGCGGTTCTACGACCGGTTCATCGGGGAGGTGCGGGCGGGGCGGGGCATCGGCGGCCCGGCGCTGGAGCAGTTCATCGCGCAGATGGACCCGGCGCCGGCGGAGAAGGGAGGCCAGGTATTATTGCAGCAGGCGTTCCGCGCCTACGCTCAGGCTGCCAACGCGACCGATCCGAAGGAGCGCCATGAGGCCGCCTACCTGGCCAACTGCCTCGCCATCCTCAACGAGCACATCAAATTGCAGCCCTACATCCAGGGCGCGATGCCGTTCATCGTGCAGCGCTGCGTCACTCAGCGCATGCTCTGCTTCGACATCGGCCCGCTCGCCCTCTCGGTGAGCCAGGACGTCCCGCCGCTCCGGGGCCGCGCCTTCCCGCCGACGCTGGAGACGGTCCGCGACGCCGGGCTGGATCGCTTCCTCAACGGCCCCCCCGGCGCCGACTCAGGCTACGCGCCGGGGCGGGACTCGCTGGCCGGATCGGGCGCGGGTAACTGGAGCGATCTGCGCGAGCGCATGGGCTACATCGTCACACTGTTCCGGTGCTTCCACCTCGACGCCAGCGTGCTGCAGCCGCCCTACAGCCCGGATCAGGTCGCGCAGATCCGGGGCGGCGCTGTCCCCGCCGGGAAGCTCTGAGCGCGCCGGGCCGCTACTCCCACAGCACCCCGTCCGATGTCTCGACCACCTCGCAGGCCGCCGACAGATCGAAGGGCGTGTGGACGACGGCGAGGTTGCACATCTCGTCGTTTGCGGTGAGTCCGTAGAAGACCTCCTCGGCATCGTCGTTGCGCCAGGTACAGGCCCACTCGAAGCCCTGGCCCTGCGGGACGACCAGCGGCGGATCGTACTGGGTGATCATCGGGCTGTGCAGGTCGGTGTTCTCGTAGAAGACCTCGCCGGTCGCCGATCCGTCGAAGGGGGCGATGGTGAACGAGGTAGCGCGCCCGTGGGCGTGGGAGGCGAGGAAGTGGATCTCGACGTCGCGGTTGAACACGCAGCGCGACCACTCAGTGTGGGTGCTGCTGGCCGGGATGTTGATGAACTCGTCGCGCACCGAGCCGCCCCAGATCCCGTCCACCACCTCGTCGTCGGGGATGCTCCAGGCGTTGAGCCAGGAGTAGAGGTCAGCGGGCTTGTCGGTGGTGTTGACGTAGTGGACCTCGTGGATGATGTCGATCCCGGCGGGCAGCGTCGCCGCGACGCCCTCCGGCAGCTTCATCTCGCCCTCGGCCTCCCCCGCGCCGCCGAACATCATGATCGCCTCCTGCATCAGCACCGAGTCGGCGTAGAGGTCGTTGCAGTCGTAGCTGCCGTAGGGGATCAGGCCGGGGACGAGGCCGGGCGTGGAGATCGTCACGTGGTGGAGGCCCGCTGTCTGCAGGAAGTCCACCCGGTTGATGTTCATCGCCGTATCCACCGGGATCGGGAGGACATTGCACAGCCAGACCTCGGTGAAGGGCGGCACGGTGATGTCCGTCATCGAGAGCTGGAAGCCCTCTCCCTCCGGCGGCGGCGTGAGCGTCGGGAGGCCGGAGGTTCCGGCGGAGTCTTTGTCAGCGGGTTCCGAACAGGCGAGGAGGAGAGCGAGCATGGGCGCAATGATAGCGTATCCGGGCTGCCTGTGGTGTGAGCGCTCACACACGTTCTGTATCCAGCCTCCACTCCCGCCAGGACAGGAACACCAGCCCCGGCACCAGCAGCGCCAGCCCCAGCAGCATCGCCCCGCCGCCCGCCTGCGGCGACACCAGCCCGGCGATCGCCGTCGCCAGGCCCCCCCCCAGGAAGCCGAAGCCCCCGATCCGGTGGGTGCGCGTCCACGAGCGCTTGCTGGTCAGCGTCCACGGCGTCCGGATGCCGAAGATCCGGTTGGGCCGGATCTTGCCCATCACCACCGCCATCGCCGCCCGGAACAGCGCCCACACGCCCGACATCTGCGAGAAGTCACATCGGAGGGAGTGGGATCGGAGCTTGATGGCCCGGAGGGGCAGAAGCCCGCTCCCGGCCACCGAAGCCCCGATCCCACTCCCTCCGATCTGTTGTTTCTGGGTGATACCAGCACGCATTTCATGCGCGCTGGTATCACTCCGCGTGAGCCCCGGCAGCACCGCGAACAGCCCGAGCAGCGCCGTCAGCACCGCCGGCAGCACCAGCGCCGCCTCAGCCCGCGACCCCCACCGATCCGGCTCCCCGTACAGGTCCCAGTGGACCGGCATGACGTCGGGCAGCGAAGACCACTGCAGCGCCGCCAGCCCCCACATCGACAGGTTGATCACCCAGGGGAGAACATTGAGGAAACGGGTCATCCGACACCTCCCGGTCGGAGGAGGCGCAGGATCTGCTCCAGCGCCTCCTCCACCGCTGATTGATTGATCGAGTACACGATGCGGGTGCCCTGCCGTTCGCTGACGATCAGCCCCGCCTCCCTCAACACTGTGAAGTGCCCGCTCAGGGTGCTCTTCGCCAGGGGTCAAGCGGAGATGCGCCGCCGCAGGACGTACACCCCGCCCAGGCTCATCCCCATCCACAGCGCGCCCCACACCACCGCCGGGACGCCCGTCAGCTCCGCCAGCATCACCGCGTCGGATCGCCCCGCCCCTGAAAAAATGTCCGACCGGATATCGAACAGCGCGTAGAGCACCGAGAACAGCCCCACGCACCGCGCCGCCAATTCCGGCAGCCAGCCCTGCCGCCGCGACAGCCAGAGGCAGGCCGCCCCGGCGAGCGCCGCATAGAGGAACCCGAAGGAGAGCAGCGGGATCCACCGGAGCGCCACCGCCCACAGCCCGAGGCCGAGCAGCCCGATGACGATCCGCCCCCGCCCCGGGCTGCGGCTCAGCATCAGGATCAGCAGCCCCCAGAGGGTCGAGCCGAGGTAGCCGCCGCTCAGGATGAGGAAGCGGGAGCCGCCGGAGGTGAGGGTGTGGCCGCTCTCGTCCCAGCGGACGGCGACCTCCAGCACCTCGCCCCCGGTCAGGATCGCGGCGAGGGCGTGGCCCAATTCGTGGAAGGTCACCACCAGCAGCTTGAGCGGCAGCAGCGGCAGGCTGTCCCAGAACAGCAGCGCGGCCACCGTCATCAGGGCGAGCGGGAGGGGGCCGTGGAGGCGGGCGGGCGGGGCGGAGGACGGCGGGAGCATGGAGCCCATCCCAGGAGTCTAACCACGCGATCCGCCGCGCCACCCTCCGGCCAGCACCTCCGCGAGCCGGGCGTACTCCTCCGGGGCGTTGTGCCGCTGGCCGGAGATCCGGAGCCAGATACGGTCGTCGAAGGCGGTGAACGGCACCTCGATGCGGTGGTCGGCGTAGAGGCGGGTGTTGAGGGCGGCGGCGCGGGCGGCGGCGCCCGGGAAGCCGCCGGGATCGGGGGTCATGTCGAAGGGGACGGCGGCCATCGCGCCGTAGAGGGCGGGATCGTCGGGGTGGGGCAGGTCGGCGCCGAGCGCGCGGGCGATCTCGCGGCGCCCGGTCTGGACGAGGGCGTGGTTGGCGGCGCGGGTGACCGCCCAGCCGCCGGTCGGGGAGCCGGGGGCCTCCCAGAAGTCGAGGGTGGCGGGGATGGAGAGGAAGGGCGAGGGATCGGCGGTGCCGGTCCAGTCGGCCTCAAGCAGGAAGCCCTGGCGGTAGGCGTGGGAGATGGCGAGCGGGTGGACGCGCTCGCGGCGCTCAGGGCGGACGTACAGGAAGGCGCAGCCTTTGGGCGCGCAGGGCCACTTGTGCAGGTTTCCGGTATAAAAATCTGCCCCGAGCGCGTCCAGCGACAGCGGCAGCATCCCCGGCGCATGCGCCCCGTCGACCAGCGTCAGCGCCCCGGCCTGCCGGGCGAGCGCGAGGATCTCAGCGACCGGGAAGATCAGGGCGGTGGCCGAGGTGATGTGGTCGATGATCAGCAGCCGCGTGCGCGGGCCGATGGCGTCGGCGAAGGCGGCGGTGATCTGCGCCGCATCGTCGAGCGGGAACGGCACCCGCGCCAGCCGGGTGCGGACGCCGTGCCGGTCAGAGAGCCAGCGGAGCGCCTGGATGACGGCATTGTAGCCGTGATCCGCGATCACCACCTCGTCGCCCGCCTGCCAGTCCAGCGAGCGCAGCGCGGTGTTGACCCCGGTGGTGGCGTTGGGGACGAGCGCCAGCCCCGCCGGATCGGCGCCGAGGAAGGCGCCCAGCCACGCCCGCGAGGCGGCCAGCAATTCCGGCAGGCGGCGCACCAGGAAGTCCACCGGCTGCGCCTCCATCGCGTCCTGCCAGCGGCGCTGATCGAGGCGGACGGCGCGCGGGGTGGCGCCGAAGCTGCCGTGGTTGAGGAAGGTGACGGAGGGGTCGAGATCCCACAGATGGCGCAAGGACATCTGCGCGGGTTAACCGGCCGGAGGACAGAGGCCGCATATGGAGCGCTGCAGGTGGATGCGGTGGAAGGGCTACGCCGGGGAGCCGGTGCCTGAGCAGGCGTGGCAGGAGATCGCCGCCCGGAACGAGGTGCAGTATTCCTGCCTCCAGACCTTCCAGCCGTGGGGGCCGGACGATCAGGCATGCGCGCCGGAGCGCTGCGGCGGACGGCGGGCCTGTTTTGAGGCGGCGGGGGCGCGCCCGCAGGTGTGAACAGCGGGGGGTTCAGGCGCTGAACAGCGGGACGATCTCTGCCTGCGCCGACGCCACGAAGGGGGCCAGCCCGCAGCCGGCAGCGCCGCTGAGGCGTTCAAGCGGCGCATTCTGCAGCCCGGCCTCCGTGACGCCAAGCTCCTCCGCGATCTCCTTGGCGTCCTTCGGCCCGCTGCCGGTGGAGGTCAGCCGCTCCGGCGCTGCCACCGGATCGAAGCCGAGCCGCCGCCGCACCTCCTCCAGCCGCCGGACATCCTCCCCGCCGGACGGGCGCCACGCCGCGATCAGCCACGCCTCCATCTCCGGCTGCGGCAGGGCGGCGACGACCCTGAACGGCCAGGGACGCTCATCGCGGGCCTGCTCAAAGCCCGTGCGCCGATCCTCGCCGTCCTGATCCCTCACCACGATCACCGCCTCCGGGCGCCGCGCCTGACCGCCCCCCTCCCAGGCGAACAGCATGAGGATGGCGCGGTGCATCTGCGCGTCCGTCGCCCCCGGCTCGCCGTTAAAATCACCGTAGATTCGTGGCCTCACATCCTTCGCCAGCTTCCGCGCCCGGTGTACGTCCAGCCACGCCGCGCCGTCCGGCCCGCACCATGCCCGGTACTCCGCGATCACCTCCGGCGTTATCCAGTCTGCCCCCTCCATGATGAGCCGATCCACCAGCCCGCTCACCCGCCGGACATCCCCGGACGCCTCCCCCGCGACGCCGAGCCGGATCAAGGCCGCTCCCCGACCCAGCCCTCCCCGATGGCGCTCCAGAACTCGCCGGGGTGCATGAACTCCTTGTGCCGCTCCCACGCCGGGTGGCTGTCCAGCCGCCGGATCTGCGACTCCCCCGGCCCGACCGCCCCCATCACAAAGACCTCATCGGCCTCCAGCTCGTCCAGCACGAAGGGGGAGTGGCTCGTCGCCACGATCTGAAGCTCAGGGTTCAGCCGCATCGCCTCCCGCAGCAGCCGCACCGCCTCCCGCTGCGCGACCGGGTGCAGCCCCCGATCCAGATCGTCGAGCAGCAGCAGCGTCGGCGCCCGGTGCCGCAGCACCGTCAGCAGCCCCAGCATCAGCAGCGTCCCCTCCGAGAGCTGCCCCGCCCGCACCCAGCCCTGCCCCTCGAACTCCACCTCGAACCGGCTCCCCGTCACCGTCCGCTGCTGCTCGTGCCAGGACTCCTGCCCGTTTATGGCGACGCGCACCCGCTCCTGCTGCTGGAGCCGCACCGGCAGCGCCCGCACCCGCCGCGCACCCGGCACCACCCGCGCAAGATCCGCCTCTATCGCCTCCAGCTTCCCGTCCCGCAGGCCCTGGATGTACTGCAGCACCGACGCCAGCCCGGCGCCGGTCGGGCCCATCGCCGGGATGTCGGTGTCGGCGGCGTGGTCGGCGGCGAGATCGGCGGCGTGGAGGCGCAAGTGTCTGCACAAGATATGTTCTGTTGCACAATACAGGCTGAAGATAAAATTATATATGTCGATATTTCTTTCATTAATTGGAAGTCTCAATTCTTTATCTATTAGATTAGATTCTTTTAGAATTATTGTTAAAAAACCACTCATAACACGAAAAGATAAGTTTCTAATTGAATCAATTTGTTTATTTGTTTTTTTAAATTTCAATTCTATATCGAAGAATTTTTCTAAAGTA
>JBEIQZ010000546.1:0-4222 GCA_040376255.1 Alphaproteobacteria bacterium
CCCCCGCCCGCGCCGCGATCTCCCGGAACCCCGGCGAGATCTCCGGGTGCGCCGCCGCCCGGCCCCAGAACCGCCCCGCCGCCGCCCGCGCCCCCGGATGCGCCGCCACCAGCGCGGCCGCCTTCACCGGTATCTCCAGCGTCACCACCCGTGGCACCTCGTTGTGCCTCGGCATGAACCGCATCGGCAGCATGTCGTAGACCGGCGCCAGCCCGCCCAGCCGCCCCCGCTCAAACCAGAGCGACAGGTTCCCGTGGTGCATGTCATTGTTCCCTATGTAATGCCCGAAGCTCTCCAGCCACCTCGCCGTCGCGCAGTCCGCCGCCGACACCCGCCCCTCCCCCTTCAGATCCTCCATCGTCTCTGACCACGACGCCAGCCCCCCCGAAAACTCCATGCCCGCCGCCTCCAGCGACACTACCCCGCGCCGCCCGCCCCCCGGCAGCCGGTCGAACCGCTCCACCTCCAGGAACAGCCGCCGCTCCGACCCCCGCCCCCCCGCCTCCACAATCTCCGCCCGCGCCGCCGCAAACCCCTCCTCCGCCACCGCCTCCAGCGCCAGCTTCTCACACCACAGCAGATCCCCCACCCGCCGCCCCAGCGCGCTGTCCAGCGGCGGCGAGAACTTCACAAGCACCGGCTGGTCGTCGCGGATCGCCAGGAACTTCGGCTGTTCACCGGCGGCAGAGGAGCCGATCGCTCCCGCTTCAAGGATCAGATCCGCGATGCGCGGGTAAAAGAACGATCTGCCGGATGACGAAATCGAAACCGCATCTTCCTGCAACCCTCCAAAATTCTCCAGCATCCACGATGGTTCAGATCGTTCTGAGAGCGCATCCCCGATCACCAGGTTGCCCGGCACATCCCACCCATACCGCTCCGCCCACTCCAGCACTGTCTCCGCCGACCACTCCCGGATGTCCTGCCCCACCCCCGTATCCCTCGCCCGCAACCTCCCCAGGAATCCTGACAACCGCATCCCCTGTAGAAACCAAGGTAAACCCTGATACTCCCCTGCCACCGGCGTCCCGCTCTCGACCACAAACCCGCCCTGCCCCCGCCCCCGGATCACCCCCAGTCGCCCCGCCTCTCCGCGCTCATCCACCTCCCAGATCGTCCGCTCGCTCACCACTCCCCCTCTGGCCTGATCCCCGCAAACTCTCTCTGCTTATAAAAAAAGTACAGCAGCACCTCCTTCTCCCCCGCGATCACCGGCCGCCCCTCGTGCCTGGACAGCGGATCGATCTCCCCGTCCGGCAGGTGGTTGTACCAGAGGAGGAGCCGTCCCTCCACCGGCGGAAAGTCGAGCCCGGCCAGCGGGAACCGCGTCTCCCCGCCCGCCTCGGTCGTCTGGAGGTAGATCATCGCTGTGGCGAGCAGATCGCGATCCTCGACGGTGTAGCAGTCGAGGTGGGGGCGGTGGCCCTCGCCGGGGCGGTACCATCGGTAGCGGAAGGTGTCGGCGATATCGCTCTCCATGCCGACGAGGGACTCCAGCCGGGCCCGGAGGTCGAGGAGGCGCTGATCCTCGACAGCGACCTCGACGCAGTAGCCGGTGTGGTTGATCGGGCCGCCGGGCTTCTCCTCTGCCCAGCGGGGCAGGCGGGCGAGCGCGGAGAGGGCGCGGCAGGCCGCGCTGTCGAGGAAGCCATCGAACTGCCAGATCGCCGGTTCACGGGAGCGCTGCATGGCGGACATGATAGCCTCTCAGGATGCGCGTGGGAATTCTGGGGTGCGGGACGGGGGGGCCGGCAGCGGCGCTTTTTCTGAAGCGCCAGGGGCATGAGGCGGTGATGTTCGAGCGCGTCCCTGAGCTGCGTCCGGTCGGGGCGGGGCTGCTGATCCAGCCGACGGGGATGCTGGTGCTGGAGCGGCTGGGGCTGCGGGCGGAGGCGATCCGGCTGGGGAGCCGGATCCGGCGGCTGGACGGGCGGACGAGCCGGGGCTGGCAGGTGATCGACCTGTCCTATGGCGATCTGCGGCCGGGGCTGTTCGGGCTCGGCATCCAGCGGGGGGCGCTGTCGGGGCTGCTGTGGGAGGCGGCGCGGGCGGAGGGGGTGGAGGTGCGGACGGGGCAGGAGGTGGCGTCGTTCGAGGAGAAGGCAGACGGGGTCTATGTGCTCGGCGAGCGGTTCGACCGGCTGATCGTGGCGAGCGGGGCGCGATCCGGGCTGCGTCCGCCGGGGGCGCGGGTGCAGCCTTATCCGTGGGGGGCGCTGTGGTGCCTGCTGGACGGGGAGGTGTGGCCTGAGACGCTGACGCAGCGGTTCCGCGACACGCGCCAGTTCATCGGGCTGCTGCCCTCAGGGCAGGGGACGACCAGCCTGTTCTGGAGCATCCGGGCCGACGCTGTCGATGCGTGGCGGCTCGGCGGGCTGGACACCTGGAAGGAGCAGGCCCGCGCGCTGATGCCGGAGGCGCCGCTCGACCGGGTGCAGAGCGCGCAGCAGATGATCTTCGCGCCGTACTTTGATGTCGTCGCCCCGCGATGGAACACGGAGCGGGTGGTGTGGATCGGAGACGCCGCGCATGCGATGAGCCCGCAATTGGGGCAGGGGGCGAACCTGGCGCTGTGGGACGCGTGGGTGCTGTCTGAGTGCGGGACGCTGGACGAGTATTCGGCGAAGCGGAAGGCGCATCTGTCCTTCTACAGCTTCGCCTCCCGCCTGCTGACGCCGTTCTTCCAGTCCTCGCTGCCGCTGCTCGCCCCGGCCCGCGATCTGGTGGCGCCGCCGCTGCACCGCTGGGGCTGGTACCGGCGGCAGATGCTCCTGTCGCTGGCGGGCGTCAAGACGGGGTTTTTCTCGGAGATGGAGGTGCCGGTGCTGCCGGAGGTCGCCGGGCATCAGGTCGGCGGGGCAATGCCGCCCTGAGCGCAGATGAGATAAGGCTAGCGGGGGACGGTGTACCGTCCCACCCGGAGCGTACTCAGAATGACCTCGGAACTGCTTGTCCTGCTGCCACCTGATCGGATCTCTCTGGTGGACGCGATCCTCGGGGCGGGGGCGATCCCGGTGGTGGATCAACCGGAGCCGGGGATGCTGCTGCCGATGGGTGTCGGGGTGCGGGTGGAGGACGCGGCGGAGGCGCCGGGGAGCGGGCTGATCCTGGCGCGGCGCGGGGCGGCGGAGGGGCGGGAGTGCTGGCGGGAGATCGACGCGGAGCCGGCCTCCATCATGGCGGGGGAGCGGGCGGAGCTGCTGCGGGGCTGCGCGGGTTTTTATATCCGCGACGCGGGGAGCGGCGGGCAGGCGGGGGCGGCGGATCTGCGGAAGATCGCGCCGGGGGGGCGGGCGCTGCTGGACTGGCGGCACGGGCCGGAGGAGGCGCTGCCGGAGGGGCTGGCGCCGGGGTCGGGGCTGGTGCTCTCGGACGTGCTGTTCCTGCTGCTGGAGCCGTCTGCAGAGCAGGCGGGGCGGGCGCGGGGGCTGCGGATCCCGGATCTGAAGCGGGTCGGGGGCCGGAACGTGGTGGCGCGGCTCGGTGATCCGGGGCTGCGGGCGGCGGTTGAGGGGGGCGCGGAGCTGTGGGCGGGCGGGCCGGGGCTGCTGCTCGCGCCGTTGATCGCAGCGCGCTACGGGACGCTGGAGGCGGCGCTTGAGGCGTGGCGGCGGCTGCTCCCGGCCGCGCCGGAGCCTAAGGTGGTCGCGGCGGAGCCTAAGGTGGTCGCGGCGGAGCGCGCGCCGGTGATCGCGGCGGAGCGCGCGCCGGTGATCGCGGCGCCGGTGGTCGCTGCGCCGGTCGCTGCGCCCGCGATGGCTGAGGAAGTGCTGCAGTCCCGCTGGCAGGAGCCGGTGGCGATCGTCGGGCTGGGGTGCCGGCTGCCGCAGGCGATGTCGGCGCGGGCGCTGTGGGGGCGGCTGCTGTCGGGGTTCGACGCGGTGGGCGAGGTGCCGCGCGACCGGTGGGACTGGCGGCTGTTCTACGACCGGAACCCGGACGCAGAGGATCGGACGTACGCGAAGATCGGCGCGTTCATCGACGACTACCGCTTTGATCCGCGCCCCTACCGCATCCCGCCGTCGGTGGCGCGGAGCATCGACCCGGTGCAGCAGTGGGCGCTCGACGCCTGCGCGGAGGCGCTGGAGGACGGCGGCTACGGGGCGGGGAAGGACTTTGATCGAAACCGGACGGCGGTGATCCTCGGGAACTCGATGGGCGGCGAGGTGATGCACGCCTACACGATGCGGGTGATGCGCCCGGCGATGCGGCGGGTGCTGTC
>JBEIQZ010000511.1:0-4521 GCA_040376255.1 Alphaproteobacteria bacterium
CGGCGGGGGGAGCGGGCGGGCGGGGGTGTCGCTCACGGGGGCGGGGGCGATGCAGGCAGCCAGCCGTCGTCGAGGGCGGCGCGGCTGTCGTAGACGGTGTACTCCTGCGTCCGGGCGACGGGCAGGTAGCCGGCGTCCTGGACGGCGAGGACGAGGGCGCGGAAGCGGGCCTCTGCGGTGCCCCGCCCGCAATTTGCGGCGCGCAGGGTCAGGAAGCGGTGTTCGCCGTGGTCGAGCGTCTTGCGGGCGTTGCGCGAGAGGTGCGCCCCGTGCTGGACGGCGAGCGCGGTGAGCGGGCCGGTGTCGGCGGTGTCTGCCAGCAGCAGCTTGAGGTGGAATTCGAAGTAGCGGTCAGCGGGCTCCAGCGCGGCGTCGGCGTCGGTCCGGGGCATCAGCGGGTGATCGCCGAGCGCCTCGACCTTCAGGCGGGTGACCGGGAAGCCCTCGTCCTGCAATTCCTGAGCGAGCTGGCGGAGGCCGGTGAGGACGTCCTCCAGCCTGCCCCGGTGGGTGGAGGCGGTCATCGGCTGGGAGGCATGCGCGCCGCGCGCCAGCTCGATGTCGACGCAGCGCAGCCCCCGGCGCAGGCAGGCCGCCGCGAACGCCGCGCGATCCGCGCCGCTGTCTACGGTCAGGTGGGCCTCGAAGCTGCCGTGATCGGGGGGACGCACAGGGTCTTTTCCGGAGGCTGTCCTGTCAGTCGGCCAGACGTTCCAGATCGGCGCCGCGCCGGTGTTCTCAGGCAGCAGGCGTCCGGGGCGGTGATCGTCGCGCACGAATTTGGAGAGGGCGACGCGGAATGTCTCTCCCGCGCCCTGCTCCAGCCGGTAGACCAGCCCCTCGGGCGCGTCGTCGCCGCCGTACGATCCGGCGCCGTGAAAACCCGCGCCGAGCCTCTCCAGGGCCTCGCGGGGCGGGATCGGGGCGGTCGCGACGCAGCCGACCACCGGGATGTCCGTGCCGCTGAGCCGCGCCTCCAGCGTCGCGCGCGGGAGGTGGACAGGCCCGTGCATGAGGTCGAACGCCACGAACGGCCCGTGTGGCAGCCGGTATTGCACAGCATGCGCCAGCGTCAGCCACTCCCCGACCAGCCGCTCCCCGTCCTCCAGCGCGCCGAGCAGCGCCGCCTGGTTCCGCGCCACCCACTCCGCCCACAATTGCCGCCCCGGGTTGGGCGAGAGCGCCGCCAGATCGCCCTGCCGCCCGATCGCCAGCACCGCGCCGCCCTGCCGCCACGCCGCCACGCAGCTCCCGTCGAGCTTCTCCAGCACGTAGAGCCGCGCCCCCGGAGGCAGCGGCCCTGCAGTGCAGAGGCGCCCGGTGCGCGCGGCGCTGTCGGTGTCGCCGGGATCGCGGCGCGAGCCGGGCAGGTGCCCGATCCGGCCGTAGGCCTTGCCGGGGTGGATCTGTCGCATAGCTCAGGGCTCCGGGCAGCGGGTCGCGTCAACGGTGACGTAGACAAAGTCCCCGGCATAGGGCTCGACGGCGGTGTGATCGGCGTTGGAGAGCTCGACCTTCAACTGATAGAGCCCGTCTGCCACCTCGCTGATCCCGATGCGCTCCTCCCAGGCCATCGCCGCGTCCTGTCCGTTGAGGGTGACGTCGATGTGGCCGGTCCCCGGCGCGGCCGACGCATCATCTTCGGCGGGCTCCAGCAGGATCAGCCCCCCGACCTCGACGGTGATCTGCAGCGGGGTCCCGCAGACCGTCGCGCCGTCCGCCGGTGCGGTCAGGGAGATGGTGGCGGGTTCGTCTGCGCCGGACTCGGTCGCGGCGGTGCAGGCCAGCAGGATCATCAGCATCGCAGGAGGATAGCCGCGCAGCGGCGCACCTGCCACCGGCACGGGCTGCCGCGATCAGGGCGCGGGCTCCCAGCATCCGTGGAAGCCGTACGGAACCTGCGGCAGCAGCACCGCCCCGACCGGCCCGGCGGCGATGTCGGCGCCGTCGAAGACGCAGAGGCGGCAGCGCTGCTGATCCGGCTCGTAGATCATCGCCAGCACCCAGCAGGCTGCGTCCCCGTTGAGGGGCGCGCCGCGCTTCGGCACCGGCACCGGCTCTCCGACGAAGGCGCCGGGGCCGGGGAGCCAGCGGGCGTGGCGGTCACCGGCACCTGCGGGGTCGCAGGGATCGGCGAGGTCGAGGTGGGCGAGGGCGGCGAAGGGCGGGCTGTCCGGGGTGGGGAGGCGGGTGAGGACGCCATAGAGGTGGCGGGCGGGGAGCCCGTCGAGGCGGGGGTCGATCCGGGGGAAGTCGAGGGCGAGCGGGGCGCGGACGGCGGTGGAGGCGCGGCCGGAGGCGGGGTCGAGGGTGATGTGGTAGAGGTTCTGGCAGTTCCCGGCGGTGTCGGCGGCGTCGAAGGGCAGGGAGGGGCCGCGCCAGCCGAATTCGCTGCCGAATTTGAAGGAGGGGAGGCCGCAGGTGAGGAGGTGGACGCGGGGGCCGCCGGGGCCGTCCTGCTCCCAGGCGTTTGCATGGTGGACGGAGAGCATGGGGCGATCCAGCTCAAAGATCTGCGTCGGGCGCGCGCTGTCGCGGGGGATGAGCAAGACGCGGGCGGGGCGCTCCACGAAGGAGATCGCGTCGAGGATCGTCCGCATTCCGAGCATCGCCATCCCCACGCCGGGGAGGGAGACATCGACGGAGCTCTCCAGCAGGACGACGTAGCCGGGGGTGGCGGCGAGGTCGTGGTAGAGGCTGAAGCGGTCGAGGCGCTCGGTGCGGCGCCAGACCTCGTGGCCGGCGCGATCGATGGCGCGGGCGGTCAGCTCGACGGAGGGGCCGAGGATGCGCGGGCTCAGGCCGATCAGCAGATCCCGCGCGGCGTCGTGGCGGGTGTGGGCGAGGAAGGCGGTGTCGGGGCCGAGGGCGCCGTGGAAGGTCTCAGGGCCGAGGGTGCAGAGGGTCTGCGGGTCGAGGGCCTGCGGGGGGGCGCCCTCGTAGAGCGCGAGGAGCTTCCCGGCCCAGGGCAGCACGCAGGTGTTGGCGACGCTCCGCCCCATCGGCATGCGGAGGCGCTGCCACCAGCCGCCGGGGGGCAGCGTGCCGAGGCCCCGGTAGCGGAGGGCGTCGGCCTGCTGTTCGGCGGTGTAGACCGGGGTCTGGACGAACCGGCTCTGGAGGCGCGCGCCGGGACGGCCCCGATCCGCGTCGAACCGGACGGCGCGGACGAAGCCGGAGCCGTCGAAGGGGTGGACGCGCCACGGGGCGCCCGGATCGCCGAAGCTGAGCGCGCCGGGGCCGTTGCCCCACCAGGTGCCGCCGTGGAGATCGGCGGGGATGTGGCCCTCGATCTGGAGCGGCAGGGGATCGGGCTGCTCGCGGGCAGGGGCGGCGAGGGCGCGGTTGTAGGCGTCGGTGGCGGAGGGAGCTGGCTGCATGCCGATCCGGTTAATCTCCGGCGCGGCCACCTGCCGGGCAGCCGGGGGCGCTGCGGCGGATGGAGAAGGTGCTGTTTTCGGGATCGGGCAGGATCTTCAGGGGCTTCTGGAGCATCGGGCTGGTCGCGCCGAGGATGTTCTGGCGCAATTCGACGAGCAGCGCGTGGCCGCTGATGGCGTCTGTGTCGGCCCCTGTGTCGGCGCCTGCGCGGGGCGCGCTGCCTGCGCCGGGGATGAATTGCCCGTCGAGGCGGGCGTGGGCGCGCTGGGCGACGTAGACCTGACCGGCGGTGATGCCGATGACCTCGACAAAGACGGTGGCGCCGGGGTGGCCGTCGCTGTCGGTGTCGCGGGCGGCGGGATCGCCGGGGAGGAGGGGGAGCGGCCCGGCGGCGGGGTCCCAGCCGATGTCGTCGGGGCCGGGGTCGGCGAGGAAGCGCCAGCCGCCGTCCGGGGCGGGCTGGAGCGTGGCGAGCCAGGGCTTCGGGCGCAGGCTGGCGAGCAGGGCGTCGGGGAGGACGGTGCGGGCGAGCGCGGTGCCGCCCTCGATCCGGCTGGTGCAGAGCGTGGGGGTGGCGAGCCAGCCGCCGGGGGCGGGGGTGAGGTGGAGGGCGAGCGTGCTGACCGTCGCGGTGCGGATGCTCCCGATCACCGGGACGATGGCCTCGGTCGCCATGCGGAGCTGGAGCAGCCAGTGGCCGCTCAGATCGGGCGGGGCGGGCGGCGCTCCGGCGCGGGCGCTGAGCGATGTGGCGAGGCAGGCGGAGAGGCAGAGCGCGAGAGAGAGCGCGAGAGAGCGCGCGAGGGAGCGCGTGAGGGCGGGCTGGCGGGCGGGGATCATGCGGCGCTCCGTGGGGCGCGGGAGAGCAGGCGCCAGCCCCAGGATAACAGGCGGCTGCCGTACTGTCGGGATGGATCGGCGGGCGGAGCCGGTCTGAACAGCGGGCGGAAGTCTCCCGCGCCGGTGTCGAGGAAGCGCTCGGCCCGGTCGAGCCCCTCGCAGAGCGCCGCCTCCAGGCCGTCGGCGGGGACGGGAGCGCCGACATGGATGAAGACGACGGGGAGCGGGGAGGAGCGGAAGCCGATGTGGATGGCGACCGGGAGGATCGGCGGCGCCTGCGGGGGCGCCTGCGGGGGCGCC
>JBEIQZ010000368.1:0-6299 GCA_040376255.1 Alphaproteobacteria bacterium
CCGGTGCCCTGGAGGTGGACGATGGTGAACTCCTCGTCCGGGTCGTTGCTGTGGATGAGGACGTCGACCTCGGAGGCCTCGGCGGTGCGGGGCTCGTATGTGGCGGCGAAGGTGGCGGACTGGCCCGGCGGCACCAGCACGGTGCTGAGCGCGGAGAGCGTGACCGGCCGGGTGGGGTCTTCGAGCGACAGGTCATAGAGTTCGAGCGGGGCGTCGCCGGTGTTGGTCAGGGTGACGATCTCCGTGTGCGTGACAGCGTCGTTCACCATCACCTGCCCGAAGGCGATCTCAGCGGGGTTTACCTCGATATCGGGCGTCCCTTCGGGTTTGCCGGTCAGCGTCCCCGGCTGCGGGTTCTCTGTGCCACAGGCGAGCATCGCGATCAGGTACATGAGGGGCTCCCGATTGGAGGGCAGTCTGCTTCAAAAAAAACCCCCGCCGAGCCGAACCAACCGGATCGATCCCGCAGGGGTTGATGTCTGTACCGCGAGGGCCGGTGCGATGGGCGCGCCGATCAGCCGGAGCAGTCGCCGTAGAGCATGTACTCGATCTCGATGGTGGAGCCGCCCTCGGGGGTGGCCGACTCCTCGAAGTCCACGCTGTTATCGACGCTGTTGTAGGTCCAGCCGACGGTGGTGGTGACGCCGTCGAGGCGGACGACGAGGCTCTCCGGGACGGGGCGCTGGGTCAGGTCGAAGCTGGAGAGATCCTGCGAGGAGTTCTCGGCGAGGGTCTCCAGGTGGCTCGACCAGTCGGTGGCGCAGACGGAGAGGTAGAGGCCGCCGGTGGCGACCGACATCTCGTAGACGTTGTTGGTGGCGGAGGCGCCGCCGCAGCCCGTCGGGTAGTCGCCGGAGATCGCGTGGATCAGGACGTTGTCGGGGTTGGACTTCAGGCTCTGGAAGTGGGCGAGGTAGGTCGACCAGTTGGTCGGGCTGGAGTCCGGCTCGTCGGAGACGAAGATCATGGCCAGCAGGGCGTCGTCGCGGAGGAAGTCGCTGCCCGGCCCGGCGTCGGCGCCGTTCTGGGTGGACTGGTAGGCCATCTCGGAGGGCATCTCGTTACCGGAGCCGTTGATTCCGGGGGTGGCCTGGGCGATGAACTCGGACTCGATGTTGTTGGAGTCCGGGTCGAGGATGTCGCCCCGGAAGGCCGGGTTGTCGGTGGTGATGACGGCGAGCTGGTAGTCGATGTCGCGATCGACGAAGTCGTTGATGAAGTAGGTGAAGTTGGACGACAGGTTGGCCTGCTCGTCGCTCATCGAGCAGGAGTTGTCGATGACGAAGAGGATGTCCGTCGAGGCGTTGGTGGGCTGCTCGTAGACGTCGAGGTTCTCGCCGTAGACCTCGCCCTGGCCGATCTGGGCGGCCTGGACGATGGTCTGGAACGGGTCGTTGGAGCTGACCTGGAGGTAGCCCTCGTCCTCGTAGTCGTCCATCGGGCTGTAGACCACGCTGACCTCGATCTCATTGCCGGGGGCGATGGTCCAGGGGAGGGGGCCGTTGGTGGCTTCGAGGGTGTCGACGTCGAGGTCGTTGGAGGCGGTGACGTAGGAGAGGTCGGTGACGATCAGGTCGGTGTTGCCGACATTCTTGATCTTCAGCGGGAGCGGGGCGTCGCAGCCGATGTACTTGGTGCCGTAGTCGTAGTTCTCGGGATCGAGCTGGATGACGGGGGCGAGGCCGGTGCCCTGGAGGTGGACGATGCTGAATTCTTCGTCGGGGTCGTTGCTGTGGACGAGGATGTCGACCTCGGAGGCCTCGGCGGTGCGGGGCTCGTAGGTGACGGTGAAGCTGGTGGACTGGCCGGGCGGCACCAGCACGGAGCCGAGCGCGGAGAGCGTGAACGGCTTGGTGGGGTCTTCGAGCGACAGGTCGTAGAGCTCGAGCGGGGCGTCGCCGACGTTGGTCAGGGTGACGGTCTCGGTGTGCGCGATCTCGTCGTTCACCATCACCTGCCCGAAGGCGATCTCGGTGGGGTTGACGTCGATGTCGGGCTCGCCGTTGGTGTCGTCGCCGACGAGGACGTCTTTGGCGTCATTGACGCTGTACTCCTGGCAGGCCACGAGCAGCAGGGGCAGGGGGAGCAGATAGAGCTTCAGGGAACGCATGCGGCCTCCAGAGGGTCAGGAATCTCGTTGCCCCCTCTTACGCTGACACGGCGGGGGCTGTGACGTGGAGTATGACAGATTTTTGATGAAGACGCCAGCCTGCGTCCCATCGGGGCGGGCAGGTTATAGCAGAGAGACAGGACAGGAGCCGCCAAAGGTGAACCCTCCCGACGTATTCGCCCCGATGAACCTGTTCCCCTTCCCGATCTTCTCCACCCAGATCGCGGGCCATGAGGCGCACAAGCGACCGCTGATGGAGGAGATCCTGGCGCTCCGCCAGAAGTATCCGGGCGTCGTCCGCAGCAACCGGAGCGCCTGGCACTCGGGCGACGAGTTCTTCCAGCACCGCAGCGAGCATGTCGCCTGGATGCTCCAGAAGGCGACGAAGTACGCGCAGCACGCGCTCGCGCGCTACCACGAGAATTGGGCGGCCTCCGCGCTCTCGCTGACCTCCTGCTGGGCCAACGTCCTCGGCCCCGGCGGCTGGAACGCCCCGCACCACCATTTTCCCTGCCACTGGTCGGGCGTCTACTACGTCAACGTCGGGCAGCTCGGCACCGGCCCCGAAGATCCGTCCGGCTACATCGAGTTCCTGAACCCGACGCCGTGGCAGGTCGCCTTCAACCGGAGCGGGAATTTTTTGTATGGGCCGAAGGACGGGCTGATCCTGATCTTCCCGGCCTCGCTCTACCACTTTGTCCACCCGAACCACGGCGACGACACCCGGATCTCCATCGCCTACAACTTCACCGTCGTCCCGAAGGGCGGGGCGGCGCAGGCGGGGCCGTCGGGCGCGCCGGGGACGGCGGGGGGGCCGCCGATCCGCCTCTGATCATATCGGAGGGAGTAGAATCGATGCTTGATGGCCGTGCGGGGCTGAAGCCCGCTCCCGACCATCGAAGCCCCGATTCCACTCCCTCCGATATGTTGTCCCTTGCTGAATCAACACGCATTTCATGCGCGCTGATTCAGAGCCATTCACCCCGGTTCTGCTCCGCCCACGCCGCGAAGGTGATGCCCTCGCTGCCGGTGACGCGGGCCAGATCGGGGCTCCGGTGCCCGAGCATCCCGGCCCGCACCATGTCGTAGAGGCCGCTCATCGTCGCCACGGCCAGCGGCGGCATTCCCCAGGACTCCATCCCGGCGATGTGGGCCTCGCGGGGGACGTCGACGTAGCGGACGGTGCGCCCGTTGACCGGGGCGAGCGCGGCGGTGATGGCGGCGGCGACCTGATCGTGATCGAGCGACTCCGGCCCGGTCAGCGTCCACGCCTCGCCGGTCGCGCTGCCGGTGAGGGCGACGGCGGCGGCGGCCCCGATGTCGGCGGCGGCGACGAAGGGCGAGCGGCCCTGGCCGGCGGGCAGGTAGATGGCGCCGTCGCTCTTGATGCTGGCGCCGTAGAAGTTGAGGAAGTTCTCATGGAAGAAGGTGGGGCGCAGGTGGACCCAGTCCAGCCCGGAGGCCTCGATGTACACTTCAAGCTGCCGGTGGCCTGACTCCGGCGCATGCTCCACGCCCACCGCCGAGAGCTTCACGATCTTCTTCACCCCGGCGGCCTTCGCCGCGTCGATGAGCGCCTTCCCGGTCTCCACCTCGTCGGTGCGGAAGGGCGGCATGCACAGGTAGAGCGCGTCCACCCCGGCGAGGGCGGCGGCCCAGGTGGCGCGGTCCTCCAGCGAGAAGGCCACCGGGGTCACCCCGGCGGGGAAGGCGGCCTTCGACGGGTCGCGGGTGGCGGCGCGGATATCGGGCGCGGCCTGGCCTGCGGGGGTGCGGAGGAGGGCGTTGAGGGCGCTGGCGCCGGTGGTTCCGGTGGCGGTGAGGACGAGGACAGTCATGGGGTTCTCCGTTGCCCCCACAGGGTAAGCGCCGCCCTGGTATGAGGGAAATGGGTTATTTTCATATGAACATGAATCCTGCTCATACTGACCCGCTCTCCCGGCTGGCCCTCCACCACCTCTACGCGCTCGACGCGCTGCTCCAGGCCCGCTCGGTGACGCGGGCGGCGGAGCGGCTGGGGCTGACGCAGTCGGCGGTGAGCCACAGCCTGCGGCAATTGCGGGAGGTGCTGGAGGATCCGCTCTTCGTGCGGGCGGGTGACGGGCTGGAGCCGACCCCGCGCGCGGCGCAGATGCGGGAGCCGCTGCGGCAGGCGCTCCACCACCTCGGCAGCGTGCTGGCCTCGGGGGCGGGGTGGGAGCCGGCGACGGGCCGCCGCGCCTTCCTGATCGCGATGGGCGATCTGCACATGCTGACGCTGCTGCCGCCGCTGCTGACGCGGCTCCGGGCGGAGGCGCCGGGGGTGGATCTGGACGTGCGGCCCCCGCCGGAGGGGCGGCCTGAGCTGGGGGTGCTGCAGGGGGCCGATCTTGCCGTCGCGGTGCGGAGTCCGCAGGTTACCGGGGTGCGCGGGCGGACGCTGTTCGAGGAGTCGTTCGCCTGCATGGTGCGGGCGGATCACCCGGCGGTCGGGGAGGTGCTGGATCTGGAGACGTTCCTGCGGCTCGACCACGCGCTGATGAGCCCGCAGGGCGGCGGGCCGACGGTGGTGGACACGGCGCTCGCCGCGATCGGGCGCAGCCGCCGGGTGATGCTGAAGATCGGGTACTTCCTCGCCGCGCCGCTGATCGTCGCGGAGTCCGACCTGATCCTCACCGCCCCGCGCAGCCTCGCCGACCGCTTCGCCGGGATGGCCCCGATCCGCGTGCTGCCGCCGCCGCTGGCGCTGCCGCCGTTCGCGGTGCGGATGCTCTGGCCGGAGCGGCTGCAGGAGGATGCGGGGCACCGCTGGCTGCGGGAATTGGTGGCGGAGGTCGCCGGTCACCGGTGACAATTCCTTGACATTCGGGAGGCGTCGGGTACAATCCCGGTCCTTCTGGAAGGTTTATGCTCGCCCCGATCACCGCTCTTGCCTCGCTGCTCTTCTTCTCGACCGGGGCTGGCGCCTCTACGCTCAGCACCACCACCGCTGGAGGAAACGGCGCTGCCGGTGCGATGTTCGATGTCAGCGCCAGCACAGATCTGACGATCTCAGCGCTCACGTCGTACTCCTACTCCGCTGCCAGCGGCGGCTGCGCCTATGAGATCTACACGACCACCAGCACGCTCTCCAGCGTCCTCCAGACGCCGTCCGCCTGGTCGCTCATCGCCAGCGGCACGACCGCCGCGCTGACGGCCGGCGGCTCCTGGGGCGTGACGCTGAGCTCGCCCATCGCGATGACCAGCGGCAGCCGCCGGGCGTTCTATGTGGTGTTCCCGAGCTGCACAGTCCAGTACACCAATGGCACGACCGTCGGCGCTGTGTACTCCTCGAACGCCGATATGAGCATCTACGAGGGCTACGGGCGCAGCTACAGCGCCACCTTCACCGGCAGCACCTTCTCGCCCCGCGTCTGGAACGGCACGATCACCTACGAGACCTGCGCCGTCCCGACGACGTGGTACCGCGACGCCGACAGCGACGGCTACGGCGTGTCCACCACCAGCCAGTCCGCCTGCTCCCAGCCGGTCGGCTACGTCGCCACCTCCACCGACTGCGACGACGCGAGCGCCACCGACAACCCCGGCGCCTCCGAGACAATCGGCAACGGCGACGACGAGAATTGCGACGGCGCCGAGACCTGCTACCTCGACAGCGACAACGACGGCTACCGCCCCGACACCACCTCCACCCTCGCCAGCACCGACGCCGACTGCAGCGACAGCCGCGAGGCGGTCAGCACCGACCCGACCACCGACTGCGACGACGCCGATGTGGGGGACAACCCCTCGGCCTCCGAGATCACCGGCAACGGGGACGATGAGAATTGCGACGGCGCCGAGACCTGCTACGACGACGACGACGACGACGGCTGGCTCGACACGAGCGGCGACACCCGCGCCAGCGCCGACACCGACTGCGCCGACGCGAACGAAGGCACGAACCTCGACAACACCCGCGACTGCGACGACAACAACGCCGCCGCGAACCCCGCGCAGACCGAGATCTGTGACGGCGCGAACACCGACGAGGACTGCGACAGCCTCGCTGACGACAACGACACCTCCGCCACCGGGCAGAGCACCTGGTACGCCGACAGCGACAGCGATGGCTACGGCAACCGCTCGGTCAGCACCCTGCTCTGCGATGTCCCCTCCGGCTATGTCGCCGACAGCACCGACTGCGCGGACACCAGCGCCGCGATCAACC
>JBEIQZ010000199.1:0-9548 GCA_040376255.1 Alphaproteobacteria bacterium
CGACGGTGGGGACGGTGCCGAGGGTGAGGATGACCTCCGGCAGCACGCAGCGGGCCATGCTGATCCCGGCGATGGTGAAGGCGACGGAGATGGGGGGGTGGGCGTGGACGACGGCGCGGCAGTCGGGGCGCTCGTCGTAGCAGGAGAGGTGCATCCAGATCTCGGAGGTGGGGCTGCCCTGACCCCGGAGCTTGCGGCCCTGGCGGTCGACGACGATCAGATCCTCGTCGGTGAGGAAGCCCTTGTGGCAACCTGCTTTTGTACAGAGGATGCTGCCGTCGCCGAGCAGCACCGAGAGGTTCCCGTCCATGGCGACGAGGAGGTTCCGGGCGTAGAGCTGGTGGCCGATGCGGAGCATCTCGGCGCGGAGGCGGGACTCAGGGATCATGGCGGATGCTAACCGGCTGCGGGGCCGCGCGATACAGTGGGCCGATGTTGCTGCTCCTCCCGCTTGCGATGGCGCGCGACCTGGACTGGGAGCCGGGGCAGCAGGCGGCGCCGCTCTACAACCGGGCGGTGCTGGCCTTTGAGGAGCAGCGGTTCGACGACGTATATGCGTTCCTGGCGACGATGGAGCGGCGGGGGGTGCCGTGCGGGCGCGGGCTGCTGCTGGGGGCGGTGGCGCGGCTGCGGGAGGGGGAGGCGGCTGCGGCGCGGCAGGCGCTGCAGGAGCTGTCGATGCGCTTCCCCGATCAGGGGGAGGTGTGGCTGCGGCTCTCTGACGCCTCGTTCGTCGCGGGGGCGGCGGAGGCGTCGGTGGCGGAGGCGGAGGTGGCGCTGGATCGGGGCGGCGGGGCGGAGGCGCTGGAGGCGGCGCTGCGCGGGCTGCGGCGGCAGGGCGGCTACGCGGAGGCGGCGGCGCTGATCGCGCGGGAGCGGGAGGAGGCGCGGTTCCCGGCGGGGGTGCTGGCCTGTGTGGAGGTGCCGGTGCTGGCCGATCAGGGGCGGACGGCGGAGGCGCAGGCGGCGCTCGCGGGCTGCCCGGTGGATCAGGTGGCGCTGCGGCTGCGGGCGGAGGTGGCGCTCGCGGAGGAGGCGGGGGAGCCGGGGCGGCTGCGGGAGCTGGCGCTGATCGCGGGGGAGCGCGAGCTGGCGGCGGCGTGGGAGGCGGCCGGGCTGCTGGGATCAGATCCGGCGGGCTGCGTGGAGCGGCTGGCGCCGGTGGTGGCCTCCGACCCGCGCGATCCGGCGCTCCGGCTGCTGCGGGCGCGCTGCAGGCTGGCGGCGGGCCAGACCGGGGAGGCGCGGCGCGATCTGGAGCCGGTGCTGGCCTCGGCCACGGCGGGCGGCCCGGCGGTGCGGGTGCGGGCGGACGGGCGGCTGACCGGGGTGCTGAGCCTCGCGGACGCGCGGCGGCTGGAGGAGGCGATCCAGGCGGCAGGCTGGCTGCTGATCGATCTGGAGTTGCAGGAGGGCAGGCCGGAGGAGGCGGCGCGGGCGCTGGCGCGGCTGGAGCAGGCGGGCGGCGCGACCCCGGCGGTGTTCGCGGGGCGGAGCCGGATGGCGGCGGTGACCGGCGGCGATCCGTGGGGGCCGCTGGTCGCGGGGCTGGCGGCGTGGCCGGAGGACGGGCTGCTGATCCAGGCGGCGCGGGGGCAGCTCGCGACCGATCCGGCGGGCATCCCGGCAGAGATGGTGGCGCGGTTCAGGGCGCAGCAGGGAGGAGGCGAGCAGGGAGACGGCTGGGAAGACGGCTGGAAAGACGCATGGAACCTCGCGCGCTACCACCTGGAGCAGGGATCGCCGCAGGAGTGCCTCGCCGATCTGCCCCTGCAGGCGGCCGCGCCCCCGGCGGTGCTGACCTCGATGCGCGGGCTGGCCTACGTCTGCGCGGCGCGCGCCGGAGACATCGGGGCGCTCTCTTCCATCCTCGCGGCGAACGGCGGGCCGGAGGGGCTGGCGGCCCCGGCGCTGCTCCAGCATGCGTGGCTGCTCTGGCAGGCGGATCAGCGCGAGGCCGCCGCCGGGCTCACCGAGCGGGCCTGCCGTGGCGCTTCGGGGCCGCTCGTCGAGCAGTGCTGGCGGATGAAGGAGCGCCTGCGGCCCTGATCGGCGCTCAGAAGCCGTTAGAGATCGGGCGCGTATCGTCCGCATGCAGCCCATAGAAGAACGACAGAAACCAGATGTACAGCATCGATGTATCCTGATGTGCCCGCATGGTGCGAGGGCCGGGGCCGGCGTTAAGCGGTGAGCCACCCGATGAGCGCAGAATTGAACGCATCCGGGCGCTCCGTCATCGGCCCGTGCGCCGTCTCCGGGATCACGACGAGCTGCCCGCCGGTCTGCGCCGCGAGCCGCTGCCCGCTCGACAGCGGGAACACCTCGTCGTCGCTCCCCCAGAGGATCAGCGGCGGGTGCGATGAGAGCGCCACCCCCTGACCGAGCCCGCGATGCTCCGGCAGTTCACGGATCAGCGCCCGCTGCTCTTCGTGCCATGCCGAAAAGATCTGCCGGTACATGTCCCGCAAGATAAATCCCGGCAGCTTCCGATCCCGGTACAGCGCCAGATCGAGCAGCGCCTGCACCTGCTCCGGCTGCTCAATTACAAAGATGTCCTCCGCCGCCTGCACCCCGAACCGCGTCAGCAGCGCCCGCTGATCCTCCGGCTCGAACCACGGCCCCGGCGAGTCGACGATCACCACCCGGCCGAAGATACCGGGCCGCAGCGACGCCAGCATGAACGTCACGAAGCCCCCGTAGGAGACCCCCATCACGTCCACCCTGTACTGCCCCTGCCCGTACTGGCCCCCCGCCCGGATTCCCTCCGCCTCCAGCACCTGCAGCATCGCCCGGCCCTGCGCCGCCAGCCCCGGGCGCTCCATCGACCAGCTCTCCCCGAACCACAGAAGATCGGGCAGGATCACCGTCCGCAGCCGCGACAGCTCACCCAATTGCGCGATCCATGTCGAGATCCCGTCCCCGCCGAACCCGTGCAGCAGCAGCATCGGCGGCCCGCTCCCGCCCTTCCAGTAGCGCACGCGCAGGCCGGGCCGTTCCAGGATACACTCCTGGAAACCGAGGTTACGCGCCATCTGCCGCATCTGCGCCAGTCCCGCCCGGACCAGGCTGCACGCCCCCATCAGCCACGCCGGCAGCCCCGTCAACACCGTTCTCCGCATCAGGCTCGACACGCTTTTTCTATACCACACCGCCCCGCAGGAATTCCATGTCCACCTCCGGCACCGCCAAAGAAACCCTCCGCATCGTCGAGCAGCGCGGCTACACCGCCCCCTCAGGCCGCCGCGTCGATCTCTCCGACGCCATCGGGCGCGCCTTCGACAACACCCTGCTCTACACCCCGGAGGAGGCCGGCGCCCTGATCCTCCCCCCGCTCCCCCCCGGCCCCCCGCTCCCCTCCGGCCCCCCGCGCTGCTCCGTCACCCCGGAGACCACCACCGCCGCCGCCCGCCGTCTCTGCGCCGCCGGTGCGCGCGACCTCCTCGCCCTCAACTTCGCCTCCGCCAAGAACCCCGGCGGTGGCTTCCTCGGCGGCGCCAAGGCCCAGGAGGAGGATCTCGCCCGCGCCTCCGCCCTCTACCCCTGCCAATTGCTCCAGCCCGCCTACTACGCCGCCAACCGCGCCTGCGGCACCATGCTCTACACCGACCACATCATCCACACCCGCGACGTCCCCTTCTTCCGCGACGACCGCCTCGCCCTCCTCGACGAGCCCTTCCTCACCTCCGTCCTCACCGCCCCCGCCCCCAACGCCGGCCAGCACCTCCGCCAGGGCGGCAGCCGCGCCTCCCTCCACACCGCCCTCCTGCGCCGGGGCCGCATGGTGCTCGACATCTGCGCCCACCAGCAGCACCGCACCCTCATCCTCGGTGGCTGGGGCTGCGGCGTCTTCCAGAACGATCCGCAGGAGGTCGCTGAGATGTTCCATCATTGGCTCCACCACCCGGACTTCTCCGGCTACTTCGATGAGGTGGTGTTCGCGATCTATGATCGGACGGCGAAGCGGGAGGTTATTTCACGGTTTGAGCAGGTTTTTTCGATTTAAAACTGTCTGGGAGACGCAGAGGCACAGAGAACACAGAGAAAGGCAATAAAGCATCCCGCCTTATTTCTCCCTGTCTTTCCTTCGTGCCTTCGTGTCTTGCGCGAAGCGCCCCGCCTTTTGGCCTTCGATCTCCTGCTCGCGCTCCTGCTCCTGCTCGCGCTCCTGCTCCTGCTCGCGCTCCCCCTCCTTCTCCTTCTCCTTCTCCTGCTCGCGCTCCCCCTCCTTCTCCCCCTTCTCCCCCGTCCCCTTCTCCCCCGTCCCCTTCTCCCCCTTCTTCCCATCCTTCTTCTCGTCCTCCTCCTCCTCGACCTCAAACCAGTGGTGGGGCTTCATGAGCCAGGGCGTATAGGCAGCGTCCGGCTTCTCAGACAACCTGAGGATCTCTTCAGCCTGCTGGATCACCTCGCTGGCGCCGACCTCGGGGCATCCGGCGCCGCTCTCGATGGCAGAGCAGTCGGCTGGGGCCTCGCCGGGGGCCTGGATCTTTGAGTCGAGGTTGACCTGCTTCGGCATGTTGCGGAAGGCTTCTTTCTCGGCGTCGACGGCGCGCTTGATGAGGTCGGAGGCGCGCCCGAGGTTCCCGGCGGAGAGGGCTTCGGCGGCCTTGCGGTAGAAGCCGGCGGGCTTCTTCCAGCGGGTGGGGTCGGGCATCTTGAACCCGGCCTTGCCCTGCCCGACGAGGCGCCACCAGTCGGGGCGATCCTTGAGCTCGGCCAGCTCGGCGCCCTGGGCCTGCTGGATATTGGCGAGTCGGGACTTGATGAACTGGAGGAGGTTGTCGCGCTGCTGGGTGGACTGCTGGAGGAGGTTGCTGGTGTGGTCGTTCCCGGCGACCTTGCCGAGCATGGCGAGCTGTTTTGATCCGGCGTCCTTGAGCCCGCCCCTGGCGCCTTTGCCCTGCATGGCCTGGAGCAGCAGATCCTCTTTCGCTCCCTTTTTCCCCTGCTTCCCCGCCCCCTGCATTCAGCGCACCTCGAAGCTGCAGACCAGCCCGATCTCGCCCGGCGTGTCGCTCTGGACGTTGCTCCCGATCTCGCCGGTGCCGAACAGGCGGGGCGCGGCGGCGGCGCGGCCCTGCGACCAGACCCACCCGGCGGGTTCGGGGGCGGGCTGACCCTCCTGGATGGACCAGGTGAGGGCGGCGGGGAGCTGGATGATGAGCTGGAGGTCGCCGTTCCGGGCGGTGAAGCCGGTCTCGGTGCGCTGGAGCAGCCAGCCCGGCCCCATCTGCCAGGAGATCGCGACCGGGTGGCGGCCCGTCCCGACGAGGCGGTCGGTGCAGATGAGGCGGCTCTGGTTGAGGAGGACGTCGCGGGTCCAGGTC
The DNA here is from genome assembly GCA_040376255.1 of Alphaproteobacteria bacterium. Taxonomy (GTDB): domain Bacteria; phylum Myxococcota_A; class UBA796; order UBA796; family SXON01; genus JBEIQZ01. The sequence continues at coordinate 5,328 of JBEIQZ010000199.1, forward strand.
AGGCCGGGGGCGGCAGAGCCGGGGGCGCTGAGGCCGAGGGAGCCGAGGGGGCCAAGGCCGAGGCCGAGGCCGGGCGGCTGGAGCTGGACGCTGCCGGAGATGCGGGCCTTCTTCCCGTCGACGCGGGCGCGGTCGAGGAGGATCTGCCGATCTTCCGGATCAGCGCCTGCGTCGAGCAGGGTGAGGCGGTTGTGGGCGACGGGCGCGCGGGCGGCGGCCTGCAGATCGCTGGCGTCCCCGGCGCTGCCGGGGTCGGTGAGGACGGCGACGTCGCCGATCTCCCACAGCACGGCCCCTGCGCCGGGGTGGCTGATGCCTGCGCCGCGCGGCGCGCCGAAGTCAGCGACGACGCGGGCGGGGCGGCCCCGGATGGCCTGAGCGGCGACGGCGAGGCCGCCTTCCCGGAAGGACCACAGCGCCCAGGTCTTCGGGAGCTCTTCGGGCGGGCTGTCCGATCCGGCGGGGAGCGCGCCGCCGAGCCAGCGGAGGCGCGGATCAGCGGCGGCGCCGGGGGCGGGCGCGCCGGTCTCCAGGCCGGTGCTGAGGCAGAGGTTCCACAGCGACCAGGCGAGCGGATAGCCGCAGGGCAGCAATTCCCCGACCGGCTCCTCCCCGATGGCGGGCAGGGTGCCGAGCGGCCCAGCGAGCTGGTAGAGCAGGCGGGCGCCGCAGGCGAGCGCGGCGGTGGCGCCTGCGGGGAAGGCGGCGCCCTCGCGCCATGCGATGTGGCGGGCGAAGGCGACGGCCCAGAGGGCGCGGGCTTGAGCCTGGAAGGCGCGGTCGCGGCCCACGCCGTCCGGGTGGAGCTGATCCTGCACGGCGTCGCGCAGGCCGCTCAGCCCCGCCGCGCGGGCGGCGCGGGCTCCGGAGAGGCCGGGGAAGGTGAAGCCCCCGGCGATCATCCCGCAGAGGTGGAGGACGCGGCGCAGCCCCTCGGCGCCGGACTCCGGCATGCGGCGCTCCAGGTGGAGCAGGTGCCAGCGGGCGCTCCCGGCGAGGCGGGCGCGGAGGGCCTCCGGCGCGGCGGGGCCGAGCCAGGAGAGCGCGGCGTACCAGTGGAGCAGCCGCAGCGCGGGATCTGTGCCGTGCAGCCAGCCGATCCCCTGACCCGGCAGATCCTGGCGGAGCCAGCCGTCGATGCCGTCGATGGCGAGGGCGGCGGCCTGCGGATCGCCGAGCGCGTGGCGGCGGGCGAGGGCGGCGAACCACCCGTGCTGCTGCTGGACGCGGGCGGCCGGGAAGCGCCACGGGGCGAGGGGCCGATCCGCCTGTCGCGGGAGGGTCTCGCGGGTGAGAGGATCGGTGGCCCAGTCGTGCAGCGGCGCGACGTCGGGCAGCGGCTCTCCAGGGAGCAGCCCGAGCCAGAGGCCGCCGAGCTGACCGGAGAGCGGCTCAGCGGGGCGCGGCGAGACGGGGGCGGCGGGAGTGAGGAGGCGGTGGAGCGCGTGCCGCCCCTGCCCGCCGAAGAGCTGCCCGAAGCGCTGGAGCATCATGCTTCCGGAGAGGAAAATTCGAAGTTGATCTCCTCGCCCAGCTCGGTCTGGAGGTAGGACTTCAGGCGGCGCTTGATGCGCACCTCGATCTGCCGGATGCGCTCCTTGCTGACGTCGTAGCGGTCGCCCAGATCGGAGAGGCTCGCGGGCTCGGAGGCCATCAGGCGCTCGCGCCAGATCGCGCGCTCGCGCTCGTCCTCCAGCGTCGCCTCGAAGGCGCGGAGCTTCGACTGCACGAGCTCGCCGATCTGGTGATCAGCGACCTGCGACTCAGGATCGCTGTGCTCTGTGTCAGCGACCACCTCAGAGAGCGGGCGGCCCTCCTCGCCGCCGACCGGCGCGTAGAGCGACATCGCCGGGGCGCGCATGTGCTGATCCACCGCCACCACCTCCGACTCCGGCACATCGAGCCGCGCCGCGAGGTTCTGGGCGCTCGGCTGGATGCCCTCCCGGATCAGGCGCTCCCGCTCCTTCTGGAGCTGGAAGAACAGCTTGCGCCCGTTGCGGGTGGAGCCGAGCCGGACGAGCCGGAAGTTGTCCATCAGGAACCGCAGGATCATCGCCCGGATCCAGTACTGGGCATAGGAGGAGAACCGGATGCCCCGGTAGGGATCGTAGCGCGAGAGCGCCTCGACGAGCCCGACGTTGCCCTCCTGGATCAGATCCAGCACGTTCGCCCACTGGCGGTGGTACTGGAAGGCGATCTTCACCACCAGCCGCAGGTTCGCGGTGACCAGCCGCTCAGCCGACTTGGGATCGCCGGTGTCGTAGTACTGCTGGGCGACCCGGCGCTCCTCCTCCGGATCCATCAACGCATAGCGACGGATCTCCTGCAGGTACTGCGCGAGCAGATCCCCGCCGGTGCTCTTCAGCGCGGGCAGCGGGAGCGCGGGCAGCGGGCGGCGCGGATTCCCGAGCGGATCGAGGATGTCGCCGCTCTCATCGAGCAGCTCTTCGGGGGAGACTTCCCCGTCGATCTCGCCTTCCGGCTCGGCGTTGGGATCAATGTCCGGCATCTGCGCTCCTGCGGCTGGCTGTAGGGTGCGTCTATATCACGCGGACACCGCGCGATATAGACGCAATCAGGGGTGTCGGTGTCAAGGGTGGATGTGAAGACGATCGTCGCGTATCAGCGCCGTGACAAACTCAGGGAAGCCTGCGATGAAGCTGGCCCCCTCATCGCGGACAGGGTCAAGCGGCGCCCCATCAGGAAAGCGGAGCGCTACCCCGCCCACCGCCTCCAGCAGCCCCAGACCTGCCGCCGTGTCCCACAGCGACCAACCCGGCGCGACGATCGCCGCCGCCGCCGCGCCGCGCGCCACCCCGGCGAGGTGGGCGGCGGTCCCGCCGAGGCACCGGGCCTTGCATCGGCTGTCGAGGCGACCGTAGCGGTGGAAGCGCGAGGGCAGGTAGATCACGCCCGGACGCGACCGCTCCTCCAGCCGGGGGAGGAGCTGACCATTGAACCAGCCGAGGGCCGCCGGGGCCTCCCCGCCTGCCTCCTCCACATAAAAAAATTCCCCGAGCCGGGGCAGCCAGATCGCGCCGCAGTCCAGCCGCCAGCCCTCTCCGCTGCGGCGGTACCGGGCGATCGTCGGCCCCCAGTGGGCCAGCCCCTCGGTGAAGGCGCTCGTCCCGTCGATGGGATCGATCACCCACCAGCCCCCGTCCGGCCCGCCCCCTGCGCGATCCCCGCCCGCCTCCTCGCTGTGGAGGGCGTCCTGCGGAAAGTGCTGCCGCAGCCCGGCCAGCAGCACCTCCTCGGAGGCGAGATCCGCCGCCGTCACCGGCGAATCGTCGGCCTTGATGTGGAGCGCGCGCATCGTCCCGCAAAAGGGGAGCGCGCGTTCCCCAGCTTCATGCAGGAGAGTCTGGAGGAGTTGACCGCGTGCCGGGAGGGGACGAGCATCCATCGTGGCAGCTTAACCCGTATACCGGTTATAACCCTGTGGTTGTCTATTCTGGCCTGATTGACAGGAGAGATCCGTGGGAAAGTCCACATTGAAGCTCCTCGGCATCTACGGCCCTTGGTCAGTGTCTGCCCGTCACGGGCGGCTGCAGCGGGCCAACGGCTCCGAGGTGCCCGTGCTGGTGCATGTGCTGGACGAACCGGCGGATACAGAGCGGTTCAACCTGCTGCGCGAAGACGCCCGGCTTTTGGGGCGGCTCCAGCACGAGAACGTACTCAGGATCGAGAACATCAGCACGACCGGCGGGAAGCTGGCGATGGTGCTGGAGGGCTTCGACTGCGTGAGCGCGGCCCGGCTCATGGATCACCTGAACCATGAGATGCAGATCTGGCCCGCGCGCGCGGCGCTGGAGGTCGCGGCGGCGGCGGGGCTGGCGCTGGAGGAGGCGCTGCGCATCTCGGACGGCAACCGCCGCATCTGTCACCCCGGCACCGCGCCGGGCTGGCTGCTGATCGACGCCGCCGGCCGGGTGAAGCTCGCCGGGCTGGCGGTCGCCCACGGTCCGCCGGGGACCCCGCACGCGGCGCAGCCGATCGCGCAGGCTGCGCCGACCGGGTACAGAGCCCCTGAGGGCGGCATGGAATTGCCAGCCGCTACCTACATGATCGGCGCGCTGCTCGTCGAGCTGCTCAGCGGCGACCCCCCGCCGGAGGCTGCGGCTGATCCCGCCGCGCAGGAGGGCGTCATCCGGCGCTCGGTGCTGCGCCTGCTCGGCCGGGCCGCCGATCCTGTCGGAGAGGCCGCCATCGCCGCCATCC
>JBEIQZ010000678.1:0-2791 GCA_040376255.1 Alphaproteobacteria bacterium
CCCGCGCCGCTGCCCCCGCGCGATCCGCTGCGGGCGGCGCTGGCGGTGGGCGGGGTGATCGCGCTGCTCGGCGTGGCCGGGCCGGGCTGGCCGCTGGCGGCGGGCGCGGCGATGCTGCTCGGGGCGGGACAGCTCGGGCGGCAGCAGCGGGAGCGGATGAAGCGGGCGCTCCGCAGCGAGCTGGAGGCCGATCTGTCGGCGTGGCTGGATCAGGTCGAGGCCGCGCTCGGTGCGGGCCTTGAGCGGCTGGCCGCCGATGTCCCGGCGCGGCTGCGCGAGCGGCTGGCGGCTGCGCGCGGGGCGGGGCCGGAGCTGCTGCGCCTGCGGGAGCGGCTGCTCGCAGAATTGGAGCGGGAGCCGGGGGGCGATCCGCATGTCTGAGGCGCTGGAGCGGTTCCGTCAGCGGCGCCTCGCGCTGGCGGATCAACTGGCGCGGCTGGCGGATCTGGCGGATCGGGTGGGCGGGACGGAGGTCGCCGCGCGCCTTAGGCTGAGCCGCGAACAATTGCTCGCGGACAGCTTCCGCCTGATGGTCGCGGGCGAGTTCAAGCGCGGCAAGTCCACGCTGATCAACGCGCTGCTCGGGGCGGACGTGCTGCCCGCGAAGGTGGCGCCCTGCACGGCCCGGATCACCGAATTGGCCTGGGGGCCGGCGCCGCGCGCATGGGTGTGGGGCGGGCCGGGCGCAGCGGCGGGGGAGCGCCGGGAGGTGCCGGTGTCGCAATTGCGCGAGCTGTTGACGCTGAAGCTGGAGGAGGAGGACGGGGAGCCTGTCGCGGGCGCGGAGGTCGGGGGCGCGCAGCCGGAGCGGGTGCGGCTGGAGTGGCCGCTGCCGCTGCTCCGGGACGGCGTGGAGATCGTTGACTCGCCCGGCCTCAACGAGCACCGGGTCCGCACCGGGATCGCGCTGGGCTACCTGCCGCAGGCCGACGCGCTCCTGATGGTGCTGTCCTGCGAGCAGGCGCTCTCCGCCAGCGAGATCGGGTTCCTCGACGCGCACCTCCCCGCGCGCCACCTCCGGCACGTCTTTTTTCTGTGGAACCGCTACGACGCCATCTGGGACGACGCCGGGGAGATCGCGGCGGTCCACACCCGCAGCCGCCGCCACCTGGAGCCGCGCCTCGCCCCCGATCTGAGCCGGGTTTTCCTCGTCGCGGCGCGGCCCGCGCTGCTGGCCCGGAAGCAGGGCGCAGGCGCAAATCCCGGCGCGGACGCCCGCCTGGAGCGGAGCGGCCTCCCTGCCTTCGAGGCGGCGCTGACGGCGTTCCTCGCGGAGGAGCGCGGCCCGCTGAAGCTGGAGGGCCCGGCGCGGCTGGCGGAGCGGGCGGGGGCTGAGCTCCTCGGGACGGTGATCCCGACGCGGCTGGCGCTGCTGGAGGCGCCGCTCCAGGAGATCCGGAACCGCTACGCGGCTGAGCGGCCCCGCCTGGAGGCGCTGCAGCAGGATCGGCTGCAGACGCTGGAGGCGGTGCGGCGGCGGGAGCAGGCGCTTTTGTTGGAGTCCTCGGCGCTGTGGACGACCGGGATCGGGCGCGTGCGGCTGGCGCTGCCTGCGTTCATCGCCGGGCTCGATCTCCATGCCTGGGAGGCGACGACCGCGCCCCGGCAGGCCCACCGCCGCATGGCGGAGGCGCTCCAGGCGTGGATGACCGGGCAGCTCTCCGCGTGGGAGCAGGAGGAATTGCGTCCGCTCCTCGACCGGCACCTCGCGGATCTGCGCGCCGATCTCGACCGGCGGCTGAGCCGGTTCCTCGCGGACTTGCGCGATGTGGAGCAGCGGCTCTGCCCGGAGGTGCGGCTCACGCTGGGGATGGAGGGCGGCGCGGGCGGGGTGGAGGAATTGACGGCGGCGGCGCGGCTGATCGGCGGGCTCGGCGGGGCGCTGCTCGGGCCGGGGGCGGCGGTGGAGGGGGCGACGCACGGGCCGTCCCAGGTGCTGCGCGGGGCGGGCTGGCATGCGATGCTCGGGCTGGGGCTGATCCTCGCCGGGGCGGGGACGCCGCTGCTGCTCGGGGCCTCGCTGCTGCTCGGGGCGGGGCGGACGATGCGGGCCTCCCTCACCGCCACCGACGATCTGCGGCGGGCGCTGGAGCGCGCCTGCCTCGGGGCGCTCGATCAGGAGCAGGCCCGGATCGGCGACGGGATCCGCGCCCACCTCAGCGCCACCTTCGACGCGCTCCACGGGACGCTCGACGACGCGCTCCAGGCCCGCGTCCGCGAGGTCGAGCAGCGCATCCTGAACATCCTCGCGGAGAAGGAGCAGCGCGAACACCGGATCGCCGACGCGCGCCTCGCCCTCGACGCAGACGCCGCCGCGATCCGCGCCATCCTCGCGAGCGGCGACAGCCCCGGCGACGCTCCTGGCGACAGCCCCGGCGACAGCCCCGTATGAGCGATCCCGGACGACCGCCTTCCCCTGAGCAGCAGCGCCTCTCGATCCTGATCGCGCTCGCGGAGCAGAACGGCCTCGACGCGGCGGCGGCGCGCGGGCTCCGTCGGGTGCTGGAGCCGGTGGACGACGAGCCTGCGGTGGTGGCGGTGGTGGGGGAGCAGAAGTCCGGCAAGTCCACGCTGATCAACGCGCTGCTCGGGGCGGCGCTGCTGCCGGGGATGGTGCGCGAGTGTACGGCCCTCCCGGCGCGGCTCCGCGAGGGCGAACCGCGCGCCGAGCTGCTCCCGGCCGAGCCTGGCGCCCGGCGCGCGATCCGGCTGCTGCCCGCCCCCGCGCGCTGGGAGGCGGAGTCGGCGCAGGCCGCGCAGGCGGAGGAGGCGGCGGCTGCTGCGGCGGCGG
>JBEIQZ010000498.1:0-4670 GCA_040376255.1 Alphaproteobacteria bacterium
CCGACAGCACCGCGAGGCCCGTGGGCGGGCCCAGCAGCAGGTAGGCCCCGCCCGAGTCCACCAGCGACACGAAGGGCAGCCGGTTCTCCATCGCGATCTGCTGCGCCCGGAGCGCCTTCTTCACCCCGAGCGGGTAGATCGTCCCGCCCTTCACCGTCGCGTCGTTTGCGTTCACCATCACGCGCTGCCCGCTCACCACGCCGATCCCGCAGAACGACCCGGCCTTGTGGACGTCCCCCTCGTACTGCCCGCGCGCCGCGAGCGCCCCGATCTCCAGGAACGGCGTCCCCGGATCGAGCAGCCGCTCCAGCCGCTCCTTCGCCGGGAGCTTCCCCTGCTCCCGGTGCCGCGCCAGCGACCGCGCCGACCGCTTCGACGACGCCGCCGTCAATTCCTCCTGGAGCCGCGCCACCTGCGCCCGCAGCGCGCGATCGTTCTCGCGGAACGCCGCGCTCTGTACATCCACGCTGCTGCTGATCGGAACCATCCCGCCCCCGTAGCCGACGCCGCCGGTCGACGCCCCGATCTATTCCGCCCGCCTGCGGCCCGCACCCCGATACAGAAACCGCAACTTTCCGGCGGCGCGCTCATCTGATCCCCGACCCCTCCCGTATACTGGTTCTACCACCAGACACCGGCACCCCGGAGCCCCATGCTGACCCGCCGCCGCTTCATCGTCACCGCTGCCGCCGCCACCGCCTGCGCCCCGACCGGGAAGCCGGGAGGCGCGCCCGCCGACAGCGCCGCGCGGGACTCCGCCACCGACTCCGGTGACTCCGGCGACTCCGGCGCGCAGCCCTCCGGAGACATCCCGCCGATCAGCAGCAACGAGGACTTCTATGTGCAGTCCTACAACCGCTCCTTCGCGCCGCCTGAGGAGTGGGCGACCGGCTGGACGCTGACGGTCGGGGGGCTGGTCGATGAGGCGGTGTTCACCCTCGACGAGATCAAGGCGCTCCCGGCGGTCACCGTGGAGCACACCCTGGAGTGCATCGGCAACCGGGGGTCGTGGGCGATCAACAACGCGATCTGGCGGGGGACCTCCCTGCGCGGGCTGCTGGAGTCGAAGGGGGTCACCCTGCCGCCGGAGGCCACGCACCTGTTTTTTCTGTCGGGCGACGCCTACGAGACCTCAGTGCCGCTGACCGACCTCGACGCGATGTTGCTGGTCTATGAGATGAACGGCGTCCCGCTGCCCGCCGACCACGGGGCGCCGATCCGCGTGCTGACGCCGGGGCGCTACGGCATGAAGAACCCCAAATGGATCGTCCGCATCGACGCGGTCGACTCCTCCATCCCCGGCACCTGGGAGCGGCTCGGCTGGTCGGACGACTGCACGTACCACGTCCACTCGTGGATCCACGCCCCCCCGATGAACAACCCCATCCCCCTCTCCGGCGCCGACCTCGTCGGCAGCGCCTACGCCGGATCTGTGCCGATCACCGCCGTCGAGGTCAGCATCGACGACGGGCAGACCTGGAGCCCCGCCGCCCTGGAGTACGCCCCCGGCGCCAACGTCTGGACCCTCTGGCGCTTCCGCCTCCAGCCCACCCAGATCGGCGACATTCTTGTCAAAGTGCGCGCCACCGCCGCCGACGGGCGCACCCAGACCGAGGGCGAGACCGCCGACTACAACCTCGACGGCTTCGAAGGCATCCAGACCGTCCCCTACCAGATCCGGTAGCGGCTGAGCAGCAGCGGCTGAGCCGCTACGCCGTCTGCTCCATCTTCCACACCGTCCGCACCTTGATCCGCGCCCCGGAGCCCTGCACCCGCGCATGGCAGGCCAGCCGCACATCCGCCGCGTACTTCTTCTCCTCCAGCAGCTTCTTCTCCGCCGCCGCAGGCTCCTTCAGCCCCGTCGCCTCCAGCACGTCCACCGCGCAGTTCCCGCAGCCGCCGTCCGGACAGCCCGTGGCGATGGGCGTCTCCAGCGTCTGTGAGGCCATCGTCAGCGTGTAGCCCGGCTCGCACCGGACCTCGTGCTCGCTGCCGTCAGGCAGCCGGAGCTTCAGCGTCACCTGCTCCACGCTGCTTCCGCTGCGCAGGCCCAGCACATTCTTGATCCGGTTCCGGATTCCCCAGGGTGTCATCGCTTCGTCTCCGCATGCTCCAGCGCCGTCGTCAGAAACTCAAAGGCGTCATCCACCGAGTCGGTCCGGTGCATCAGCAGCAGATCCCGCTCGCTGATCGTCCCCCACTCCACCATCGCGTCGATGTTGATCACCGAGTCCCAGTAGTCCTTCCCGAACAGCACCATCGGCAGGTTCTTCTTGATCTTGCCCGTCTGCCGCAGCGTCAGGATCTCGCACATCTCGTCCAGCGTGCCGAACCCGCCCGGCATGATCACCATCGCCTTGGCCAGATAGGCGAACCAGTATTTTCTCATGAAGAAATAATGGAACTCGAACGCGAGCTCCGGCGTCACGTACTGGTTCACCTTCTCCTCGAACGGCAGCGAGATCCCCAGCCCCACGCTCCGCCCGCCCGTCACGTCCGACGCCCCCCGGTTCGCCGCCTCCATGATCCCCGGCCCGCCGCCCGAGCAGATCAGGTAGCGCCGCCCCTCGCGCCGCATGCTCCACTCCGTCAGCCGCCGCGCCAATTCCCGCGTGTCGTCGTAGTACCGCGCGATCTTCAAGCTCCGCTTCGCCTGCGCCAGCCCCCGCTCCGCATGCGTCTGTGCGATGCCCTCCGGCGCCCCCGCCAGGGAACGCTCCGCCTCAGCCACCAGATCCTGCGCCTCCTGTACCGGCTTGATGCGCGCCGAGCCGAAGATCACGATGGTGTCCCGCAGCTTCTGCGCCTGGAACCGCGCCTGCGGCTCTTCGTATTCGCAGAGCAGACGGATGATGCGCGCCTCAGGGGAGTTGAGGAAGTTCAGGTTCTTGTATGCTTTTTCGGTCAATGCCATACGGGTTCTCTCTCGGATTCAGGAATATAGCCTGTTGGGGGGGTGGGTGAAAGGCGGAAGGCAACCTGCGGTCTGGGAGGCACAGAGGCGCAGAGGTCACAGAGGAAAGGCGAAAGGCGAAAGGCGGGGGGCGGGGGGCGGGGGGCGGGGGCGGGGTGTTTATGCGTCTATGCGGATAGACAGATGAAGTGGACAGCAGGCAGGGAGGGGCGTGCAGGTTAAGCGGGCGGGATGCTGGAAGCGGAGCAGACCCCTGTGTCGACCTGCTGTTCAGTCGCACCGCTGTCGGTCACCTGCCGCCCCTCTTTGATGCGCTGTTCCCCAAGGCGCTCAACGTCGTCGAGTTCTTCCATCAGGCGCCGGGCCGGGAAGAATTGTTGAGCGCGACCCTGAAGCAATTGCTGGTGCGGGACACGCGGGACGCCGAGGCGATGCTGGTGCTGCTGTGCGCCGGGAAGCCGGAGACGTTGCTGAAGGAGACGGAGGCGAGGCACCGGGCAGGAGCGATGACCGGACTGTACGACCTCGCGCCGCACCACCGGACCGTCCTGGTGGTGATCGCGGAGCTTCCGGGGACGCTGGAGACGCTGATGCTGCGGCTGATGGGGGCGGGGAAGACGCTGAAACGGGCGATACGGGATGTGAAGGCGCTGCACCCCGAACACCCCTTGCGCGTACGGGCGGAGCGGGCGCTCGTTGCCCTCCGCCTCGATCCGGATTATTCTTCCTCAGAGGCGATGAAAGGCAGGCTTCACAACTACAAGGAACTCTATCAGGACTGGGAGAACAAGACCCGCGAAGAGGGCCGTCAGGAGGGCCGTCAGGAGGGCCGCCAGGAGGGCCGCCAGGAGGGCCGCCAGGAGGGCCGTCAGGGGGGCCTCCGGCGCGCAGTGCTGTCCGTAGTGCAGGCGCGGTTCGGCGCGGTGCCGCCGGAGGTCGCGGCGGGGGTGGCGGCGATCCGCGACGCTGACCGCCTCGTCGGCCTCATCGGCCTCTGCGCGACGGCGCCGCTGGCCGATCTCTGCGGGGCGATCAGCGCGGAGGAGTGAGGGGACAGAGAGAACCAGCCCTGCCACAGGACTCCGGTGAGAGGCGCGTGGCAGGGACAGGGTTTTTGGCAGCGCAGGGCTGCGCGGGCGCCGGAGGCATGATCAGGAGGTTGCGCGGGCGGGGCGACCGTGATCGCGCGGCTCTGGCGGTTCCTGGGCTGGCGAGGCGGAAACCGAGGTTGTTGTTGCGGTTGCCGGGCGTATTCCTGTTACGATTCGCCACGCGGGCGTTCGACGGGTTGTTGTTCCAGCTCCCACCACGATTCACCCGGTTGCTGCCTGTTCTCCGTTGCCAGGGAGCGGGTAACACGGGGGCGGTAGAGGAGCGAGCGGCAGAGCGCGCGGGTGTGGGCCTGGGCGATCCAGGAGAAGGTTGTGGCGGCGCGTTGCTGGAGGTCGGTGGATTCGCCTGCGGTGTGGATGCGGCGGTAGCGGGGCCGGAGGCGGAAGCCTCGGACGGGAGGCGACAATGGGGGCTGGAAAAAAATATCGCGCCGATCTCTCCGGGGCATTTTGCGGGTTCACAGAGGTTCACTTCCCCCACTACCCGTTTTTTCGCCGCCCATCCCTCCGTTGAAGGTTGGGGTTTTCTGGCCCTCACCACCGCGCAGCCGATCCCCGGTGGAACGCACAGCCACTGAGACCGCCCCGAACGCCCCCGCCTGCCTGGCCTCAGCGCCCTTCGGGCGGCCTTCGGCTCCCTGGTC
>JBEIQZ010000323.1:0-7155 GCA_040376255.1 Alphaproteobacteria bacterium
GGGACGGGCGGCGGCGACGATCCGGCGGTGGCGACGTGGGCGACGCGGCGCCAGCCCATACTGCCCCAGGAGATCGACGGGATCGCCCCGCCCTCAGAGGACGCCGATTCCTGCCCGGACAGATCCGGGTGGGCCTGCTCAGGCGCCGACCAGCCGAGCGAGACCGCCCCGCCGGCAGGCGCGCGGCGCGCCGGATCGCCCGCGCTGTCCCCCGCGCCCCCCGCCGACAGCGGCATCGGCGCCCCCGGCCAGCGACCGTTCCGGAGCCTCAGGGCGGGCGCGACCGCCGGCGGCGCGGGCGGCAGATCCCCGGCGGGCAGGGGCGCGCCCCACCCCGCCGCTTGCCGCGCGAGCAGCCCGTACCAGGAATTCGCGCCATCCCCCGCGATCTCCGCCCGCAGCGCCTCAGCCTCCTTCGACCGGCCCAGCCCCAGCAGCGCCCGGTGGCGGTACCAGCGCGCCGCGCCCGCCTCCTCCCCCCCGGCGGCCTCGACCGCCTGGAGCAGCGGGAGGGCGGCGGTGTACTTCTCCTGGCGGAAGGTGGCGTAGGCCGCGAGCCAGCGCCCCTCCGCCCCCCCGATGGCTGTCCAGCGGATCGCCGCGTCGTCGTAGCGGCCCGCGAGGAGCTGGGCGCGGGCGGTGTCGGCCTTCGCGGCGGTGAACTTCCCACCGTAGCGCTTCGCCCCGTCGATGAGCTGATCGGCGGCGGCGGCCCACTGGCCGGCCTTCGCCAGCAGGCGGTAGCGCTCCCAGGCGAGGTTCGCGTCCGGCTTCTTCGCGAGGGCGTCCTGGAACCGGGCGGCCAATTCCTCGTACTGCTTCGTGCTGCGGAGGAAGTCGTCCTGGTTGGCGGCGGCCCAGGAGGCGAGATCGGGGTCGTGCGCGCCCGCCTCCTGGATGCGGCGGTAGAGATCCCAGGCTTCCTGCTCAAAACCGCAGCGCCGCTGCTCGTTGGCCATCTGGCACATCGCCTTCCCGTCCTGCGGCAGCACCTCCGCGATCACCCCGGCGGCGACCAATTCCTCCAGCCGCGCCTCCGCGCTCATGCCGGTGGAGTGGTACTGGTGCGAGAGCAGCAGCCCGCGCAATTCGGTGACCGATGCGGCCGGCGTGGCGATGGAGGTGGCGAGGGCCAGCCGGAGCTGGATGTTCTCCTGGAGCGGCGACTCCGGGTACTTCGCCAGCCACTTCTGGTAGGCGGCCGAGGCGCTGCTCCGCTTCCCGGCAGCGGCCCAGGCGTCCCCGGTGAGCAGCAGGCAGTCGTCCGCCTGCGGCCCCTCCGGCCACGCCTCCAGGTAGGCGGCGCAGGTCGCGGGGACCGTGGTGAAGGCGCCGCGCGCGTAGTCGGCGCGGGCCTGGTGCCAGGTGCCCCAGGGGGCGACCGGGGTGCCGGAGGCGCGGGCGCGGTTGTAGAGGGCGGAGGCGATCGTGTGATCGCCCCGGCTGTCGTAGAGGTGGCCGAGCACGATCCAGCCCGCCGCGCGCAGGCGGCTGTCCTTTACCGAGGCGAGCCACGCCTCATAGTGGCGGATCGCCCCGGCGGTGTCCCCCTGGACGCGCCGCTCGATGGCGGCGTCCAGCAGCGCCACCGGCAGCGGCGCGATCCGGCCCGGCGCGACGTCCGGCGGCAGCGGCAGCACCGTCCCGGGCCGCCCGTCCAGGATTATCGGGGCAGGGTCTGCCGGGGAGGGGTCTGCCGGCGCGGGATCTGCCGGCGCGCCGACAGAGGCACCCGGCGCGCCGGGCGTCCCGGCCTCCGGCAGGGCGGCCCCCGGCCCGGACAGCAGCAGCAGCAGCACCATCAGCATCCGGACTGCTTAACCGCTCAGCCCCTGAGCTGTGCCGCGCTGAGCCAGTCTGTCACCCGACCGGGGCCGAGGTAGATCCGGTACCGCGCCGCCCCGTCGCGCACCTCGACCGCCTGGACGTCGCCGTGCTCGCCGTCGATGGTCTGGACGGGCTCCCCGATGTGGAGGCGGGCGCCGGGCGGCGGCTGCGGCACCTGCACCGGCTCGTCGTACTCGATCCACTCGGCGTAGCCGCCGACGAGCCGCCGGGCCATCTCCCAGCCCTGCCCGCGCAGCCACTCGGCCATCCGGTCGGACTCCTCGCCGCCGACCTGATCGTAGAGGACGACCCGCTCAGACTTCGGCGGGAGCACGTCGAGGCGCTGGCGGAGCTGCTCGCCGGGGAACAGCAGCGCGCCGGGCAGCATCCCGGCCACGCACTCGCGCGGCGGGCGCATGTCGATCAGCACCGGCCCCGCGCCGCTGATCACCTGCGCCGAGAGCCACGTCCGGCCGATGTCCGTCTTGTGGTTGGGCCCGGGAGTGTCCCCGGAGCCCTGGACGATGGGCGGGATGAACGCGCGCTGCGTCTCGATGTCCATGCCCGGCTCAGCCTTCGGCGGCCCCGCCGAGGACTCCGCGTCCCGCTCCATCCCGAACGCCCTGAGGAGCACCTTCCGCACTGCACCCTTCAACCGATCCCGGATCATGACCGCCCCTCTTGAAGCCCGTTGACGCACCCGTTGATACAGATACCCAGAATCACACCCCGATCAGCGTCCCCTGCACCCGCCGGGTCTGCGCCACGAGCGCCTTGCGCGCCTCATCGGGCAGCCGCTCGAAGCGCACTGCGATCAGGTGCGTGGGCGCCAGCATCGCGCCCGGCCCGCCGCTCGGCCCGCCGCCCGGCCCGCCGCTCGGCTCGCTGCGCTGATCCTCCGGGATCTCGCGCACGCGCACCACCCGACCGAGCGCCCGCCAGGTGCGGCGGCGGTGCGGGAGGCTGAACCGCATGAGCAGCAGATCGTTCTCCTGGCAGATCAGCGCGTCCTCGAATTGGAGGCCGGTCATGCTCAGGTTCATGAACGGATCGGGCCGGTGGAGCGGCGGCGACCCGGCGATCTCCCCGCCCGCGTACCACGCCTCCGGATCGGTTCCGGCGGGGACAGGCAGGTATGCCAGCTCCACGGCGGTGTTGACGCGGGCGGCGTCGCGGTGATCGGCGCGGCTCAGCTGGATCTCGACCGAGACAGTCCACCCTTCGACGGAGGTGATCCGCACCACCCGGCGCGGCTCCCCGCTCGGGGCCGGGAAGTCCAGGACCGCCTTCTGACCGGCGGCCAGCCCCAGCGCGGCGGCGCCGGCAGCGGCGCTGTCGCCCGCACGCAGCAGCAGCGTCAGCAGCGCAGGGCGCACCCCCTCCGCGCTGGCGGTCAACACCTCTGCAGAGAGGATGACCGGAGGCTGCGCCTTCATGCACATCAGCGTGACCATGCCGCTCATCAGCGCCTCCCGGGGAGCTGCACCATCACCCCGCCCCACGCCGTCCAGTAGGGGGCGGGCGTGAACACCGACCCGTCAGGGCGCGGACGATCCAGCCCCATCCCGTAGATCGCCGATCCGTCGATCCCGACCGGCCCGATCAGCGGCACGTGCGCCTTCAGCCCGAGCCCGAGGTACCAGGGGAACAGCGGGCCGACCGTCGCCTGCAGCCAGGGCAGGCCGAGCGCCGCATGCGGGTAGAGCAGGGCGCGCTGCTCCCGGTTCTCCCCGGTGCCGTCCCCGGCGGCGCCCCCGATCGGGAAGGTGTGCCAGTCCCCGACCGGGAGCTGGACATCCAGCCCCAGCCCGGTCGCGAACAGCGGCGCCCACCGGTACTCCCCGCCGAGCGAGAAGGAGGGGGTGGCGGCGTTGACGGTGGCGGCGCTGATCGGCGCGTTCTCCGGCGAGTCGACGTCCGAGGCATCGAAGTGCTGGAGCAGCCAGTCCGCGCTGCTGGACCAGCCCGCGCCGACGACCGCCCGCCCGACCCAGCGGGCCGAGGCCGTCATCACCCGCACCTGCGCGGCGCGCCCTGTGTCGAGGCGCAGGAGCCGGAGCTTCTCGCCGTCCCGGTGGATCGCCAGATAGACAGGTTCGTCGAAGGCAGCGATCTGCTGCATCGCGCCCGCAGGCACCTCCCAGCCGTCCGACTTCGCCGCCGCGAGCTGCCGCAGCACCTCCACCTCCACCGGCCCGACCGGCGCCTCGATGCGGATGTCCGCCGAGGCCGCCACCCGCATGTCCTCGCGCAGCAGATCCATGCCGTTGACCGAGACGTGCCACAGGTGGCGCCCGGAGATGACCGGCACCCGCTGGCCGGGGCCGCCGCTGATCCGCACCCCGTCGAGGAAGAACTCTGCGCCCGCCGCGAGCGTGCCGAGGACGAAGGAGGCGCCGGGCATCGAGCGCTGCCACGCCTGGAGGTTGTCATAGGCGAGCCGCTGCGCCGGCTCCGGCAGGGATTTTTCTGAGGGGGGCGGGGCGCTGTAGAAGGCGGCGGCGTCCACCCAGGCGGCGATGCGCGGGGAGCTGCCCGGCGCGCCCTCCATGAAGCGGTAGGCGGCGGCGTCGTCGCTGCCGAGCTTGTCCTGGAAGTACCGATCCACCGCGAACCCGGTGAACAGCAGCGCCTCGATCAGCAGATCGCGCTCCTGCGGCGAGCGCAGCCGGTGGACATCGCCCGCCGCCTTGGAGAGCCGCGACATGATCTGCAGCTCCCCGTCGAAGGCGTCGAGCAGCGGTCGCGTCGCCTCCAATTCCGCCGCCAGCCGCTCCAGCGCCCCGTCGTCCGCCGGAGCCAGCGCCCGCCCGCCCGTCATCAGCTCGGCCACCGGCTGGAGCGCGGCGCCGCTCACCGTCCGCGCCACGTCGGCCTCCTCCTCACCGGTCAGGGGCGCGGTGTAGAAGACGCGGGCGGCCAGGGCAGTCCCGCTCCAGAGTGCAAGGGTCAGCGACATGAAAGCCTCTCTCCGGTGCTCCCGGTCTCCACGGTGCAGACCACGAGCCGCGGCTCCCGCACCTCTATCTGCGCGCTCATCCCGCCGACCCGGACCGTACACACCCCGGCCGGTACGTCCCGCAGCAGCGCGCTGCTCTCGCCTGCTCCCCTCACCCCGCCGCACTGGACCTGGAGGCCGCTCCCCCCGGTCAGCGTCACCTTCACCGACCTGAGCAGCGGACCCGCCTCGCCTGTCGCCGGGGTCGCCGGGGTCGCCGCCGTGGTCGCCGCCGCAGTCGCCGGGGTCGCCGCCGGGGTCGCCGCCGCAGTCGCCGGGGTCACCGCAGTCGCCGCAGTCACCGCCGCAGTCGCCGGGGTCCGGCTGTCCGGCGTGCGCCCGGGGATCGGGGCCGCAGAGGCAGCGGGCGTCGGTGCGGTCGTGGCGGGGGCGACCGCAGGCACGACCGTGGGCGCGGGGAGCGGGAGATCAGGCCCGGGGGCCGGTGCGGGGGTCGCCGGGGAGGCCGGGAGCGCCCCCTGCGTCGCCGGGGTCTGGCCGGTCAGCCCGGTGGGCAGCGTGAGCCACGCGATCCCGCCGCCGAGCAGCACGAGCATCGCACCGGCCACCGAGACCGCCCGCAGGTTGCGCCGGGGAAAGATGTCGATGCCGATTGTGGCGCTTACAGGGGGCATCGTCCCGGTCGATGACCCGGTTCCGGTCGGGAGCGCATTGGTCTCGATGTCCTCGCGCATCTCCTCATCGGGCGGGGGCGCCTGCTCCTGGGCGAGCCGTTCGCGGGCAATAGGAACAAAAGTACGTGCAAAGCTACTTACATCATCGCCAGGCATGGTTCGGAGAATATCGCGCAGGCGGAGCGATAACGTGTCCGCGTCGGGGCGGGCGGCAGGCTCCCAGGCGAGGCAATCCCCGATCAGCGCGATCAGCGTCGGCGCGTCGACCAGCGTCGCCAGCCACTCCTGCGTCTGCACGATCTTCGCGGCGTGGGCATCGGGGGTGAGCTCGGCGCGGCCGAAGCTCTGGAGGGTGATCAGCTCATAGAGGACGACCCCGAGCGCGTAGACGTCCCCGGCGGGGATCTCCTCGCCGCCCAGCACGCGCTCCGGGGACATATAGCCCATCGACCCGTATCGGACGCGCTCGGTGCGGGCCTCCCGCCCGGCGAACTCGGCGCGCGCGACGCCGAAGTCCAGCACCTTGATGTCCCCGCCCTCCGCGACCAGCACGTTGCTCGGCTTGATGTCCCGGTGGACGACCGCCAGTCGCCGCCCGTCGTCGCCCTCCGCCGTCCACGCAGCATGAAGGGCGTCTGCGATGGCGAGCCCCAATTCCACCGACACCCGCGCCGGGATCCGCCCGCCCTGCTCGCGCGCCACCCCGATCACCGCCTCCAGATCGACCCCGGCGACGTACTCCATCACCAGCGCCCACCGGCCCTGCACCCGGATCAGATCGTCAACCCGGACGATGTGCCGGTGGTTGAGCCGCCCCAGCAGCCGCGCCTCGTCGCGCAGGCGGCGCCCGGCGTCGGACTGCGGGTTCCAGCTGGAGTGCAGCAGCTTCAGGGCTACCTGCTTCTTGAAGCCGCCCATGCTCGACATCTCGGCCAGATAGACCGCGCCGAACGTACCTTCTCCCAGCGTCCGCAGCAGCCGGAACCGGCGACCGGAGAAGGAATTGGTGGGGATCGCGCTGCTCATCGATCGCTCATCCGCTGTCGCTGGTGTCTGCGCCGCTGTCTGTGCCGCCCATGCCGGTGTCGTCGTAGCCGCCGCTGGGGGTGCCTTCGGTGCAGGGGGCGTCGTCGAGCCGGATCGGTACGCTGGTCTCGATGCGCCCCCCGCCCGGCGCCTCCACATCGGTGTGATCGTTGTTGACGAGGTAGGCGGTGAGCGTCGGGGTGGTCACCGCGTCCGGATCGGCCACTGAAGACAGATCGACGAGGCAGTAGGGCTTGTAACAGAGCGCGTAGCTGCCCGGATACTCGACGTGGAAGTGGCCCTCGCCTTCCGCGTTCGGCGGCGCGGCGGTGGCATCGACCAGCGTGAAATTCTCCAGGTGAATCACCACCATCGCACAGCTGTGAACCTCAGACTCTGCCAGAGGCCATGAGATAGACACCACCGGCGAGGTGTCGATGGCCGGTGGCTGACATGCAAGGAGGAGCAGGAGGCTGACCATGTCCGGCGCATAACCGCTCTGCGCTCCATATGCCGCTTGTTTCTCCGGGAGCGACCGGATACCAGAGGCACGCCAATACAGAGGAGAGAAGATGGGTCTGCGAACACTGCTGATGGGTCGCCCGGACGGGCTGCGCGCCCGCCTCCTCACCGCGCTCGGCCTGCGCGCCCGCCCCGGTGCCCCCGCCC
>JBEIQZ010000871.1:0-1492 GCA_040376255.1 Alphaproteobacteria bacterium
CCCCCGGCAACGCACGCCGCCGTCACCTCCCCCTGGCTGTGCCCAACCACCGCAGACGGTACAACGCCCATCCCCCGCCACCAACACGCAAGCCCGTACCCCACCGCGAACAGCAACGGCTGCACCACCTCGATCGCCGCCATCGCCGCCGCGAAGCTTTCGTCGTCCTCCTGCGCCAGCAAGGCGCGCGGATCAAAGCCGGACTCCCGCAGAACATGCGGCGCAAGCTCATCCAGCCCGGCCCTGAACGCCAGCGCACCGGGAGACGCTCCAGGTCGTTGCGCCGCACGCAACAACGCGCGCCCCATCCCGGGCCACTGCGCTCCCTGCCCGGGGAACACGAAGACGGGGCGCAGCGGCCCGACAGCCCGCGCGGCGGAGAGGCCGGGAACCTCGTCGCCTGCGGCGAAGGCGGCGAGGGCGGCGGCGAGGGATCCGGCGTCGGGGGCGGAGAAGGCGGCGCGCCAGGGGAGGGAGGCGCGGCGGTTGGCGGCGGTCGAGAGCGCGGCGGCGAGGTCGTCGGGGTGTCCGTCGAGCGCAGGCAGCGCCACCGCCCACCGCCCCGCGAGCCCCCGCAGCGCCGCATCAGAGCGCGCGGACAGCGGCAGCAGCGGAGCCGGCGCGGCCCGATCCGGCGCGGCCTGATCCGGCGCGGCCGACCGGCGGAGGATCACGTGGGCGTTGGTGCCGGAGAGCCCGAAGGAGCTTATCCCTGCGCGGGGACGGTCGAGCAGGGCGGGCGCGGAGGCGGGCAGGAGGCCGCTGAGCCGGATGTGCGGGTTGAGGGCGCGGAAGTGGAGGTTCGCGGGCAGGTGCCCGTGGTGCAGCGCGAGGGTCGCCTTGATGAGCGAGGCGACGCCGGCGGCGGACTCCAGGTGGCCGATGGCGCTCTTCAGCGCGCCGAGCAGGCAGGGGGCCGCCGGATTTGTTGTGTTGGCGGCGCCGTAGACGGCGTTGAGCGCCTCGACCTCGATGGGATCGCCGAGGCTGGTGCCGGTGCCGTGCGTCTCGACGTAGCCGACGCTGGCCGGGTCTGCGCCGGAGGCGGCGAGCGCCGCCCGGATGACGGCCTCCTGCGCGTCGCGGTTCGGCGCGGTGAGTCCGGCGGAGCGCCCGTCCTGGTTGATCGCCGATCCCTCGATGACGGCCCAGACGCGATCCCCGTCGCGCCGCGCGTCCGCCAGCCGCTTCAGCACGACGACCCCGCAGCCCTCCCCCCTCACGAACCCGTCCGCTCCCGCGTCGAACGTCCGGCACCGCCCGCTCACCGA
This sequence comes from Alphaproteobacteria bacterium, assembly GCA_040376255.1. Lineage (GTDB taxonomy): Bacteria > Myxococcota_A > UBA796 > UBA796 > SXON01 > JBEIQZ01. Next base: position 1,272 of record JBEIQZ010000871.1, read on the forward strand.
GAGCGCGTGGGTGTGGCCGACGAGCTCCATCGTCACCGGCGAGAGCAGCAGGTTCACGCCGCCGACCAGCGCCGCCGTACACTCCCCCGCCTTCAACGCCTGCGCCGCCAGGTGCACCGCCACCAGCGACGACGAACACGCCGTGTCCACCGCCATCGCCGGGCCGTTCAGCCCCAGCACATAGGCGAGCCGCCCCGCCGCGAAGCTCGGCCCGTTCCCCG
>JBEIQZ010000433.1:0-5506 GCA_040376255.1 Alphaproteobacteria bacterium
CTCACGCCTGCTTCGACGCGCTCACCGTCTTCGCTGAACGCTGGCACCGCTCCGAGCAGTAGACCACATGCGCCCACACCTTCTCCCACTTCTTCCGCCAGGCAAACGGCCGGCGGCAGACAGGGCAGACCTTCGTCGGCAACGCACTCTTCGCAATCCCGCGTGGCATGCCGCTACCCCTTCGTCCGAAGGCTGCCGCGACCGCCATCCACACCGATGATCTGCCCCGTCATCCACGAGGCCTCATCACCCAGCAGGAAGGCCGCCAGCGAGGCCACATCATCTGCCCGTCCGAGCCGCTGCAGCGGGTGCGCCTGGGCCAGCCCCTCCGCCATCTTCTCGTTCGCCGTCAGCGCGGCCGTCAGCGGCGTCACCGTCAGCGACGGCGCAATCGCATTCACCCGCACCCGCGGCGCCAGCTCCGCCGCCAGCGACAGCGTGAGCCCCTCAATCGCACCCTTCGCCATCGCCACCGAGGCATGCGACGCAAACCCCTGACGGGCCGCCACGCTGCTGAAGAAGACCACCGACGAGCCCGCCGACTCCTTCAGCGCCGTCAGGTGGGCCTGCACCGCCAGCGCGGCACCCAGCGCATGCACCCGAAAGTCACGCTCAAAATCCGCCGGCGTCAGCCGCTGCAGCGCCCGCAGGTTGAGCGTGCCGGGGCAGTAGGCCAGCCCGTCGATGGGCCCTGCAAAGGCCTCCGCAACCCGACCGAACAGCGCCGGATCCTCCACGTTGCCAGCCGTGAAGCTCGCGCCCGTCTCGGCCGCTACCGCCGCGAGTGCCGCCTCGTCGCGGCCAACCAGATGGAGCTGATGGCCCGCTGCATGGAGCCTGCGCGCAAGCGCCGCACCAATCCCGCGCGAGCCGCCATAGATGAGTATCCGCTTCTGCATGGTCCGTCCGGGTTTGAGCCAAGGAGTTAGATGCAGCCACTCCCCCGAAGGCGCGCCGCTACCGGAAGTCGTAGCTCACAGGCTGCGCCGGCACCTGCAGCCCCTGCGGCGCCCAGAACCGCTCCGCCACCAGATGCACCACCCCCTCCTGCTGCTGCACCATGCCGGTCACCCCAATGAACGAGCTCGTCCGCACCAGCACCCGGTAGGCCTCGTAGACCTTCGGCCAGACCACCAGGTTCACAAACCCCGTCTCATCCTCCAGCGTCATAAACAGCACCCCCGACGCCGTGCTCGGCCGCTGCCTGCAAATCACGATGCCCGCAAACCGGGTCTGCGTCCCGTCCCGCATGCCGCTCACCGTCTGCGCATCCGGCAGCTTCATCGCCACCAGCTGCTCCCGCAGCGGCAGCAGCGGATGGCCCTGCGTTGAGTGGCCCGTCGCCTCAAAGTCCCAGGCAATCTCCTCAAAGGCATTGAGCGGCGCAAACAGCGGCGCCTCCTCACGCGACTGCAGCGGCAGCGTCGTGTCGCGCTCCCGCGCCCGACCCACCGCCTCCCAGAGCGCCGCCCGACGCTCCCCACCGAACGGTGCAAACGCACCCGCCGCCGCCAGCGCCTCGAGCGGCTGCGGCCCCAGCCCCGTCCGCTCCACCAGCTGCCCGATGCTCTCGTAACTCCCCCACCGCCGCGCCTCCACCACACGCTGCCGATCGGCCACCGACAGCCCCTTCACATACCGCAGCCCCATCCGCACCGCCCCCGACTCCATCGTGCAGTCCACCGCACTCCGATGGATGTCCACCGGCAGCACATCCACCCCCTTCCGCCGCGCATCCTCAATCAGCGTCGCCGGCGAGTAAAAACCCATCGGCTGCGCATTGAGCAGCGAGCAGGTGAACTCCGGCATGTAGTGGGTCCGCAGCCAGGCCGTCACATAGCTGATGAGCGCAAAACTCGCCGCGTGACTCTCCGGAAATCCATACTCGCCAAACCCCTTGATCTGCTCAAAAACCCGCTCCGCAAAGGCCCGCGCAATCCCCTTCTGCCCCATCCGGTCGATGAGCCGATCCCGGTGGTGCTCCATCTTCCCGCGGCTCTTCCAGGCCGCCATGTCGCGCCGCAGCTGATCGGCCTCGCCCGGCGTGTAGTCGGCCGCCACCATCGCAAGCTTCATCACCTGCTCCTGAAAGAGCGGAATCCCCAGCGTCTTCTCCAGCACCGGCCCCAGCGACGGATGCGGATACTCCACCGCCTCCACCCCCCGCCGCCGCCGCAGGTAGGGGTGCACCATGTCGCCGCTGATCGGCCCCGGCCGCACGATGCTCACCTCAATCACCAGGTCGTAAAAGGTCCGCGGCCGCAGACGAGGCAGCATCGCCATCTGCGCTCGGCTCTCAATCTGAAAGACCCCAATCGTATCGGCCGCACAGATGAGGTCGTAGGTCGCGGGATCCTCCGCCGGGATGGTCGCCGGCGTCAGCACCCGACCATGCTGCTCGCCAATCAGCTTCAGGCAGAGGTCGATGTGGGTCAGCGCCCCCAGCCCCAGCAGGTCCACCTTGAAGAGCCCCAGCGCCTCCACATCATACTTGTCCCACTGGATGACCGTCCGGCCCGGCATCGTCGCATTCTCGATCGGCACCAGGTCATGCACCGGCTCATGGCCCAGCAGAAAGCCGCCCGGATGAATCGAGAGGTGGCGCGGCGTATCCTCAATCTCCGCCGTCAGCGCCATCAGGTGCTGGTGCACGGGGAGCTGCGGATCGAGCCCCGCCGCCGCCAGCTGCTCCCCCGTCAGACCGCCCCCGTAGGAGACCGTCTTCGACAGCCGGTCCAGCGTCGTCTCCGCCATCCCCAGCACCTTGCCCACCTCGCGCACCGAAGACTTCCCCCGGTAGCGAATCACGTTGGCCACCATCGCCGCACGGCTCCGCCCATACCGCTCGTAGACGAACTGAATCACCTCCTCCCGCCGCGCATGCATGATGTCCAAATCGATGTCGGGCGGCTCGGCCCGCTCCCGCGAGATGAAACGCTCAAAGAGCAGCCCCATCCGCACGGGATCCACCGCCGTGATCCCCAGGCAGAAACAGACCGCCGAGTTGGCTGCCGAACCACGCCCCTGGCAGAGGATGTCGCGGCTCCGGCAGAACCGCACAATCTCGTGCATCGTCAGGAAGTAGCCGCAGTAGTCGAGCTCCTCGATCAGCCCCAGCTCCCGCTCGAGCTGCGCCGTCACTGCCGCCGGCACCGCCCCCTCGTACCGCCAGGCCGCACCCTCTGCCACCCGCTGCCGCAGCGCCTGTGCAGAGGTCGTCCCATCGGGCAGCTCCTCCGACGGATACCGGTACCGGATCTCATCGAGCGAGAAGCGGCAGCTCTCCGCAATCCGACGCGTCGCCGCCAACGCCTCCGGCAGATCGGCATACCGCTCCGCCATCGCATGACCGCTCAGCAGCGCATGCTCCGCGTTGGGCTGCGTGCAGCCCGCCGCCTCGCTCAGCCGCCGCCCATGCCGGATGCAGGTCAGCACATCCTGCAGCATCCGCCGCTGCGGCGTGTGGTAGAGCACCTCGGGCGCCGCCACGAACCGCAACCCGTGCCGCGCCTGCAGCGCCCGCAGCCGCACCTCCTCCTCCGGCTCGTCCGGCTGCCGGTGGCGCGCCAGCCGCAGGTAGAGGTGCTCCCCAAAGGCCCCGCGGAGCTGCTCCACCCAGCCATCCAGCGAGCGGCCCGTCCGCAGCGAATCGAGGTCGAACGACTCCTCCGCAGACCGCTCCTCCACACCGCTCCGCAGCACCAGCCGCTCCGGCGCCCAGATCGCCACCAGCTCGCCCGCATGGGCACACACCTCCTCGCGGCTGATCGAGAACTGCCCCTTCGGAGAACGCAGCCGCCCCGCCGAGATGAGCCGGCAGAGCTGTGCATAGCCCGCACGCGTCCGCGCCAGCAGCAGCAGCCGCTCGCTCCCCTCCACCGTCACCTGCGCCCCCAGCATCAGCGGCAGCCCCAGCTCCCGCGCCTTGATGTGGGCCCGCGCCGCGCCATAGAGCCCGTCGCGGTCGGTGATGGCCAGCCCCGTCAGCCCCAGCTGGTGGGCCTGCTCCACCAGCTCCTCGGGATGGCTCGCCCCCTCCAGAAAGGAGTAGTTCGATTTGCACCAGAGCGCCGCATACATCTCAGACCGCCCCGCCGCTCATGCCACACCGCCCTGCAGGAACCACTTCCGCCGCACCCGGTCGTGGTAGATCCAGAGCAGGTCGCCCCGCCGCGTCTTCACAAAGTAGTAGTCCCGCCGCACCTCGCGCGCCCACCAGCCCCCCGAGATGACAAAGGGCCCCGACCGCTCATCCACCGGCCCCGCCGCCAGCCCCGCCACCAGCCAGCCATCCGGCTCGCTCCGCTGCCGGCTCTCCAGCGGAATCGCCCGCTCCTGCAGGTGGCGCACCAGCACCCGCACCGGCTTGCGGCAGGGCTGCGCCGCACGAAAGCCGGAGCAGGGCACAAAGAGGCTCTGCGCCTCCGGCAGGTGGCCAGGCCGCTGCTCCAGCCGCCCCACCGCCCCCTCGCCCAGGTCGGCCCGCAGCCGCGCCAGCGCCCGCGCCGCAGCCGCCGGGTCGCGCCGCGCCGAGGCACTCCAGAGCGTCCGCTGCTCCGACCCCGATCGCACCACCTGCAGCACCATCCGGTAGCGCACCACCCCGGCCGTCAGCGGGTAGCCCTCCAGCCGGAGCCGCAGCAGGTCGAGCAGCAGCCCGCACTCCGCCGTCGGCTCCGCCGGCCGCACCGCCAGCGGGCAGCGCAGCCCATCATCGAGCCGCAGCTCCACGCTCACCTGCGACACCACTTCGCCCGTCCGAAGCCCGCCCACCAGCCCCTCCAGCGTCCGCTTCATCCAGAAGACCAGCGCCTCCGACCGGCTCTCCGGCCCCTCCAGCTCCTCCTCCGCCTCCCAGCTCCGCGCCTCCTGCCAGGCCTCCGCCGGGTTGCCACCCTCCTGCATCCACCGGTGCAGCGCCTCGGCCCCTTCGCCCAGCCGCTGCCGCAGCCCCGCCGCCGGCAGCGCCGCAAACTGCCCCACCGTCACCACCCCCAGCCGCTCCATCGTCTCACGCACCGCCGGCTCCAGCGGCAGCCGCTCCAGCGCCAGCCCCGACACCACCCGATGCTCCTCTGCCACGCTGCCGTAGAGGCGAACCCCCCGCACCGTCCGCGCCGTCGCATAGGTGCCAAACCGGCTGAACCCCACCGCCAGCGTCGACCGGTAGCCCGCCTCCTTCAGCGCCCCCACCACGCTCTCGCACCAGCCCTCCAGCGACGGGATGAGCCGCTGCATCCCCGTCAGGTCGAGCCAGAAGATCCCCGGCTCCCCCGCCTTCGGCTCCACCCGCGGCGACAGCAGCGCAAGCCGCGCCGCCAACAGCTCCGCCGCCTCCCGCAGCTCGCTCGGCTCCACCGTCCCCGCCTGCAGGCTTCCCAGCAGCGACAGCCCCGCCGCATACCGCATCCCCGGCCGCACCCGCTGCCGCCAGGCCACCCCGTTCACCTCCAGCAGCCGCGCCGACGGCCGGTCCGCCTCCACCACCGCCACCGGCCCGCCCGCC
>JBEIQZ010000170.1:0-10498 GCA_040376255.1 Alphaproteobacteria bacterium
CCCGGTCGCCAGCGCGCCCGCCCGCGCTCCGGCCCCCGCGCCGCCCGCGCCGCCCGCGCTGGAGGCTCCGGCGCCTCCCGTCTCCCGCCCCGTCGCCGCTGCCGCCCCTGCCACGTCGGCCCCTGCCGCCGCTGCCGCCCCTGCACCGTCGGCCCCTGCCGCCCCCGCGCCCACCCAGACCCCGATCATCGCCACCCCGCGCACGACCCCGGCTGAGCTGCTCCAGCGCGGCGAGGGCATGGTCGCCACCAACCCGGCGGCGGCCCTCCGCACCTGGGAGGAGCTGATCTCCACATGGCCCAGCTCCCCTGAGGCGGCGGCGGCGGTGGTCCGGATCGAGCAGGTGAAGGCGCAGGCCGCCAGCAGGGGGAACGCCTCGTGGACGGCAGCGCAGAAGTCCATCCAGCAGGGGGACTATGTCGCGGCGCGCAACCTGCTCAAGGAGGCGCTCCGGCAGGATCCGTTTAATACGGCGGCGCGCTCTACGCTGGAGGGCGTCCAGAAGCAGCTCCGTCAGGAGGCCGATGCCACCTACAAGCAGGCCCGGACGATGGAGGACATCGAAAAAACTGCTGAGGCCATCTCCTTGTACCGTAAGGTCATGACCCTCGTCGGCGATCCCAATGATGAACTCTACAAGAAGGCACAGCTCCGCATGGCGGGTCTGGGTGGTTGATATCGGGGCGCTCCTCACCCTCACCCTCTCCCTCTCCGCGCTCACCGGATGCGCCCACCGGCAGGACGTCGCGCCCGCCCCGCAGAGCGCGGCGACCTTCGACGCGGCCGCCGCGTGGCGGACTCAGGCCCGCGCCGTGCTGGAAGAGGGCGCCGCCTCCTCAGACCCGGCGGTGCGGCGGCGCGCGCTGCTGGCGCTGCTGGCGACCGACCCGGCGCCGGAGGCGTGGCGGCTGCGCTGCCGGTGGGACCCGAGCCCGATGGTGCAGCGCGGGCTGATCGGCGCGCTCGCAGACCGGCAGGACGCTGCATCGCGCGACCTCATCCACCAGCTGAGCGCCGGGGCCGCCGATCCGATGACGCGGGGGCTTGCCGCGCTCGCGCTCGGGCCGGTCGGCGCGGAGGAGGCCGCAGGGTGGCTGGCGGACGCCATGGGTCAGCCCGCCTGGGATCGCCCGCTGCTGCTGCTGGCGGCGCTCCGGCAGGGCGCGCCGGAGACCCGGACGGCGGCAGGCGGCGCGCTGCTGGAGTGGCTCCGCCGGGGCGAGTACCCGCTCGATGCAGAGCTGTTCCTCACCCTCGCGCGCTACGGCACCCCGGAGCTGGCCGCCCCGCTGGCCGAGGGCATCCCCCGCGCCGAGCTGGAGGTGCGGATGCTCGCCGCCGCCACCCTGCTCGCGCTCGATCCGGAGATCGCCCAGCCCGTCCTCGGCGGGCTGCTGCGGGACTCAGACGCCGATCAGGTGCTCGATCTCATCGACGCCCTCGCCCTCCTGCCGCTCCACCCGGCAGGCGCGGAAGAACCGACCGACCAGCCAACCAATCAGGCAACCAATCAGATCGTGAGCGGCTGGCTCCGTCAGGCCGGCACCACCGACCCGTGGGCGCGCGATCTCAGCCGCACCGCCCTCGTCGCCCGCCGGGAGCTGCCGCCGTCAACGCTGCGCGCCCTGCTCAAGAGCGACGACCGCGAGATGCAGCGCGCCGCCGCCGAGTCGATCCGCAGCGCCCTCCAGCGCGACCCCTCCCTCCGCGCCCCCACCCTGATCGGGCCGCTGCGCGAACTCCTCCAGAACGACCGCTCCACCACCCGGCTCGCCGCGACCGAGGCGCTCGGGATGCTCAGGGACACGGCCCCGCTCACCGGATTGCTGGAGGACACCTTTGTGCATGTGAGGATCGCGGCGGCAGCGGCGCTCTACCGGGGATGACGTCGCGGTGTATATTGCCCCCATGGATCGCAACGCCGCCGCCGCCCTCCTCGACGCCCACCACGCGTTCCCCTCTGACCACCGCTTCCAGGTCATCGTCCGCTCCAGCCCGGACGATGTCGACGCCGTCCTCACCGCCCTCGCCCGCCACTTCCTGCTGCCCCACCTCGACGGGCGCTGTGAACAGATCCCCTCCCGCCAGGGCACCTACGTCTCTCTCCGGCTCCTCCTCCCCTGCGAGAGCGCCTTCTCCGTGCTGGACACCTACGCGCTGCTCGGGAGCCACCCGTCCGTCATACGCTGTCTCTGATAGAGTGTATCTGAGAAGTAGATGCAATAGCTGTGCAGGAGCAGCAGAAGATGATAGGGGCGTCAGATGGCGCCCCTGCTGCTCACCGCGATGCTGCCGCTGCTGATTGGCTGTTCGATCTACAGCCTCCCACAGCTGCAGTCCGTGTGGGGCCGCTCCCGTTGGCTGCTGGGCCTGGCGGTCGCCATCGTGCTGGCCGACCTCCTCCCTGAGGCGCTGCACGAATTGGGGCCGATCGTGCTGCCCGTGTTCGTGCTGGCTGTCCTGCTGCCCCGGCTCATCGAGTCGCTGCTCTCCGTCCAGCACCGCTCCGGCGCGCACGGCGCGGACGAAGGCCACCTCTCTCTGGAGCTCGGCTTCCTGAGCCTCCTGCTCCACCAGGCCGGCGACGGCTTCGGCATGGCCCTCTCCGAACACCGCCACGGCGGCCACAGCTACCTGTTCGCTGTCGCCCTCCACTCCCTCCCCCTCCTCCTCGCCGCCGCCCTCTCCCTCCGCGACCGCCTCGGCACCGGCCCCGCCCTCCTCCGGCTCGCGCTCCTCTCCGGCGCCACCCTCTCCGGCGGCCTGCTCGGCACGATCACCGGGGCCGAATTGCCCCCCACCCTCATGCCCTGGCTCCAGGCAGTCCTCGGCGGTCTTGTCCTGCACATGCTCGCCCACGCTGCCCCCCTGAGCGGCTGGCACCTCCACAGCGCCGGCAGCCTTAAGGCTGCCGTTCCCGAAGAAACGGCGTAACACGGGACTTCAGGCTGTCGGGGAGGCGTCTGGCGAGGATCTCGCGGACCTGGTGGTCTTCGTAACGGGCGGAGAAGTGGGTGAAGAGGATGTGTTCGTTCTCGAAGAGGTGGGCGCGTTCGATGATGTCATCGAGGTGGATGTGGCCCATGCGGCGGGCGCGGGCGGGGGGGACATCATCGGAGAGGAAGGTGACCTCGATGATGAGGAGGCGGGCGGTGCGGACGTTGGCTTCGTTCTCGACGACGTCGATGACGCTGTCGCCGGTGAAGGCGACTTCAAGATAGTCGCGGGTCTCGGTGATGGGGACGCCGGACTCGCGGAGGCGGTGGATCTCGGGGCCGGGGAGATCGGCCAATTCAGGGAGGAGCTTCTGGCGGGAGGCGCGGATGGCGTAGCCCTGGCAGGGGACGCGGTGGGGGGAGCGGAAGGGGAGGAGGGTGCGCTTTGAACCCATGGCGACCTCGTCGCCGGGGCCGACGGGGATGAGGGTGACGGGCAATTCGGAGCGGTCGAGGCGGCGCCAGACGGCGAAGAGATCCTCGAAGTCGGCGTGGTTCTCGCGGGGGACGTAGCAGGTGGTGCGGGACATCCCCATGAGGTCGCGCATGCTGACGTGCCAGGCGATGGCGCCGGCGTGATCCATATGGGCGTGGGTGATGAGGAGCCTGGAGCAGCGGAGCGCGCGGCGGGAGCCGCGTCCGACGTCGAAGGCGATCTCCCACTGGGGGAGCTGGATGCAGGTCTCGATCCCGCCCACGCTTGTACCGTCTACATCGATCCCGGCCAACTTGAACGCCATATGCCCATCCAGGAGAGCAATCTAACCGGTTTACTTCTCCCTACGGGCTGTGATGGACAGTGACAGGGCTGGTGCGTACTGGATCAGGGTTCTCTGGAGATCGCATGTCCCGCGCTGCTTCGCTCTCGTCGATGTTGTCTCTCCTGCTCCTGATCGGCTGTGAGACGGTGGCCAGCCAGCCCGTGCCGCTCCAGCCTCCGGCGCAGTTCAGCCCGGCGATGTCGCTGGCGCCGCTGGTGGAGGCGACGCAGCCTGCGGTGGTGAACGTGTATGTGACAGCGGTGCAGGAATTGCATCCGACGCGGTTCCAGCAGCAATTGGGCGTCCCGTCGACGCGGGAGGTGCAGGGGCAGGGATCGGGGTTCGTGATCTCGCCGGACGGCTACATCCTGACGAACAACCATGTGGCGGGGTCGGCCTCAGCCATCGAGGTGCGGTTCCACGACGGGGTGACGCGCCCGGCGAAGGTGGTGGGGACGGACGCGGCCTCGGACGTGGCGCTGCTGAAGATCGAGGCGGACGGGCCGCTGCCGTGGCTGCGGCTGGGGGACTCGGACGCGGCGCGGGTGGGGGACTGGGTGATCGCGCTGGGGAACCCGCTGGGGCTGGGGCACACGGTGACGTTCGGCATCCTGTCGGGGAAGGGGCGGGAGCTGTCAGACGGACTTCAGGAGGATTTTCTGCAGACGGACGCGAGCATCAACCCTGGCAACTCCGGAGGGCCGCTGGTGGGGATCGACGGGGCGGTGCTGGGGATGAACACGGCGATCATCTCCGGGGCGAACAGCGTGGGCTTCGCGATCCCGGCCAGCTACCTGAAGGACATCGTCGCACAGCTCCGCGAGCGCGGGCGGGTGAGCCGGGGCTACATCGGCGCGGTGCTGCGCCCGCTGTCAGCGGACGGGGCGCGGCTGGTGGGGCAGCCGGGGGTGCTGCTGGCCTCGGTCCAGCCGGGGGGGCCGGGGGCGGCATCGGGGCTGATGGAGGGGGACATCGTGGTGTCGATCAACGGCGAGGCGACGGCGGAGCCGCGCGATCTGATCCAGGCGGTGGCGGGGCTCGCGCCGGGCAGCGAGGCGGAAGTGGCGCTGATCAGGCAGGGAAAGCCGCAGACGATCAAGGTGAAGCTCGGCGAGCGACCGGCAGAATAGCTCACAAACCGGATGTGCTTCTGTAGCGCGAACTGAAAAAACGGTTAGCCTCGCCCCTCAAGTCGCAAGACATGAGGAGCTGTATGCGGAAGCTGCTGAGCGCGGGTGTCGGGGTTCTGGGGCTGGTGTGCGCTGCTGAGGCTGCGACCAGTATGAACCCGGAATTGAAGTTTGAGAAGTACACGCTGCCGAACGGGCTGGACGTGATCCTGTCCGAGGATCACCGGGTCCCGCTGGTGGCGGTGGATCTCTGGTACAAGGTCGGCGCGGGCTACGAGGTGAAGGGGAAGTCCGGGTTCGCCCACCTCTTCGAACACATCATGTTCCAGGGCAGCCGCAACGTCCCTGAGGATCGGTTCTTCAACTTCCTGGAGACCGCCGGGGCGCCGCTGGTGAACGGGACCACCGACTTCGACCGGACAAACTACTTTGAGACGGTGCCCTCCAACCAGCTCGAGCTCGCGCTCTGGCTGGAGAGCGACCGGATGGGCTTCCTGCTCGACACGCTGACCCAGGAGCGGCTCGACAACCAGATCGGCGTCGTCCGCAAGGAGCGGCAGCAGTCGGTGGAGAACGTGCCGTACGTCCCGGGCGAGGAGCGGCTGTTCCAGCTCCTGTTCCCTGCGCCGCACCCCTACTACGGCTTCGTGATCGGCACCCACGCCGACCTGGAGGCGGCGACGCTGGAGGACGTCAAAAACTTCTTCCGCACGTACTACGTCCCGAACAACGCCAGCCTCTCCATCGTCGGGGACTTCGATCCGAAGACGATCAAGCAGACGGTCGAAAAATACTTCGGGTCGATCAAGGCCGGGGCTGAGCCGCCCCCGCTCCAGATCAACACCCAGGCCATCACCGCTGAGCGCCGCGACACGGTGACCGACGAGGTGGAGCTGCCGCGCGTGTACTTCGCCTGGATCGGGCCGCGCATCTACCAGGCGGGCGACGCGGAGATGAACCTCGTCTCCTCGATCCTTGGCGAGAGCAAGACCGGGCGGCTGGAGCAGGCGCTGGTGCTGGAGCAGCAGATCGCGCAGGAGGTGATCGTCGGCTGGTACCCGCAGGTGCAGGGTTCGATCCTGGAGATCGCCATCACCGGCCAGGAGGGACAGACCGTGCAGAGCCTGGAGGCCGCCGCGTGGCCGATCATCGAAGCGCTCCGCACCGCCGCCGTCTCCGCTGAGGAGCTGGGCCGCGCGCGCACCCTCTGGCAGTCGCGCACGCTGCGCGGGCTGGAGCAGCTCGGCGGCTTCGGCGGCCGGGCCGACCTGCTCAACGCCTACAACATCCTGATCGGGGATCCCGGCTATCTGGCGAAAGACTTCGCCCGCTACGACGCGGTGACGCCGGAGTCTCTGATGAAGACCTACGCTGAGACGGTGCGCGCAGACAACCGCGTCGTCGTCCATGTAATTCCTGCCAATTCCTCCGCCGGAGGTGCCAAGTGAAGCGCTCTGTCCTGCTCGCCCTGCTCGGGCTCTCCACCATCGGCGCCCTCCTTGTGCGCCCGGCTGAGGCGGCGAAGCCTGTGCTCGCCACGGCGAACAACCCCGTCCTCCCGACGGCCCCGCCCCCGCCCCCGCCCGATCCTGAGGCGTGGCGCGCGACGCCCCCCGGTCCCGGCGGCCTGCGCGGCTGGAGCCTCCCCGATCCGAAGATCAGCCAGCTCAAGAACGGCATCCCGGTCTACGCCATCCAGAGCGGCGATCTGCCCCTCGTGACGGTGCGGCTGCACATGAACCTCGGGCGCGAGGTCAACCCGATGGGCAAGGCCGGGCTCGGCGCGCTCGTCGCGGATCTGCTGGACGAAGCCACAAAAGAGGGCAAGTCTGTACAGGACGCCCTCGGCATCGCCGCTGAGCTGCAGTCCCTCGGCGCCAACCTCAGCATCTCCTCCAACAACGAGGGCGTCGACCTCACCCTCGACGCACTCGCCGCCTCGCTCGGTCCGAGCCTCGATCTGCTCGCCCGCGTCGTGCTGAGCCCGGCCCTCGACAAGGCCGATATCAGCCGCGTCCAGGGCCAGATGCTCTCCGACCTCACCGCCAGCCGCAGCAACCCCTCATGGGCGCTGCGCCGCGTCACCGCCGCCCAGCTCTACGGCCCGGAGCACCCCTACGGCTACCTCGTCAACGGGACCCCGGAGAGCATCGCGTCCATCAAGGCGAAGGACGTGAAGAATTTTTATAAGCAGTGGTGGCACGCCGGGTACGCCTCCTTCGTCGTCGTCGGCTCCCTGGCCGCCGATGAGGCGACCGCCGCCATCGGGAGCCGCTTCGGCGACTGGGGCCGCGCCGACGTCGGCGCCCCGGTGGTCGATCCGCCCGCCGCGCTGCTGAAGACCCGCGTGGTCTTCGTGGATCAGCCCGGCTCTGTGCAGTCGATGATCGGCATCGCCTCCCCTGCCCTCTCCCGCAACGCCCCTGACTGGCATGCCTCCAACGTCGCCGCCACCATCGTCGCCGGGATGTTCTCCTCGCCGCTGAACATGGTGCTGCGCGAGGAGAAGGGCTGGAGCTACGGCGCCTACGGCGGCATCTCCGAGTCCCGCGACTACGGCATCTTCTTCGCCCGCACCTCCGTCCAGGCCGACAAGACCGCCCCCGCCGTCTCCGAGATCCTGAAGGTCCTCCAGGACGCCGCTACCAACGCGCCCTCCGAGGAGATCCTCGCCATGGCCAAGGACTACCTCCGCAAGTCCCTGCCGGGCAGCTTCGACACCAACGCCAACATGGCGGCCTCCTTCTCAGCCATCCCGATCTTCCGGCTGCAGAACGACGCGTGGCGCAGCTACGACCGCGACGTCAACAACATCACCGCCTCCCGGTCGCTGACGATGGCGGGCCGCTGGTTCCGGCCTGAGCGGCAGCTCATCGTTGTCGTGGGGCCGCGCACGGTCAAGGACGGAGAGGGGAAGGACGTTGATGTGGTGGCGGGGTTGAAGGCGCTCGGGTTCGAGTATGTAGAGGTTCAGTAATCCGGAAACGCAGCGGGGCGCTCACCCGAGCGCGCCCGCCAGCTCCACCACCGACAGCACAGAGCAGCCCTCCGCCTTGTTGTTGACGATCACCCACGCTTCTTCTGCCTCCCTGATCTGCTCCACGATCTGCTCCCGCACGTCCGGATCGGGCTCAGCGAGGCGGTCGAAGGGCGCGAGCCTGGAGCGCTGCTCCTCGTAGCTGACGCCGGGCGGGAGCATCCAGCGGATGAGGCGGACGGGGGAGCGGTCGGCCTGGAGGCGGCGGGCCTGGATGCGGAGGGGCGGGAGGCGGCCCCAGACGGTGAGGCCGGGGATGGCGCCCGCGCTGTGGATGGCGTCGGCGACGGCGGGGGCGTAGAGGGCCTCGTTCCGCAATTCGACCGCGTAGCGGGGGCCGGGGGGCAGGCGGGAGAGGAAGGCGTGGAGGCGGTCAGCGAACCTGTCTTCGATCCCGGGCTGCGGGGCGAACTGGAACAGCAGGATGCCGGCCTTCTCCTTCAGCCCGTCGAGCCAGGGGCCGACGACCGTGTCAGCGGCGGCGGCGGGATCGAGGAAGCGGTCGTTGGGGAGCCCGGCGCGGCGACCATAGCGGGGGTGTTGCGGGAAGACGGCGAGGGTGCAGTCCTCGTGGGCCTTGACGAGGAAGCGGAAGTCGTCGGGGACCTGTGCGGCGAGGGCGGCGAACTCCGGGGCGCTCATCGGGCGGTAGTGCGTGCGGTCGACGCCGACGGTGCGGAGGAGGGGGTGCTTCGCGTAGGCGGCGAGGCCGGTGCGGGCCAGCTCCTCCTCGGAGGCGGGGCGATCCCACAGGTGACCGGCCCAGCCGGGGAAGCTCCACGAGGAGGTGCCGAGCCGGACGCCGGGGGGCGCGGGGCGGAGCGCGGCGGCCTGCGGGGAGAGGCCGGGCGGGGCGGGGCTGAGCGGGGCGACCTGAGGGGTCAGCGCGCCGAACAGCCCGAGCTGCTGAGCGGGGGGGGCGGTGCTTCGTCGCATCCGCCCCCCTTTATCACCGGCCGGATCAGTTGCCGAAGAACATGGTGATGTTCTGGTTTGTCAGCGAGTGGAGCCCGGTGCTCATGACGTTGCCGCCGCTGAGGAAGCCGATGGGCTCTCCGATCTGCTGGATGATGCCGTTGCCATCGGGATCGGCGAAGGCGTAGATGTAGGTCTGGGCGTTCGCGGGGACGACGAGGGTGAAGGGCAGGTTGGTGGCACCGGTCAGCTCTGCGCCGGAGAATTCGGAGAAGTCATAGCTGTCATCGAACACCGAGATCGGGGAGTCGATGCCGGGGCGGTACTTCAGCGCGGCGACGTAGACGCGGTTGTAGAGCGAGAAGTCGCCGCTGTCGGGCAGCAGGTAGCCGGAGATCGCGACGAAGGGGACGACGCTCAGGGACTCGCCGAGGGGGATGTAGATGTCCGCGCCGGTGATATCGAGGTCGCCGATCATCAGCGGGTTGGTGATGTTCCCGGCGCCGTCCGAGAGCGCGCCCCAGCGGTCGGTCGGGTCGATCAGATCGTTGAGGTTGCTGTCCCAGGCGCCGATCATCTGCACCGGCCCGGCCTCCGCGCCGACAGCCAGACTGTAGGCGCCCTCAGCGGTCCCCTCGTTGCCGGGGGTGGGGGTGAGCCAGTCGATCTCCCAGGGGCCGACGCCGCCCATGTCGTAGACCATCGCCGCGACCTCGCCGGCCAGCCAGGTCTCCTGGATGATCACGTCGCCGGAGACGTTGATGTCGGTGCCGGTGCCGCCGCCGATGCCGCCGCCGCCGCCCGTGCCGGAGGTGATGTCAACGTCGATCACGATGTCGACGCCCGTCGTTGTGGCGTTCGCGGTGACAGTGACCGGATCGGGGTAGCGGCCGGTCGGGTCGAGCGGCGAGAGGACGCGATCCATGCCCTGATCGAGCGCCGCGTAGACCTCCAATTCCGGCAGCGCCGCGTTCACCGTCAGCGTGTAGGGGTTGGGGGCGGTGACCGGAGCGGCGATGTTCGTCTGCCCGTAGTAGACGGTGCTGCCGGTGGAGGCGTCATAGGCCGCGACGAAGATCTGCCCGAAGGGGAAGACATTGTCGAATTCGGCCCAGTCCACGTCCACCCGCGCGCCGGTCTCGTCGATGCGGTACGGCTTCACCGTGACTGTCCCGGCGAAGGTCGCGAACGGATCGGTGCCGGTGTCGCCGGTGTCGCCGGTGTCGCCGGTGTCGCCGGTGTCGCCGCTGTCTCCCCCTGTCCCGGTGTCACCGCCCGTCCCGGTGTCACCGCCCGTCCCGGTGTCACCGGTGTCTCCGGTCGTGCCGCTGTCCCCCGGCGTTGACGTATCATCCGTACCGCTGGGGCAACCGAGCAGAAGAGGCAGAGGAAGCAACCAGCGCATCATAGAAACTCCATAGAGAGTCTCATGATACCACACCTGCCCGTTGCGATGCGCCCGCTCCCCGGCGCCCATCCTTACTCAAGACTTACATTCCTCTCCCTCACCTCGGGATGCCCTCACCTCGGGATAATCGTCGCCCCCGGATCAAGGATCTGGCGATCCGCGAACAGCACGAGCGCCGTCAGGTTGTCGTCGGATCTCGCGATCATCGCCTGCCGCACGAGGTGCTGCGCCGCGAGCCGGGGGTCGGTACC
>JBEIQZ010000774.1:0-2037 GCA_040376255.1 Alphaproteobacteria bacterium
CGTCCACTTTCTGAGCCCGGTGTTCTTCGTGCTGATGGGGTTCCGGGTCGATCTGCATGCGCTCACGGACGGGTCTGCGCTCGGGCTGGCGTTCGCGCTCACCGTCGCGGCGGTCATCGGCAAGCAGGTGTGCATGCTCGGGGTGCTCGATCCGAAGGTGCGGCGGCTGCCGGTGGGGATCGGGATGATCCCGCGCGGGGAGGTCGGCCTGATCTTCGCGAACATCGGGCTCAGCCTGCACGTCGGCGGCGAGGGCATCATCTCAAAGGCCACCTTCACCGCAGTGGTGATCATGGTGATGCTCACCACGCTGATGACGCCGCCCCTGCTGGGCTGGGCGCTCCGGCGGGCCTGATCATCGCTGATCGGATGGGACTGTGTTCATCTCTGTACCCCTCACCAGCATCGTCCTCTGGTTGCCGATCATCGGGGCGATCGCGGTCGCGCTGCTGCCGGGTCCGGCGCTGGCCCGCCCGATCGCGCTGCTGAGCAACGCGGCCTCGCTGCTCGGGGTGCTGGCGCTGATCGGGGCGTTCGACGTGTCGCTGGCGACCGCGCAGCTCACTGAGCATGCCGGGGCGGACTCCATCTACCGGCTCGGCGTGGACGGGATCTCGCTGCCGCTGCTGGCGCTCTGCGCGCTGCTCTGCCTCGCGGCCACGATCGGGACGGCGCCGGGGGTGGAGCGGCCGCAGTCGTTCTATGCGTGGCTGCTGGTGCTCCAGGGGGCGGTCAACGGCGTTTTTCTGGCGCAGGACTGGGCGCTGTTCTACATCTTCTGGGAGCTGACGCTGATCCCGCTGTTCTTCCTGATCGGCCTGTGGGGCGGACCCCAGCGATCTGCGGCCAGCCTCACCTTCCTGCTCTACACGATGGGGGGCAGCACGTTCACGCTGCTGGCGATGCTGACGATGAAGCTGCTGCTCGGGCTGCATGACTACTCGATGGATGCGTTCCTGGAGGCGACCCGTCAGGCGGCGCCGGATCGGCAGATGATCTTCTTCCTGATCTTCTCGCTCGGCTTCGCGGTGAAGATCCCGCTGCTGCCGCTCCACGGCTGGCTGCCGCTGACCTATGTGGAGGCGCCCGCGACGGTCACGCTGCTGCTGGCGGGCATCCTGTCGAAGATGGGCGTCTACGGGCTGCTGCGGGCGCTCCAGATGTTCCCGGGAGCGGCGCCCCGGCTGGGGCTCCCGCTGCTGCTGCTGGGGGGGGGCGCGGTCATCTACGGTGGGCTGCTGACATGGCGGAAGGTAGAGATCAAGCGCATGATCGCGTGGTCGTCGATCAGCCATATGGGGACGGTGCTGATCGGCATCTCAGCGGCGCTCCCCGCGCTCCCGGGCGCGTCTGTGCTGGGCGGAGCGCTGCCGATCGATCCGCGCGCCCCGGGCCTCCAGGGGGCGATGCTGCAGCTGCTCTGCCACGGGCTGTCCATCGCCGCGCTGCTGCTCTGCGCGGGCTGGATCGCGGAGCGGTTCGGGACGCTCCAGATGGAGGGGCTGTCCGGCGCGCTCCGCCGCTGCCCGCGCGCCGCCGGGGCGCTGGTGCTGTCGCTGGGCGCCTCCATCGCCCTGCCCGGAAGCGGCGGCTTTGTCGCAGAATTTCAAGTGTTCAGCGCCGCGCTCGCCCGCTGGGGGTGGCCGGTCGCGCTCCTCAGCCTCGGCGCGCTCACCTGGGCCGCGACCTGCGCCCGCACCGTCGATCACCTGATCGCGGCGCCGGAGGGCGGGCTGTCCGCCGGCCGTATCGCCGGCATGGGCGACATGGGCGCCCGCCACCTGATCGCCGTCGCGGGGCTGCTGCTGGCGCTCCTGGCGCTCGGGCTGTTCCCGGACGCGGCGCTCCGGCCCTCCATGGCGACGCTGCGGGCGCTCGCCGGGGAGGCGCGGTGAGCGCCGCCGGGGGGGAGCAGGGCGCGCAGAGCACGATCCGGGGCATGATCCACCGGATCGCCCACACGTTGCCCGCGCAGGCGCCGCTCACCGAGTTCATCCACCACAACACCCTCCACGCCGACCAGCACCTCGGCTTCCA
>JBEIQZ010000206.1:0-9373 GCA_040376255.1 Alphaproteobacteria bacterium
CGCCGCCTCCGCGCCGAACAGGCCGAGCGTGCTGCCCTCGCGCTCGGTGAGGCACCAGCCATCGAGGCTGCCCCAGGGCGCGAGCTGGTGCTCCTCCGGCACGGTGAAACGCAGCCCCATCTGGCCGAGGATGCGGGCGGCGGCGGGATCCCAGGCGCAGTGCGGCAGCCACGCCCCCCGGATCTTCGGGTCGCCGTGCGCGCGCCACCACGAGAAGCTGCGCTGGATCTGGCCCACCACGTCCCGCTCCGGCAGCGCCGGGAGCAGCCCGCCCCCGAACAGCCCGCCGAGGATCTCGATCTGGCCGGACTGCACCATCTGTTCGAGCATCCGCAGGTGGTCGGCGGCGTAGTCCTCCATCCACTCCAGCAGCGTCCCGCTCCAGTGCATCGACGCCTTGACCGCCGGAGACGCCCGGAGCGCCTCGATCAGCGGCAGGTAGGCCCGCTCGAAGGCGCGGTGGAGGGTGATGCCCACGGGGCCGGGCGGGGTCGTACAGGGGATACAAAGGACAAGGCCGAATGTCTGCAACGCTCCCCCTGCTCCCCTGCCATCTATCCGATATCAAAGCATCCGGTAGACCTTCACCGCAAAGACGGCCAGCACCAGCAGCAATTGCCCCGTCCCGCGCACCGGCTGCACCCACTTCGCCACTGTGGCCGCCGCTGTGCCTGCCGCTGTACCGGCCGCTGTGTCTGTCCTGAACCCCGCCCGCGACGCCAGGATCAGCACGATGGCCAGCAGCCCGAACGTCACCTTCATATGCATCCAGCCGCCCGTCTTCATGATCGCCATCCCGGCGGGGTTCATGAACAGCAGCGCGATCCCCAGCAGCAGCGCCCCCGCCCCGGCGATCCCCTCCATCATCAGCAGCCGCCCGCGCACCAGCGCCATCAGCGCGGCGGCCTCAGCCGGGACGCGCCTGCTGCGCGACAGCGCTGCGTCCGTGGACATCGACACCCCGAACAGCATCATCACGAAGATGAGGTGGAGGAACAGCAGGTATGGATAGAGCATCAGTCACCTCAGAGAGGCCGATTACCCGGCTGCGCGGGCGACGGCTACCCCGGAAACCGGAGCCGGTGCCGATAGATGAAGGTCTCGCCGGCCTGCCCCTCGTTCCACGCCAGATCAGGCCCGTCGATGGGAGAGCTGTAGTTGTAGATCCAGACGCTCTGTGGATCATCCGGATCTTCCAGCATCGACGGGAAGCAGGTGTCCCCCTTCGACGGCAGATCGAGCACAAAGGAGACCGCGCGGCGCTCCGCGTCGACCTCCCAGAGCGCGCACCGCTTGGGCTCGATCCAGTAGGCGATCTCATACTGCTGGCGCTGCGCCTCCAGGCTCAGATCGTCCATCCCCAGATCGTACCAGCCCGTCTCTGTGACGTTGCGCCGCCCCACCAGCCAATTCCGCCCCCCGCGCCGGAACATCAGCGGAGAGTCGTACTTCTTCGGGTCGGAGACGCAGCCCCAGTCCCCCGGAGCGTCCGGCGGCGCGGTGCAGATCTTCGCGCCGAAGCCGCCCGCGTCTCCCGCCTCGTTCCGCGACACCGCCAGCAGCCCCCCGTCCTCCAGCACCACCCAGTCCGTCTCCGAGCCGCCCCCGGTCGCGACAACCGGCTGATCCGGCACATAGCCCGACCACGCCAGCCCGTCGGTCGTGGTGAGCAGGTGGACATCCAGGCTGGCCTCCCCGGCGTCGTAGATGTCGCCGCCGCCGGTGTAGCCGATCAGCGTCGGCACCGCGCGCCCGCCCGCAGTCACCACGCGCGCCCGCCACGGGATGAAGTCGATCTGCGCCTCCATCAGCCCGGACGGCGCCCCCCACGCGCCGTCAGGCTGGCGCTCCATCGCCCGCGCCCCCTGCGGCTCGAAGTCCGCAGCGTTGTCGCCGAGGACGGCGAAGTACAGAAAAAGCCGGCCATCCCAGGACAGGAAGCGCGGCTCCCGGAGATCCGTCCCCATCGAGACCGACGCCTCCTGCGTCCACACATCCCCGTCCGCCGAGGACAGCACATACAGCTCAGTCAGCGCGGAGGCAAAGTGGCTCGGCGCGGTGCGGAAGGCCAGGAAGATGCGCTCCCCGTGCCGCACGACGTCGAGGTTGTTGCGGGAGTCCTGCTGCGCGACGCTGTCAGGGATGCCGGGGCCGGGGAGGATCTGCTCAGTCTCCAGCAATTCCACGCCGGGCGGGGACGGATCGCTGTCCTTCTGCGCCGGAGCGCAGGCCGCCAGCAGGAGCGCGCCGGAGAACCACCGGGGCAGGCCGCTCAGCACGGCGCCCGCGCGCGGCGCCGGATCAGCAGCACAGCCGCGATCCCGGCGAGCCCCCCTGCCCCGCCCGCCGCCCCGCCCGCTCCGCCTGCCACCCCGCACACCCGCTGCACCGGCACCGGCTGATCGCGGATCTCCAGGGTCGCGCCCTCGAAGATCCGCACCCCGTCGTCCACCAGGATCTCCCGCACGCCCAGCGGCGCCGACGGCCCCGCCATCGCCAGCACGCGCAGCACCCCCTCCTCCACCTCCACCTGCGCGGCCACCACCCCCTCGCCGAGATCCACCGACGGCGCGCCGAGCGGCGCCCCGACCATCGCGATCTCCAGCCACGCGCTCTCTCCCTGCGTCAGCCTCGCCGGGGCGCTGCTGAGCAGGCGCGGCCGGTCGCCCGGATCGCGCACGGTGAACGCCCCCGGCAGCGTCAGCGTCCCCTGCGGCAGCGCGAGGTGGAGCGCGCGCGGCCCCGCCGCCGCCTCCGGATCGATGGCCACCTCCAGCCACGCCCGATCCACGTCGCGCACCTCAGTCTGCGCCACCCCGATCCCCTCGCCGAGCGAGGCGTCCGCCTCCCCCTCCGCCATCAGCAGCCACCGGCCCTGGAGCGAGAGCCGGAGCTGATCGCCGGGCCAGCCCTCTGCGGGATCGAGGCCGTCGACGGACGGGATCAGCGCATGCACCGCGCAGCCGGGCGAGGCGTCCCCCTCCAGCGTCTCCCCGGCGCGCGGCCCGGCCTCGATCCGGTAGCGCGCGCGCACAATGAAGGCGTGATCCCCGGTCAGCGCGACCTCCGCCTCCGTGCCGGCCGCCTCAGCGAGGAGCGCGCCGTCCCGGTAGATCGCGTACCCCAGCACCGGGTGGGCGCTCTGCGGCGCGGCCCAGGACAGCGTCGCCTCCGTCCAGACCACGCGCTCCGCCGGACAGTCGAGCGAGGGCGGCGCCGCCAGATAGACCCGGAACGCCGGCGCGTCCAGCCGGGTCAGGTTGATCCCGTCGCTGGCCTCCACGCCCGCCCGCACCGTCGTGTCCGGCGGCTGAGCCGGGATCTGCCCCTCCCAGGGGCCGTCCGGGCCGCCCGGCTGAGTCATCGCCGCGCTGCCGCTGTCCACCTGCTGCCCCGCAGCGTCCTCCGCCGACCACACCAGCGTCACGCCGATCAAGCGCTGATCGTCGGAGACCCGCGCCAGCACCGCGTAGGGGCCGGTGAGATCCTCAGTGTCGCCGGGGGCGCTCAGCGCGCTGATCTGCGGCGCGGCGATGTCCCCCTCCCAGAGCTGGAAATTGTCCACCGTCCAGCCCGGCCCGCCGCCGCTCAGATCCGACGCGAATACAAGCCGCAGCTTCGGCGCTTGCGGCAGGGCTTCCATCCCGCGCAGATCCACCACCACCGTCTGCCAGCCCCCCGAATTCCCCTCGAACGCCGTCCCGCTCAGGTTTTCACCCTCCGGGTAGCCGTAGACCGGCGCGATCCGCTTCCAGCCGTCGCCTTCGTCCAATTCGATCCAGCCGCTGTCCCCGCTCCCGAAGCTGTACCAGGAGGAGAAGCGGAGCATCGGGCTGATCAGGCCGTCGAGGGCGGGGATCGGGACGTCCAGCCGGTCGGTGCTGTCGTTGAAGGTGTCACCGGAGAGGCGGGTGCTCCACGCGCGGTTCCCGTCCACCCCGCCGCCCGGCCCGTGCAGCACGTCGCCCCACTGCCACTGCATGGTGTCCCCGCTTGAGATCAGCCCTCCGTCCCCCTCCTCCATATCGGAGGAGGCGATCAACGAAGGCGCAGCCACCACAAGCGCAGAACACCAGAGCGCAAACATCCTCTGTCCGGATCAGGACAGCCCTGATCATGTCAGATTATAACGCACCACAATGACCGCGCCCGCCGGCGGCGCCGGATCAAAGATCAATTCCTGACCGCTGAGGATCCACCCGGCGGCCCGCGCCCCGTCCACCTCCACCCGCACCGATCCTGGCTCCGGCATCGCCTGAAGCACGAAGACGCGCTGCCACTCCACGCCCACCGCGCCAACGTCCTCCGCGATGGCCCCGTAGTCGGGGCTGCAGATGCTCCGCACCGCGCCGCCGACCGAGAGCGCGAGCGCGGCGAACGCGCTCCCCGGCGCCGCCCGCCCGCCCGCCCCGCTGCAGCCCTCCGGTACGTCCCCGACGACTGCCGAGGCGCGCACCGCATGCCCGGTGGCCGCCTCCTCCCCGGCCATCCACGTCCGCAGCGCCGCCTCCGCCTCCACCTCGACCCCGTCGACCGCGACCATCCCGCTCTGGTCGTCGCCGTCCGAGACGAAGATCAGGTGGAGCGCCGCTGTGCTGCGGCGGAAGCCCCGGTTCGCCGGGTTCGAAAGCGCCGTCAGCGCCACCGCGAACCCCGCCGCCGGGGGCAATTCCTCCGTTCCCACCTGGAGCGACGCCGCCAGCAACGACACCGGCGACTCAGACACCGGGGTGAGGATCCACGGCTCTCCGCGCAGCGCGCCCCCGCCGCTCAGATCCATGCTGACCACGCCCACCTGCCAGTCCAGCGCCAGCCCGGAGAGCGTCGTGAGGAAGTGATCCGCCGCCGCCGACAGCCCGGTCTGCTCCTCCGCCATGCTGCCCGTGCCGTCGACGACGAACAGCACGTCCAACGCCGGCAGCGGCGCCTGGGTGAACCGCTCCTCCACCGCCACCGGCGCCTGCACCTCGCTGTCCCGATCCCTGACCCCGATCTCGGTGCAGGCCAGCAGCCAGAGCATCTTCAGTCCTCCAGCGTCAGGTAGGTGAAGCCGAAGCACATCTCCTCGCCTGTCCCCTCCCCCCAGCTCACATCCTGCGGCGGATCGTTGCTCTGCTCCGGGTTTGTCGCGCTGTTGTCCCAGGTGCACTCCAGGAACACCGTATCCTCCGCCTCCACCACCTGCGGCTCCTTCAGCATCGCTGACACCTGGTTGTGGAAGTCCCAGCCGTCCATCTCGACAACGCAGTCGCGGGTGCCGTCCGGGTGCGCCACGGACATGTCGAACGCCGAACCGAGCTTGTGCATGTGCGGGAAGACGCCGAGGATCGTCGCCCTGCCCCACCGCTCCTGCCAGGGGACGATCAGGCCGTTCTTGTAGGCGGGGTTGCCCGCCGGGATCACGAAGTCGAAGGCGCCCACCGGGAAGTTGTAGACGATCTTATCGACCGCCTCCGCCACCTGGAAGCCGTAGCCGCTGTTGTCGACGACCAGATCGGCGCCGTCGAAGCTGTTGTAGTAGTGGATCTGGAGCACCAGCACGCTCTGCGGCGCCAATTCCAGCCCCATCCCCTCCGGCAGCCGCAGCGGGTTCCCCCCCGGCGCCCAGCCGCTCACGAAGCTCCAGCCGTCCTCACCGAAGCCGTCGCAGGAGAAGCCGGTCGGGTCTTCAGAGGCCTGCGCCCCGGTGGCGTCGAACAGCACGACGTGGTGGACGACGCTCAGATCGTCCACCAGCGCCTCCAGCGCGGTCAGGTAGAGCGGGGCGTCGTTGCCCATGTCAAACCGGAAGCAGCGGTAATCGTCCTGTCCAGCCGAAAAATCAGGAGAGTAGGGCAGATCCGGGGTGAGCACCTGATCGTAGCGCTCCAGCGTGTCCGGCGCCGGCGGCGCGGTGGCGAGCGCGGGATCGCCCAGCGGCGCGCCGGCGTCCGCCCAGCCGATCAGGCGGCTCCACTCCTCCGCGTCGAGGTTGAAGTGCTCAGATCCGTCGTAGTCGCGGCACTCCGGATCCGGAGCGGGGGGCGGCATCAGGCCCGACTGGACGTAAGCGGCCATGTTCGGCGCCATCGCCTGCGCGTCAGCAGGGTCAGCGAAGGAGCGCGCCTGCCCGCCGTCCTGGTGGCAACGCATGCAATTCTGCTGGAGGATCCCGTCGATGTCTCCATAGTAGACCGACCCTGACTCGGCCTCCTCACGCTGACAGGCGAGCATGAACCCCGGCATGAGTGACATCGCGACTGCCCACATACACTGTCTCCTGCTGTGTCCGCAATGTAGCCCGATCCAGCCCGCCCGGCGCGCGGCTGCTAAGGGGTGGCTTGACAGGACGGGCCAATTGCCTACAATGGCCCCCTTCAAGGAGCGACTGTGGTTGCATTTCCATCTCTGCTGGCGGGCTTTCTATGGGGCTGTGCGGGCGGTTCAGCGCCCGAGGTGAAGGAGATCGTCGTCGGCCAGTACGGCTCCCTCACCGGCGCCGAGGCCACCTTCGGCATCTCCACCCGGAACGGCATCGAGCTGGCCACTGAGGCGATCAACGCCGCCGGCGGCATCGGCGGCATGAAGATCCGGATGGTCGTCGAGGACGATCAGGGCAAGCCCGAGGAGGTCTCCACCGTCGTCAACAAGCTGATCTCGCGCGATCGCCCGGTGGCGCTGCTCGGGGAGGTGGCGTCCACGCTCTCGCTGACCGCCGCGCCCCTCGCGCAGAACGCCGGGATCCCCATGATCTCGCCGTCGTCCACCAACCCCAAGGTCACGCTGCAGGGCGACTACATCTTCCGCGTCTGCTTCATCGATCCCTTCCAGGGGACCGCCGCCGCGAAGTTCGCCTACAACACCAAGGGCGTCCGCAAGGTCGCGCTGCTGAAGGACGTCAAGAGCGACTACTCCCAGGGGCTCGGCCAGTTCTTCACCGAGACCTTCACCGCGCTCGGCGGGCAGGTCGTCGGCGAGGAGTCCTACTCCAAGGACGACCTCGACTACAAGGCCCAGCTCACCAAGATCATCGCCACCGGCCCCGACGCCATCTTCATCCCCGGCTACTACACAAACGTCGGCCTCATCGCCCAGCAGGCCCGCCAGCTCGGCTTCCAGGGGATCTTCCTCGGCGGCGACGGCTGGGACTCCAGCAAGCTCGCCGAGATCGGCGGGGCGGCCATCGCCGGCGCCTACTTCACCAACCACTATTCTACCGACGACCCGAACCCCACCGTTCAGGACTTTATAAAGAAGTACCAGGCGAAGTTCCACGAGATCCCCGACGGACTCGCCGCGCTCGGCTACGACGCCGCGCAGGTGCTCTATATGGCGATGGCCGAGGTCGCCAAGGACCCCGCGATGGCCGCCGCCCTCGGCGACCGCTCCTCTGTCCCCGCCACCGAGCCCGCCCGGAAGAAGGCCCGCGAGGCGCTGCGCGCCGTGCTGGCGAAGACCTCCGGGTACGCCGGGGTCACCGGCAGCATCACCATCGACGAGAACCGCAACGCCCGGAAGCCCGCCGTCGTCGTCGAGGTGTTGCCTGAGGCGGGCAAGTACAAGTTCGTCGAGTCGGTCGCGCCCTGATGATCGTCTTCCTCCAGCAGCTCGTCAACGGTCTGTCCCTCGGCGCGATCTATGCCCTGATCGCGCTGGGGTACACGATGGTCTATGGCACCCTGCAGCTGATCAACTTCGCCCACGGTGAGGTGTACATGATCGGCGCGTTCGCTGCGCTCTACCTGGCGAAGTGGACAGGAGTCGAAGACAATCCCACGATCCCCGGCGTGCTGCTGGTGGGCCTCGGCGCGATGATCACCTGCGCCGCGCTCGGCATGGCGATCAAGCGGCTGGCCTACCGCCCGATGCGGCGATCCAGCCGCCTCAACATCCTGATCACCGCCATCGGCATCTCCCTCCTCCTCCAGAACATCGGCCTGCTGCTGTTCGGGGCCATCGACAATTTCCCCGATCTGGTGCCGCAGGCCCAGTGGGAGCCGGTGGCGGGCCTGATGCTGCGCTCCAATGACGCGATCATCCTCGGCACGACGCTGGTGCTGATGCTCGTCCTGCACCACATCGTCGAGCGCACCCAGCTCGGCCGCGCCATGCGCGCGGTCAGCCACTCCCGCGACACCGCCGCGATGATGGGCATCCCGGTGGATCGGGTCATCTCGCTCACGTTCGCCATCGGCTCTGCGCTCGCGGCGGCGGCGGCGGTGCTGGTGGCGATGGACAAGCACGTGATCACCCCGCAGATGGGCGCCACCGGCGGGCTCAAGGCGTTCATCGCTGCTGTCCTGGGCGGCATCGGCAACATCCAGGGCGCGGTGCTGGGCGGCTTCCTCCTCGGCGTCTGTGAGACGCTGGTGAGCGGCTACCTCGCCTCCACCTACCGGGACGCCATCGCCTTCGCCATCCTGATCGCCGTCCTGCTCGTGCGCCCCGCCGGGCTGCTCGGGCGGCACACTGTGGAGAAGGTCTGATGCGGAGCGCCGCCGGCTACGCGATCTTCCTCGCCCTGTTCGGGGCCGTCTGGGCGATCCACGCCTTCGCCATCCCCTGGACCGACACCTACACCACCAGCATCCTCGTCCGCGCCGGGATCAACATGATCGCCGTCCTGGGACTCTCGCTGGTCCTCGGCTTCACCGGTCAGTTCTCGCTCGGACACGCCGGGTTCATGGCCGTCGGTGGCTACACCGCCGCCTGGCTCAACCAGCAGGGCCTCCCCCCCGTCCCCGCCACCCTCGCCGGGGGCCTCGCCGCCGCCCTCGCCGGGCTCGGCGTCGGCCTCCCCAGCCTCCGCCTCTCCGGCGACTACCTCGCCGTCGTCACCCTCGGCTTCAACGGCATCATCCTCGTCGTGATCCAGAACACCAAAGCCCTCGGCGCTGCCCTCGGCCTCATCGGGCTCCCCCAGGCCACCGACTTCGGCACCACCTTCTCCTGGCTGCTCGTCGGCGTCTTCTTCTTCAAGAACCTCCTCAACAGCGCCTGGGGCCGCAGCTTCATGGCCGTCCGCGACAACGAGATCGCCGTCCGCTCCCTCGGCATCAACACCACGCGGGTAAAAGTCACCGCCTTCGTCCTCGGCGCCGCCTGGGCCGGGATCGCAGGCGGACTCCTCGCCTTCCTCAACGCCTCCATCTCCCCCGGCCAGTTCGACCTCAACCGCTCCATCGAGCTCGTCGCGATGGTCGTCCTCGGCGGCACCGGCTCCCTCTCCGGCCCCCTCATCGCCGCCGCTGTCCTCACCGCCCTCCCCGAATTCCTCCGCCCCATCGCAGAGTACCGCCTCGTCCTCTACTCGCTCATCCTCGTGATGATGATGATCCTCCGCCCCCAGGGCCTCATGGGCAGCAGGGAGATCGGGGATCTTTTTCGGAGGTGA
>JBEIQZ010000648.1:0-2983 GCA_040376255.1 Alphaproteobacteria bacterium
CTCCCCTGCCGCCCCCGCAACCCCATCCGCTGTACGGCACGCACCGCGTAACGATCCGCTGACGACCGGCTGATCTGTCCGCTGCAGCTGCAGCATCGCCCGAACTCTTTCCTTCTGGAGTCCAGATGAACGCCACATGTGTGTCTACGACCTTCGCCGTATCCTTTTTCAGAAACAGCAAGGATGTATCTCCATCCATGAAGATCCTGTCGCTGGATGAGCTCATCCAGCGGCTCACCGCCTTCAGCCATGCGCCCCGCATCCGCGACAAGGCCGACCTCCCGGCCTGGAGCCCCGCCCGCTTCCGCCCCTCCACCACCCGGAAGGCGGTGAACGTCGTGGACATCTCCTGCCTGGTGCTCGACCTCGACACGCCGCCATTCGATCCTGAACCCTGGCAGCGCTGGTGCTATGTCCGCCACT
Organism: Alphaproteobacteria bacterium; assembly: GCA_040376255.1. Lineage (GTDB taxonomy): Bacteria > Myxococcota_A > UBA796 > UBA796 > SXON01 > JBEIQZ01. Next base: position 424 of record JBEIQZ010000648.1, read on the forward strand.
CCACCTGGTCCCACACGCCCGCGCACCCGAAGTCCCGCCTCGTCCTCCCCCTTGCCCGACCGGTCGCCGCTGCGGAGTGGCCGTCCGCCTGGGGATGGGCGCGATCACTGGCGCCTGAACTGGATAAGAAGTGCAGCGACGCCAGCCGCCTCTACTTCCTCCCCGCCCTCGCCGATCCAGCGCAGCCTCACGAGGCAGAGATCCACGACGGGGCGCTGCTCGATCTGGCCGCCGTCTGCGCGGCCCTGCCGCCCGCCCCGCCCCCGGCGCCGGTGATCCGCCTCCCCGCCCCGTGGTTCCTCCGCAGGAGCGTCGCCGCCCGCCGCCTCTGCCACGACCCGCTCACCCGCGAGGACTTCGCGCAGCGGATCGGCGCCAGCCTCCAGGGTGAGGGCCGGAGCCGCCGCGCCGCGCACATCCCCTGCCCGGCCTGCCGCCGCCCCTCCGTCTGGTTTCCCATCCACCCTGAGCGGCTCCGCTGGGCGTCCTGCAACCACCGCAACTCCTGCGGCTGGCGCGGCCCGCTCGACGCGCTGCCCGGTGCCGCATGATCGCCGACCTCGTCACCAGCTACGGCGCCCCGGAGCAGCCCGTCCTGGACGTCCTCTCCACCCACAAGGGCCAGCCCACCGCCGGGCTCCACAACCTCACCACCATCCTCTCCGAGGACAGCCGGTGGAAGGGGCGCGTCTGCCTCGACACCTTCGCCCAGAAGGTGCTGCTGGACGGGCAGGCGCTCGACGACGGCGCCCTCACCGGCGTCCGCCTCTGGCTGGAGCGGGTCTACGGGGTGCGGGCCTCCGTGGACAGCGCGCAGCGGGTCCTGGACTACGTCGCCGCCAGGAACCCCGCCCACCCCGTCCGGGCGTGGCTCCACGGGCTGCTGTGGGACGGGCAGGCGCGGCTCCCCTCGCTGCTGCCGGGGCTGTTCGGGGCGCAGGACACCGCGCTGCACCGGGCGATGGGCGCGGCGTGGCTGATCGGCGCGGTGGCGCGGGTGGCGCAGCCGGGCTGCAAGCTGGACACGATGCTGGTGCTGGTGGGGCGGCAGGGGCGGCACAAGTCCACCGGCTGCGCGGCGCTGATGCCGGAGCCGGGCTGGTTCTGCGACACGGCGCTCGACCTCCGGAGCAAAGACGCCTTCCTGCTGCTGTGCGGGGTGTGGCTGTTCGAGATCGCGGAGCTGCGGGGGGTGCAGCACGCCTCCCCCGATCTTGTAAAGGCGTTCCTCAGCAGCCGGATCGACCGCTACCGCGCCCCCTACGCCCGGCAGACCAGAGAGCACCCGCGCCAGTGCTTCTTCGTGGGGACCACGAACAACGAGGAGTTCCTCGAAGACCTCACCGGATCGCGCCGCTTCTGGCCGGTGCGCAGCCGCGAGGTGGACGTCAAGGGCCTGCTCCAGCACCGGGAGCAGCTCTGGGCCGAGGCCAACCACCGCTATCTGCGCGGAGAGCCGTGGTGGCTGTCCCGCGAACAGGAGGCGGAGCTGGGCGAGGCCGCCGAGGCCCACACCGTCGCCGATCCGTGGGAGGAGCCGCTGTCCGCGTGGATCCGCAGGAGGCCGGAGGGCTTCACCGTGCAGGAGGCGCTCAGCGCGCTCGGGATGGCGCCGGAGCGCCAGGATCGCCGCCACGCCAGCCGGGTGGGGGCGCTGCTCGCGCGGCTCGGGTGCAGGCAGGGTCGCCCCTCCGGCAGCGGGCCGAGGCCGAGGCTGTGGCTGCTGCCCGACGGTCAGGAGGCCGGATGACTGCCCGCCCGCAAAAAAGACAATCCGTCCAACACGTTAGGCCCGTCCAACCCATACAGAGGGGGGGTTGGACTGAGATACACACCGTCCAACGCCCGATAATCAGCCCGTCCAACCCGTCCACGCCCCGCAGCAACTTTCCGGTGCGTAGCGCCTCCGCCCGCTCCGGCTGGTTCCACGTCGGCCAGATCGCCACAGAGATACTGGATGATCTCCGTACAAGTCTCGGCAATCCCGACCACGACGCACCGGGCACCGCTCACACACAGGAGAATGTTCTGTCCATGGACGGGTTGGACGGGGGAGATAATACCGGTAGAAAGGTATGAAAGATGCCCGTCCAACCCCTTCAAGACATTTGTTCAGGGTTGGACGGGTTGGACGGAGGATCGGACAATCGGGCGCCGGACAGGTATGTTGTGCCGGGGGACAGTGGTAACGGCGCGCTACAGACACAAAAGATAATCTCTGCGTTACGATGGCGGGCTGCTGGAGCCGCGCCGTGCCTCCCATCGTGTCTTCTGATCCCCGCCACACAACTGTCCTGAATATCGTCGGGGGGCTGCGCCCGAAGCTGATCGATCTGACGGGGCGGAACCGGCTGATCTCGTTCTCGCACACCGACAGATCCCGGCGGGAGCTGCGGGTGGTTCAGCCCGATCTGGAGCGGGTGTGGGCGTATCTGATGGACGGGAAGCCGCTCAGGCTCTGCGCGCTGCCGCCGCTGCCGGAGGATCGCCAGAAGGCGCCGCACCGCCCGGCGCCGAAGGCGTGGGCGATCGGGAACGGCCTCCCGGCGGAGTATGAGGC
>JBEIQZ010000119.1:0-12547 GCA_040376255.1 Alphaproteobacteria bacterium
CATGCCCGGCGGGCTGGAGGCAGGCGTCCAGCGCGACCGCAGGATCGCCGTATCCGTCCCCGTCGCTGTCGGCGTGGAACGTCGCGCGGCTCGCCGGAGACACCCCGGGATCGGCGTCGTCGCTCAGGCCGTCGCAGTCCTCGTCCGTTGCGCCCGCGTCGCAGACCTCCTGCGCCGCCGGGTTCACCGCCGCCGCCCCGTCGTCGCAGTCCGTCGCCGACCCGACCCGACCGGCTGGCTGCGCGCAGGCCGGGACGCCGTCCGCCGCGTCCCCGAACCCGTCCCCGTCGCCGTCTGCGTACCAGATCGCCGCGTCTGCAGCGGCGTCCTCGTCGGTGGCGCCGTCGCAATTGTCGTCGAGGCTGTTGCAGTACTCAGCCGCCCCCGGACTCACCGCCGCGTCGCCGTCGTCGCAGTCAGTGGCGTCCGCGACGTACCCCGCAGGCGCCGCGCAGGCGGGCTGGCTCACCGAGGCGTCGCCGTAGCCGTCGCTGTCGCCATCCACATAGAAGGTGGCGGCGTCAGCCGCGTCAGGGCTGTCCGTGTTCCCGTCGCAGTCGTCGTCGATCCCGTTGCACATCTCGACGGCGGCCGTGTTCACTGCAGCGCTGCTGTCGTCGCAGTCCACGCAGGCCGCGAAGCCGTCGCCGTCCGCATCGGCGTAGCCGGTGCTGCCGTCACAGTTGTAGTCGGCCGGATCGGTGCAGTCGCTCTCGTCTGCGCCGGGGTGGTACGCCGCGTCCGCGTCGTCACAGTCTGTCCCGTCCGCCACCATGCCCGCAGGGGCCGCGCAGGCCGCCGTCCCGGTCGCCGCATCTCCGTAGCCGTCGGCGTCCATGTCCATGTACCAGATCGGCGCGTCGGTGGCGCCACCGTCCGTGTCCCCGTCGCAGTCGTTGTCAAATCCGTCGCAGATCTCCGGCGCGACGGGAAAAACTGCCGCGTTCGTGTCGTCGCAGTCGGTAGCGTCCCCGACGTATCCCGCAGGCTGCGCACAGGCCGACAGCGTGTCCGAGGTGTTTCCGTAGCCGTCGCCGTCCGCGTCCGCATAGAACGTGGCGGCGCCGTCCGCGCCGTCCTCATCCGTGTTTCCGTCGCAGTCGTTGTCCGCCCCGTCACAGATCTCCGCCGCGTCGGGGTTGATCGCCGCGTCTTCGTCGTCACAGTCGGCGTCCGCGCTGAAGCCGTCGCCGTCGTTGTCGGTAGTGGTGCAGCAGGAGTCGTCCGTCCCGGAGTCATCCTTGCCCGAGTCCTTGGGGGTCGGGCCGTTACAGGCGGCAAAAACAAGCAGGGCGAGGGCCGTCAGGCGCATCATCGATCTCCGGGGCGCTATTCTGCCCCGTCTCCGCCTGAACCGCCATTCCGGAGGCAGGTTCTGGACGGATATGGCACCGTTCTGTTGCTGTCCCGACGGTCGTCAGGCTGTTGCGGTCGTCAGGCTACTGCGGCCCGGCGAGCATCCCGCCCGCCACCACTCAGAGAGCCCGCCCCCGGTGAACGTCAGCTCCTCCCCGGCGCCCCCCGCCCGCAGGCCCGATCCCGCCCGCCGCCTGCGGCAGCGCCGTGAGCCGACCTGACCGCCCCCAGGACACCGCGTCCACCGTGAGCCCGTCGATCTGCACCGAACCCGGCGTATGCTCCATACGGAGAGCAGAAGATCCCGGCTCCGCAGCGCGCGGCGCCTCAGACAGCGGCGCGTCCGCCACACCATCCGCGAGGGTATGCGTATCGTTGATCGCGCAGGAGAGCAGCAGCAGCATCCGTTTCCCGGTTCAGGCCCGGACCATATCCTGCGCCGCCTGCCCCCAGCAGATGATAACTGCAACGATCAGAGCGATGATAGATCTGTGAAGGGTTCCCCTGGCATGTGCGCCCGCCGCATCTCCGGTGTACACTCGTGAAATGCGCCTGTTGATCACCCTGGCCCCGCTGCTGCCCAGCCTGCTCTCTGCCTGCCACCCCGGCGAGCGCGTCGAGCGCGTCACGACCCACTTCGACCCGCCCTCAGGCACCACCCTCACCGATGAGGACGCCGGGGTGAACGTCGTCGGCCTCGACGGCGTCGAGGTCTGCTACAGCCTCGACGGCAGCGATCCCGGCACCAAGGACACCTGCGTCACCCCCCTCGGTGACAGCCGCCGCATCCCGCTCCCCTGCGGCTTCCAGCCCGTCACCATCCGCTGGGGCGAGGGCGACGCCACCGAGCAGGGCTCCTACCTCGTCGATGCCCCCTCCTGCGCCGATGTCACCGGCCCGGTCGCCCTCTGGCAGAACGATGAGCTCGTCCGCGCCTTCGTCGCCATCAAGGACGATCTCCAGTGCCGCATGAACGGCTGCGAGAACCCCGGCATGACCGGCAACTGGGACACCGCCTGCGGAGAGGGCCGCGTCGACTGGAACGTCAGCCTCAACGGCACCCGCGCCATCAGCGCCTTCACCTACACCGACTGCCGCGCCTCCACCACCGTCGAGATCCACGACCCCGCTGACCCCTACTGGCTCGATCCCGCCGCCGTCCTCCCCCTGGAGATCGAGCTCGTCATCAACGGCGAGATCCGCCAGGACACCGACTTCTCCGGTAACGGCGAGGAGGGCGGCACCGTCGAGATCGGCGGCGACTTCGATGGCCGCGTCGCCTCTGTCATCACCATCACCGACAAGGCGCGCGGCGGCGGCTGGTTCGAGGGCGGCTGCGCCACCGGTCCCGTCCCCGGCGAGATCTGCGCCCCCGGCGAGGCGATGATCCGCTACGACTTCCCCGACTGGAGCTGCCACGGCGCCATCTGCCCCGAACCCGGCGATCCCCCCGTCGAGGAAGGCACCGACGCCGACGGCGACGGCATCCAGGACGACGCAGACCTCTGCCCCGACGTCTTCGACCCCTTCCAGACCGACACCGACGGCGACGGCACCGGCGACGCCTGCGACGACGCCCCCGCCTTCTTCCTCATCCAGTTCAAGACCGGCGAGCGCTGCCTCGCCGCCGGGGACGGCGACGCAGTCTCCTCCGTCAGCGACTGCGTCGCCGATGACCCTGCCCAGCGCTGGGAGCTCCTCGACAACAACGGCTATCGCGGCTTCCGCAGCACCACCGACGGCACCTGCCTCTCCCACACCGACTCCTGGATCGGCCCGTGGACCGTCATCACCGCCGCCTGCGACCCCTCCGACAGCTTCCAGCAGTGGATCTTCGAACCCTACGATCAGGGCGGTGCTGACCCCGACTGGCCCGGCCGCCTCCGCTCCGCCTCAGACGACTTCTGCATCTACACCGACGGCACCGGCCTCGTCTATGGCACCATCGCCAACTGCGACCTCGCGGGCACGGAATCGGGACGCAAGGTCGGCATCTACCCTTATGGGGACTTTAATGCAGAGTCTTTATATTGAGGGGCAGGAGTAAATGATAGATGCTGAAAAGGTAGCAGCCCTGCTCCACAACCTGCGGAACCGCGAGCTGCTCACCCCCGGCGAGTTGGAGACCATCCTCCGCTACATGGAGCAGCGGGAGAAGGTGCTGAAGCAGTACTACGCGCTCACGCGCCTGCTGAACCGGCATATCAACCCCCTCATCGAGGATCTGCAGCAGGAGGGGCTGGTGGGCGAGGTGGTCGTGAAGCGCCTCCTGCCGGAGCGGTACTGCTATGACGATGAGCCGTACGACGAGTGGCTCTACGATCTGGACATCGAAGACGAGGAGGACGACAGCGAGAGCGAGCGCGACTCCAAGGAGACGGCGCGGCAGATAGCGCAGGACGAGGCGCGCGCTACGCACCTCGCCCGTATAGACGCTCTCCTGCCCGCAGTGACCTCGCTGGAGGATATCGACGAGCTGTACAAGGTGCACGGCTACGCAGACGGGCACGGACACGCGATACACCGCTACCTGCGCCGTCGTGTGGAGGCGCTGGAGAAATTGCTCGCGGCGCAGAAGGGAAAGGGATGATGCGGGTCGAGGAGGTGATGGGCGGTCTGGCGGCGCCCGATCAGGCGCTCAGCGCGAGCCCCATCATCCCCAGCCCGACCCAGCTCCCCATCCAGATCACCGAGCGCACCCCCGGCACGCCGGAGAGGTAGGCCGGGACGTAGAGGGCGCGGGCGACGAGGAAGATCAGCGCGCCGGTGCGGGCGGCCTCCGGGACGGCGCCGCCGGAGGCGCCGTGGATCTCGTGGAGGAGGGCCAGCGTCAGGAACACCGGCATCGCCTCCTGAAGGTTGACGAGCGCCCGGTGCGCGCGTCCGGCGAGCGGGGAGAGCGGGGAGAGCGGGGCCTGCCCGTCGCGGGGGCCGATGGCGACCCGGAAGCGCTCCGCGAGGCTCGTCCGGTTGTCGAGGCGGCTGATCGTCGGCGCGAGCAGCGTCTGGAGGACGAACAGGATCAAAAAGGCGATGAGGTGCGGGATCAAGGGTGTCCCGGGGTGTTGAAGAGGGGAAACACGATATCTCCGGCGACCATTATGAGGATGCCTGTGACTGTGACGACGCGGAGCCTCCCTGTCAGCCTGGGGGAGTCAAGGAGAGAGAGCGGGACGGACAGGAGCTCATTGAAGATGATCAGGCAGGCGCCCGAGCGGGCTGAGAAGTTGTCCCCGTACAGGTTGTGCAGCAGGCAGAGGGAGAGGAACAGCGGCGCGAGCCACCTGAACCGGCGGAGGTTCGACGCCGCCCGACCGGCAAAGGCGGTGCCGTGGAGCGCGAGCGTGAGGCCGATCTGGAGGGACAGCACGATCAGAAAGGCGGCGAGGTGCGGGGTCATCCCCGGCTGCAGCAGGAAGACGTCAAAGCAGCCGTCCAGGAATGCGTCCATCCCGGAGATGTAACCGTTGCTCCTCTGCGCGGTGGAGGATACCCCCCTGCTCCATGAGCCAGCCGATCCTCTCTGTCCGCGAAGTCTCCTATGAAGCCGGTGACAAGGCCTGCCGCAGCAGTTTTGTCGTCGACACCCGCACCACCGGTAAGAAGCCCGCCGTCCTCGTGTTCCCGGAGTTCTGGGGGCTCAACGACTACGCGAGGAGCCGCGCGAAGATGCTGGCTGAGCAGGGCTACGCGGCGATGGCGGTCGATGTCTACGGCGACGGTCTGCAGGCGCAGGACAAGGATCAGGCTGTCGCGCAGATGACGGCGCTGATGAGCGATCCCGCTGTCACTTCGGCGCGGATCATGGACGCGCTCGACGCGCTGACCTCGCAGCCGGAGGTGGACGGGTCGCGGGTCGCAGCCATCGGCTACTGTATGGGCGGGGCGCTCGCGCTGCGGGCGGCGCGGCTGGGGCTGGAGCTGCGGGCGGTCGCGAGCTTCCACGGGATCCTCGCCTCCCCGATCCAGGCGGCCTCCGGCAAGGTAAAGGCCGACGTCCTCGTCTGCCACGGCGGCGCGGATCCGCTCGTCCCGGCGGACAGCGTCACGGCGTTCCACGCCGAGATGAAGGCCGCAGGCGTCAGGTACGAGCTCATCGCCTACCCCGGCGTCCTCCACGGCTTCACCGAGCCGGAGGCCGACGCCCGCGCGAAGAAGTACGGTCTGCCGCTGGGCTACAACGCGAAGGCCGACCGCGCTTCGTGGGCCAGCCTGCTCACGCTGCTTTCGCGGCGGCTGGACGGCTGAACGGCTGCAAGGAGGAGGGATGTATCTCATCGGGATGGTTGAGCGGCGGGGCGACCGCTGGACGCTCCGCGACAACGCGACCGGCAAGGTCTACACGCTCACCGGCGCTGATCTGCCGGATCGGCTCGACGGCCTCCAGGCGCGGGTCACCGGGCAATTGGAGGACAGCTTCGGGCTGGGTGTGCTGCACAACGACGCGGTGCTGCGCGTGCAGCGGTGGAACGTCGTATGATCTGGCTCCTGGCGCTGCTGGCGGTCTTGAGCGCGCAGGCTGATCCGGGTACGCCTGCCCCGGAGGCTGCCGCTGCCCCGGAGGCTCCCGCGCCGATCACCGGCTACGTCGACCTCCACATCCACCTCGCCGCGCACCTCGCCGTCCCAGTCTACGGGCGCGGCCCGGATCGCCCGCCGCCCGCCCGGCAGACCCCGTCCCACGCGCTCCAGCCGCAGATCTTCGTGGATCAGCTCTCAGGGCCGCGCATCCTCGTGAGCCTCGCCTACGCCAACCCCTTCACTGCAGAGGCCTCCACGCCGGAGGCGATGCGGCGGCACATCCAGCGGCAGCTCGACTATGTTGAGGCGCTGTGCGCGGCGCACCCCGACCGCTTCGGGCTGGCCCGGACGCCCGCTGAGGCCCGCGCCGTCGTCGCCTCGGGGCGGATCGCGGTCGTCCACGGCATCGAGGGCGCGACCGGCATCCTCGGCGGGGACGCCGACGCCCGCGCCTGGGCTTCGCAGGGTGTGGCGGTGATCACCCCCGTCCACCTCGCCGACAATGAGATCGGCGGCTCCTGGTGCCAGGACGGGCGGCTGGCGGTGCTGAACCTGCCGGGCTGCCGGGAGGAGCGGCGCGCGCCTGAGCGCCACGGGCTGACCGCCACCGGCGGCGACCGGATCCGCGCGCTGGTCGACGCGGGGATCATCGTCGATCTCGCCCACGCCGCAGACGCCACCTTCGCGCAGATCATGGACATCCTCGAAGCGCGCGGCGTCGCGCCGGTCTACACCCACGCCATCTCCGCCACCGTGCGCGACGACAGCATCGCCATGAGCGCCGACCAGATCCGCCGCCTCTACGCCAGCGGCGGGCTGGCCGGGATGACCGCGAACGCCGATCACCTGCGCCCGATCCCGCTCCCCTCCGATCCGCCGCTGCCCGCCGCCCACTGCCCCGGCTCGGTCGATGACTTCCGGCTCCACTGGGACGGGTTCAACGCCATCACCGCAGGCGAGCCGGTCGCCTGGGGCTCCGACTTCCAGGGCGGCGTCGACCACCCGCGCCCCGCCTTCGGGCCGGACGGCTGCGCCGACGCCCCGGAGGGCCGGGAGATCACGGAATTCGACGTGAAGGGCCTCGCCCATACCGGCATGGTCGAGCCGATGTTCGCCCGGATGGCGGCGGACGGATCAGACCGGCGCCCGCTCGACGCCTCGGCGGAGCGGTTTCTTGTGATCTGGGAGCGGGCGCTCGCCGCGCTGCGCTGATCTCAGCCCTTCGCCGGGATCTCCACATCCGTCGCTGTCCGCGCCCGCATGAACACGCCCGCGCCCTTCGAGGCCGCGCACAGGTTCCGCGCCAGCTCTTCGACGCTCGCGCCCTCCGTCCGCTCCAGCGCGCGGGCCAGCCCCGGCGGCGCTGCCAGCACCATCGCCCCGACCTCCGGCGACCCCAGCCGCTCCAGCAGCACCGACAGATCGGCGTCCCCGTGGCCGATGATCACCCAGAGCTTGCCGGGGAACCCCTCGACGGCCCGCTGCAGCTCCCGGCCGGTCACCGGCTTCTCGGCGTCGGGGAAGCGGAGATCGCGGGCGCGGCCCTCCGGCGCGGGCATCACCAGGATCGACAGCCCCGCCGGCTCCTGCCGCAGCCAGTCCAGCCCGCCCCGGAAGTCCATCTCCCGCGCCTCGGCGCTGAGGCGCTGCGTGAGAGCGCGGGTGGTCGGCGCGTCCTGCCCGACGATGAGCGCGCGGAATCTTTGTGAAGGGGCGGCTTTTGCCTGCGCGGCACCCGCGAGACCCGGCGGCGGGGCGGGGCGGACGCTCAGGTCGTCAGGCGCGGCGCGGGGCGCAGCCTGGATCGGCGCGGCCACAGCTCCGGCGTCGGCTGCGATTGGAGCATCTGCGCTTGATGCGCCTCCATGCGCGGCCTCCGCTGCCTGCGGCGGGAGCAGGAGCGCCTTCAGCCGGGCGGGCGGGACGATGAGCGCCACCGAGACGCTCTCGCCGGAGGCGCCGAAGACGGCGACCTGTGTGGCGAAGGGCGAGATCTGGAGTGTGAGCGTCCACGGGCCGCTGCCTGTCACCTCCTCCCAGGCGGGCCGCCCGTCCACCCGCGCCCATACGCGGTCGATGGGCTGGCCGCCCGGGGATCGCCCGGAGACCTGGATCTTCAGCATGCCGTCCACCATCCACACCTCCTCCAGCTTCAGCACCGGCGGCAGGCTGCCGGTGACCTCGATGGGGACGAGGCCGATGGAGCGCAGGCCCGCCACCTCGTCGAGGCAGTCGAGGACGGCGCGGGGGGCGTCGGGGTGGTGGAGCTCCTGGCTGAAGCGCGAGATCGGGAAGAAGTCGGCGGTCTGGAGCGGCTCGCGGTTGACGTGCCAGCCGATCAGCTCGTCGGTGCCGGGGGCGACGCTGTAGTAGCCCGACGGCGTCCAGCACACCCAGGGCTGCCGCTCGGCATGCGGGAACAGCGTGAGCAGCAGCGCGCCGTCGCCGGCGCGGTGCCAGCAGATCGTCCCGTTGCTCAGCATCGCCACCAGGATCTGACCGTCCGCCGACAGGTTCACCGACCACGCGGCGCCGGGCATCGGGCGCGTCCACCGGTGCTGCCCGTTCGCTGAGAAGCAGCGCAGGTTGAACTCCGCGCCGATCACGAACAGCGATGCGTCGTCGCTGACGGCGAGGCTGCGCGACGCCTCCCACGCCTCCATCGGGAGGCGGCTCCCATTGAGCTTCGGCGCGTAGTTGCCGTTCCAGTCGGTCACCGCCAGCCCGTCCGTGCGCGGGGGCCGGAGCGGGGCGCTGTCGACGGCGGTCATGCGCGTCTCTTTCACAGAAAAGCTGCCCCAGTCGTCAGGCTTGTCGTTCCACCGGAACCGCACCGTGCGCGCGTCGTCGGAGAGCTGCAGCGTCGGCCCGGCCTGCCACGCCGCGATCAGCCCGGCGGTCGGCGGGCGCGGATCAGGCCCGTCCAGCACTGCCCACGGCTGGCCCAGGCAGACGATGCCCGCCGGGAGCGGCGCGATGCACAGGACGCTCTCTGCGGTCTGGATGCGGCGGTCGAGGTGCGCCCCGCGCCCGCCCTTCTCCCACCGGCGCACCATCCGGCCCCGGTCGTACCAGGTCCCCGCCGCGTACAGGTGATCGCCCGAGAAGCACACCGCGCAGAGGTAGCCGCCGGAGGGGATCCCGCTCACGTCCGGCTTGTACAGCAGCTTCAGCGTCTGCGCGGAGCGGACCTCAATCGCGGTGGAGTTGTTCATGCCGATGACGAGCTTCTTCCCGTCCTCAGACAGCGAGAGCTGGTAGCCCTGCGCCCCGATCTTCACCTTCTTCTTCAGCGCCAGCCCCATGTCGTACATCCGGAGCGTCCCGTCGAAGGAGGTCAGCCAGATGTGTTCCCCGTCCGTCACCACCCCGTAGACATCCGACACCATGTCCCCGCACTTCGCCACCACTCGCCCGTCCGCCGCATCGACGAGCAGCAGCGCCAGCGATGAGGTGCTGACGACGAGCCGATCCCCCTTCGGGGTGAACACCATCTGCCGGATGTAGCCGATGATCGGCTCCGAGGTCCACAGCAGCTCCCCATCCTGCGCCCCGCAGGTGAACACCCGCGTCATGTAGCCGGTGCTCTCCGCCAGCACCCCGCCCATTGCTGCCATCGCCCCGTCCGGCGACAGCGCGACCGCGAAGACCTTGCCCTGGTGCCCCGTCCCGATGGGCGGGCGCAGCACCCGCAGCAGCTCGCCCGTCGCCGTGTCCCACAGCCGCGCCGTGCAGTCGTCGCCGCCGGTAAGCAGCCTGCCCTCTCTGTCGGTCGAGGCGCGGCGGGGGAGACCGGCATGGAGGCCGACTTCGATGCGGAGGAAGGGCGCGGACATCAGACCTCTCAGGTGCCGCTCTCTATCCTGCAGCGCTCAGGCCCGCCTGTACCTGAGCTGCACAAGCCCGCTCTCAAACGCCTTGACGCCCGCCACCGCCCACTCCGACTCCGCCGCCCCGCCCTCCCCGAACAGCCGCCGCCCGCTCCCGAGCAGCACCGGCACCACCGAGATCACCATGTCGTCGACGACCCCCTCGCTGATCCCCTGCCGGATCAGCCGCCCCCCGTCCAGGTACACCCGCCGCACCCCCTCCGCCCCGAGCCGGTCGAGGATCGGGCCGAGCGCCCCGGAGAAGAACGCCTCCCCGCTCTGCGCCCGCGCCTGCGCCGCTGCGACGCGGTTCGTCATCACGCCGACACGCTTGCCGGTGTACGGCCACTCCCCGAAGCCCAGCACCGTGTCCCAGGTGGCCCGACCCATCAAGAGCATATCCACCGTCGCCATGAACGCCGCGTATCCGTAGTCCTCCCCCTCCCGGTGGACCCGGTCGAGCCAGCCGATGCTGCCGTCCTCGCGGGCGATGAAGTTGTCGATGCTCGTTGCGATGTAGACGGATACCTGCGGGCGCATGCCCTGTTAATAACGCTGAGATGCTCGCCTGCCTCCCGCCGCTCCTCGCCCCGGACACCCGGTTGATCATCCTCGGCAGCTTCCCCGGCGCCGCCTCTCTGCGCGCACAGCAGTACTATGCCCACCCGCAGAACCGCTTCTGGCGGCTGCTCGTCGCGGTGCTGGAGCCCCGGGCCGGGCCGGCGCAGGTGGAGGCCCTTGTCGCCGCGCCATACGCGGCGCGGACAGCGTGGATGCTCGGGCGGGGGATCGGGCTGTGGGACGTCTATGCTGCCTGTGAGCGCGAGGGCAGCCTCGACACCGACATCCGCCACGGCACGCGCAACGATCTCAGCAGCTTGATCGGACGCTGCCCCCGGCTCGCCGCCATCGCCCACAACGGCGGCAGGAGCTTCTCGCATGCCCGCCACACACGTCTGCTGGGCCTGCCGGTCTACCGGCTGCCCTCGTCGAGTCCGGCGAACGCCTCCCTGTCGTTTGAGCGGAAGCGGGCGGCGTGGGCTGAGGTGCTGGGGTCGGTGCCGGGGCTGGCGCAGGGGCTGGCGCCGGACACGGACGACGGCGCGGGATACAACGCTTAGCAGCAGGCGGGAGATGGGGCGGATCTATGCCATCGCAGTGAGCATCCTCCTCTGCGGCGCGGTGCTCGCTCCGATCCGGCAGGGGTTCCTGCCGGAGCCGCAGGACGACTTCCCGCTCTCCTGGTACCCGATGTTCGCCCGCCCCCGCCCCGCGCAGGAGCGCCCGATCTACGTCGTCGCCGCCGATGCGGACGGCGCGCGGCACAAGGTCCCCCAGACCTTCTGGACCTCCGGCGGCTTCAACCAGGGCGCCACCCAGCTCATCCGGTCGGCGGCAGCCGGGGACAGCCTGCTGGCGCCGCTCTGCGGGCGGATCGCGGCGCGGATCGCGCAGCGGGCGGGGCGCGATCCGGAGCTGGCGGCTGCCGTCGAGGTGCGCGTCCTGAAGGGACGCTACGACCGGGCGCGCTGGTTCCGCGACGGGGATCACGCGCCGATCCAGGAGGTCACGCTGACCCGCTGCCGGGTGCCTGAGCGTCCATCGGCAGGCGCGCAGTGAGCCGGGCGCGCATCGGGGCGTGGCTGGAGCAGATGTGCTTCCCGCAGGTGCCTGCGGCGCGGCTGGCGGCGGTGCGGATCACCACCGGCGGGTTCCTGCTGTACCAGCTCCGGATCGGCTGGGCGAGCTTCGCGCAGATCGCGCGGACGGCGCCCGATCAGTGGCGCCCGGTCGGCCCGATGCGCCTGCTCAGCGGGCCGCTCGCGCCGGAGGTGTTCGACGGGTGGAGTGCCGTCCAGCTCGCGCTCGCGGTCTGCTTCCTGCTCGGCCTCGGCTGGCGGGTGCTGGCGCCGATCTGCGCGATCTCCACCGTCTGCTTCTTCGCCTACCGCACCTCCTGGGGCGGGGTGCTGCACGGGGACAACCTGTTCTGCCTGCACCTGGTCTGCCTCGCGCTCGGCCCGGCGGCGTCGGCGTGGTCGCTGGACGCCTGGATCGCGGGGCGGTGGCCGGATCGGCTCCGGTGGGCGCGGTGGGGGACGCTGCCGCAGATGTGCTGGTGGTACGGCTGGAACCTGAGGCTCATCGCGGCGGTCACGGTGATCTGCTACCTGCTCGCGGGGGTCGCCAAGCTGGTGAGCGATCCGGCGGGCTGGCCGACCGGCCAGAGCCTGCTCGACCAGATCGGGAATGACGCGCTCTACAAGGAGCTGATCTCTGCGAAAGGGGCGGCGCCGCTGGTGCCGTTGGTCTATCAGCACCCCGGCTGGCTGATCGTCCCGGCGGCGGGGACGCTGATCATCGAGGTCGGCGCGCCGCTCGCGCTGCTGGATCGGCGGCTCGGCTGGCTCTGGAGCGTCGCCACCTGCTCCATGCACCACGGCATCCTGCTCATCATGGGGATCAGTTTTCCTTATCCGCTCTCCGCCCTCGCCTTCGCCGCCTTCTTCCCGCTTGATGTGTGGGCGGGGGCGGCAGGTCAGGCGGCGGGGCGGCTCCTCGTGCGGCTCCGGGATACAGAATCCCTGTGATACGGAGTCTTCGTCATGAACGACCCTTCGCCCCGTGGGGGAGAAGGTGGCCCGGAGGGCCGGATGAGGGGCGTTTGAGAAGGGCTTTCCCCTTGTGTGTCTCAGACGGGCTATCAGGGAGAGACCGGGAGGAGGTGTGGAGTTCGATTTCCCCTAGATTCGACGATTCGTCGAGATCGTGGATGAGCGTGAACCCACACCTCCTATCGG
>JBEIQZ010000935.1:0-1218 GCA_040376255.1 Alphaproteobacteria bacterium
ACACCGCGCCGCTGAACCCGGTGAGCTGCGCGAGCAGCTCCGCCACCCGATCCGCGCAGAGGGAGGCGTTCGTGTTGACGTTGAAGCCCTGGCCCACGCTGGTCAGGGCGGTCATGCCGAGGCCGGTGAGGGCGCTGTTCGTGGAGATCGTGAGGTACCCGCCGATCGTGGTGACGCGCTGGAGCGGCGCGAGGTCGGTGAGGAGCGGGCTGCGGTAGACGGTGAGATCGCCGCCGGTGGAGATCAGCGCCTCCAGCCCGGTGAGAGAGAGCAGGGCGGCGTTGCTGTAGATCACGAGATCGTCGCCCACCGTCGTGAGGCTGCTGAGCGCGGCGACGCTCTCCAGCGCGTCGTTGTACTCGATGTCCACGTCCAGCCCGACCGCAGCGAGGCGCTCCAGCCCGGACAGATCGATCAGCGCGTCGTTGTCGTAGACGTAGAGGATGCCGCCCACTGAGGTCAGGCCGCCCGGCCCGTCCAGGTACACGAGCGCGTCGTTGTCGTTTATGTAAAAACCGTCCCCTACGGTGGTGAGGCTGTCGATGCCCGACAGATCGCGGACCAGATCGTTCCGGTAGAGCGAGAGCGTCCCGCCCACCGAGGTGAGGGCGCCGAGGCCCTGCAGATCGGTGAGCGCGTAGCTCTCGTAGAGCGTCAGATCGCCGCCCACCGTCTCCAGGCCGCTGAGGCCCGACAGCTCAGTGATGCCGTTGGATTTCAGGTACAATTCGCCGCCGATGGAGGCGAGGTTCTCCAGCCCGGACAGCCGGTTGAGCACATAGTTGTACTGGAGGGAGACGTCCCCCCCCACCGCCCGCAGACTCTCCAGCCCGGCGAAGCCGCTGGCGGTGGAGCTGTCCATGGTGAACGACCCGCCGATCTCCACCACGCAGGCGAGGGCCGCGATGTCGGCGTCGTCGCCGTTGCTCAGATCGACGTCCCCGGTGAGGGTGAGCGAGTACCCGCGCGCGCAGACCGTCGCCGCGTTGGCGGCGGTGACCCGCCCGCCCCATGTGGCGCAGACGCCGTCGTTGCCGCTGGCCGTCAGCGACCCGCCCAGCGCGCTGAGCCGGTTCTCGAACACCTCGACGTCGTCCGTGCACAGCGCGTCATTGGACAGGATCGCGGCTGAATTTCTTCGGGCCATCCGGCACCGGGAAATCCCGGACGGCTGAAGCCCTGGCGCAGGCCCTCGACCGCCCGGTCCTGCGCGTCGCT
>JBEIQZ010000958.1:0-1083 GCA_040376255.1 Alphaproteobacteria bacterium
CTGCCTCGTCGGGCGTGGGCCCGTCGCTCCCGGTGGGGGGCATGGTGTTGGAGACGATGCGCTGGTACAGGATCGATCCGGCGGCGTTCCCCGGCACGATCTTGCTGTTGGCGATCAGGGTCGGCACGTCGAGGACGTAGTTCATGCCGCCCTCTACCCGCCCCCCCTGCCCGTGGCAGGAGTAGCAGTAGTTGTTCAGCACCGCCTCCGCGCCCTCCCGCGCCTGCTCGCAGACGCCCGGCGGCACGCTCTCGTCCGTCCCGCTCTCGGTGACCTCATCGCCCGGCGCCTTCGTCCCGCAGGAGCCCGGGTGATCGTTGTCGTAGCAGTCCCCGCAGCCCGCGAGGAAGAGCGGGCCGCCGATGCCCAGGCCCAGGGTCAGGAGATACAGGTTTCGCATATCAGAGCTCCCAGGCCAGCCGGAGCCGGCCGGTGTAGATGTGTCCGTAGCGGCTGAAGGCCCCCTCGCTGACGTCGGTGACCGTCATCGGCGTGCCGTCGTCGTAGCGGGGGACGTTGTGACCGCCGGGCGCGGCGTAGAACTCGGCGCCGAGGCGGACGTGCTTCTGGATGAGGAAGTCCGAGCCGAGCGACAGCGCCGGGCCGAAGTAGGGGTGGGCGTTGGTGGCGACGATGCCGTCGTCCCCGACCCAGAAGTAGGTGCTGGTCTCGGTGAGGCCGAGCGAGAGGTACGGCACCGCCGAGAGCGCCTTGCCCCGCAGCTCCCAGCCGAGCATCAGATCGACGCCGGAGCTGGAGCCGTTATAGAAGTCCAGCACCGCCGGATCGCCCTCCTCGAAGGGTGTGGCGATCTCGCCGAGCGTGCGGATCAGCGTGCCGTGGCCGCGCAGCCCCAGCCCGAAGCTGCTGCCGATCCACATCCCCACCCCGAGCTCTGCCGAGACGATCATGTTCCGCGTGCCGCCCACCGGCACCCCCGGCACCAGGGCCAGCCCCGCGTAGGGGATGACAAGATCAAACAGCGCCGGGAAGGCGAAGCTCAGCTGCGGGCGCGGCACCACCGGCGCCTTGTTGGCGTCCTCGAACTTGTCGAAGCCCGCGATGTACATCTGTCCGCAGCCC
>JBEIQZ010000197.1:0-9549 GCA_040376255.1 Alphaproteobacteria bacterium
CGCAGCCTCACCTGCGCTTTGGTTTCATGCGGCATGGCGACACCCTCCTAGACCCGCGCCAGCGCCCCGCCCGCTGGCCCTCCCTATCTGACGCGCGGACGGCTGAGGGCAACCGGCGCGGCGGGGGAAATGGAGGGAATCGCAAACCCCTGTGAACAGGGCGAAGGCGAGTTGCGCAGAGGCGCAGGCTTGCGCATACTCAGGCTAGATACCCAAAACAGGTGACAAATGGACCAGATGAGGAAACGCTCGACCACAGGCTCAGGATGGATTGCAGCGCTGGCGTGCCTGGCGCTTCCCCTCCCCGTCGCGCCCGCCTTCGCCCAGGATTTCTATGCGGGCAAGCAGGTCAGCATGCTCGTGGGCAGCGGCACGGGCGGCGGCTATGACGCCTATGCGCGGCTCTTCGCCCGGCATCTGGCCAAGCACATTCCCGGCGCGCCCAACATCGTGGTGCAGAATGTGCCTGCGGCGGGCAGTCTGGTGGCGATGAACACGCTGGCCAACTCCGCCCCCCGTGATGGCCTGACCTTCGGCGCCGTGCAGACCCACATCGGCGTCGAGCCGCTGATGGGCGTGACGGGCCCCACCTCCAACGCGAAATATGACGCACGCCAGATGAACTGGCTGTTCAGTGCGGCCAAGGAAGTGCCGGTCGTGGTGGCCTGGCATACGGCGCCCTTCAAGACCTTCAAGGATCTGACCGAGCGCGAAATGCTCGTGGGCTCCAGCGGCGTCGCCACCTCCGACGCGGTTTATCCGCGGGTGATGAACACCCTGCTCGACACCAAATTCAAGATCATCGACGGCTACAAGGACAATCCCCAGATGCTGCTCGCCACCGAAAGCGGCGAGATCATGGGCCGCGCGGGATGGTTCGTGTCGAGCCTCCTGTCCACCCAGAGCTCCGAGCTCAAGCAGGGAAAGCACAGGGTCATCGTGCAGGTGGCGCTGGAGAAACATCCCCAATTCCCCGACGTGCCGCTGGTGGCGGGCGGCTACCACGCTTCGGCGCTGCCGGGGGATCTGGTCGGCGGGCAGGAGGGGCTGCCGGAGGGGTCGCCGTTCGACGCGGTGATCCAGGGGGAGGGGGAGCGCCCGCTGGAGCGGATCGTGTCGGCGCTGCTGGGCGCCCGGGGCGAGTCGACGCGGCCGCTCCGGCGGGACGCGATCTTCGACAAGCCGGTGTTCGCGCACGATCTCGTCGAGGACATCAACGACCTCCCGCCGCACGACTGGTCGCTCTTGCGGCGCTACTGGCCGCGCGCGCGCTGGCTGGGGCGGCGGTTCCAGATGTACCTGTCGCGGGGCTGCCCCTACCACTGCACGTTCTGCATGGAGCGCGCCAAGAGCGGCTACCAGTGGCGGGCGTTCACCCCGGAGCGCGCCATCGACGAGGTGCGCCGCCTGTTCCGCTGGATCGAGCCCGCCCACTGGCTGATCAACATCGCCGATCCGCTGTTCGGCTTCCAGCGGCGCTGGCGCAAGGAGGTGCTGCGCGGGCTGATCGCGGAGGATCTGCTGCCGCGCCAGTACTGGACGCTCACGCGCTCCGACGATCTCGACGAGGAGGACGTGGAATTGCTGGCCCGCGCCCGGTTCTCCATCGGGATCGGGCTGGAGAGCGGCAGCCCCCGGATGCTGAAGATCATGCAGAAGGGGAACCACCCCGACGCCTACCTCGGCGCGCTCCAGCGGCTCGCTGTTTTGAGCCGCAAGCACGGGCTGAACTGGGCCGCCAACGTCATCGTCGGCCACCCCGGCGAGGACGCGCAGAGCATGGAGGAGACGCATCAATACCTCCGCTCCCTCTACCTCTCCGCCCCCGAGACCTGCGGCTGGCTCTCCGTCGATCCGTTCCGCCTCTACCCCGGCGCGCAGGTCCACGAGGAGCTGGCCCGCTGGGAGCAGGCCCACGGCGCCCGCTTCCACCACCCCGGCTGGTGGCGCCACTGGTACGACGGCGCCTTCCTCGCCCAGCACATCGATCCGTCCGCCTCCCTCACCTACGAGCAGCGCGTCACCGGCATGTACGCCCGCTACGGCCCGATGGTGGAGGAGATCCAGGCCCGCTTCCGGGGCCAGGGCCGCGACATCGACCGCGTCTTCGCCCGCAGCCTCGACGAGCAGCGCGAGCAGCTCTCCGCCGCCGCCCGCGACCGGCTGCTGGAGAAGGGGCGGCAGGCGCTCCGCCAGAAGCTCACCGCCCCCGCCGCGCCGGGGATCGCGCAGGTGGAGATCCGGCGCCCGCTCGGCCTCCGCGTCCGCGATCCCTGGGTGCGCCGCCGCGAGGAGGCCGTCCGGCGGCTGCTCGGGCAGGGGGCGCTGCACGACGAGCGCGTGATCGCCGCGCTGCTGGAGATCGGCCCGGAGGCGTGGATGGGCGAGGCGGAGGCCATCGCCGTGCTGGAGGATCGGCCCGCGCCGGGCCATGTCGACGGGCAGGCCCCCGGCCGCACCGCCGCCGCCCCCGGCCTCCGCGCCGTCGCGCTCGGCCTCGCCGCGCTCGCCCCCGGCCCCGGCGACCGGGTCGCGGATCTCCACGCCCGCAGCGGCTACGTCGGCGCGCTGCTCCAGCACCTCACCGGCAATTGCGACGTCTTCCATGTCGCGGACATCGGGCGCGCCCCCCCCGGCGCCCGCCTGATCCCGCGCGACCCGGCGATGCCCTGGGAGCTGGACGGGCTGTACGATCAATTCTGGCTCGGCGCCGCCGTCCCCCGCCTCCCGCGCGGCCTCACCGATCACCTGAGCCCTGGCGGCAGGCTCGTCACCGCCATCGGCCCGCGCTTCCGCGATCAGGACTGGGTGCTCATCACCGCCGATCAGCGCGAGCACCGGCTCTGCGGGCTGCGGCTGCCGGTGCTCGGCGGCCACGGCGGCTGGCTCCCCGCCCCGCCCCCGGAGCAGCCGGCGCTGCGCGTGCAGGCCCGCCGCTGGCCCGCCCCGGCGCGCTTCTTCGCGCTCATGGCGCGCATGGATCTCGGGCGGGACGCCGCAGGCTGCTACGACGCCGCCGCCGGAGCGCGGCTCACCGCCCTCGAAGCCGCCTGGGACGCCGCGCCCGGACGCCTGAGCCTGATCCCGCTCGCGATGCGCGAGGCCGATCCCGCCGCCCTGATCCGCCGCCTCAGATCGCCCCCGCCCGCGCTGCAGGACGCCGCCGGCTCAAGGCTGGCCGCGCTGTTCGCCGACGCGATGGAGCGGGAATTCCGCGACGCGCCCGCCGAGCCGCTGTTCCCTCCGTCGGCCGCCGCGCTGCCGATCCCTCAGCTGCTGGCCGACGCGCTGCCTGAATTGCGCCGCCTGCTCTATGAGGCCCACGGCGCCCCGCCGCCGCTCACCCTGCTCCACTGCCCCGCCCTCGGCCCGCGCGCCCGCGCCACCGCCCTCGACGGGCAGCGCCTCATCGCCGCCGATCTGGGCCAGCCCCCTGAGCCGCTGCTGATGCAGATCCTCCACGAGGAGGTCCACGTCGTCACCGACGCCGTCGCCACGGCAGAGTGGCTGGAGCAGCGCCGCACAGACGCCGGCGCGCCGGATCCGGCGACCGATCCGGCGACCGATCCGGCGACCGATCCGGCGCCCGACCGCGACACCCGCCCCGGCCGGCCCGGCTACGCGCTCCACCGCGAATTGGAGGAGGTCGCCCTCTCAGCCACCGAGGCCCTGCTCACCGCCCGCGCCCCCGGCTGGCTCCCCGCCTTCTACCGGTGGCTGGAGCAATTCAACCCCGAGCTCGCGCTCCAGCCAGCGCAGGAAGGAGCGGTCGAAGCTCAGCCCGGCGTATAGGAAGATCGGCGGCACCGCCGCCCGCGCGGGCCCCGCCGCCGTCACGCGCCACCCGCGCACCGTCGCCCGCACCAGCCCCCCCAGCAGCGGACGCCCCCACGTCGCCCGCCCCGCGATCACCGCCCGCAATTCCGACGCAGCGATCCCCACCGCCGCGTCGCAGTCCGCGTCCATCCCCGGACCGACCATTACCGTCACCGCCCCCCCCGGCCCCCGATCCACGGTGAACGTCCGCTCCGTATGCGGCGGCGGCGCTCCGGGCGGCCCCGGCCACACAAGGCGCAGCCCCAGCCGCACCGGGAATTCCAGCCCCCAGCCCGGCGCCTCGCGGGCGAGGCCGGGCAGCAGGTCGGAGGCGATCCACGCGTCGATCTCCGCTGCGCGCTGCGCCAGGGGGGAATCTTCCCGGCAGCCCTCACCCGGAGCGGGAGCCGGATCGCGCAATTCAGGGATCGACCACGGCAGGAACCGCTGATCCGCCGCCACATCGGGCAGCAATTCCACGAGCCCCGACCGCGCCCCCTGGACGACCTCCCCACCCCGTACGCAGAAGACGTCGCCCGGCACCGGCACCGCTGTCCGCAGATCGGGCCGCAGCGCGCGCAGATCGCGGAAGAACCGCGCCGGGGTCAGCGGGAAGGCATGCGCGTCCATCCAGCCCGACGGCGGCAGGTAGCGCGCCCCGCAGGCGCCCGGCAGGGTGAGGCCCGCCCCGGTCGCCGCCGCGATCTGCAGGTGCCGCGCATGCAGCGGCAGCGACATCCCCAGCGCGTCCGAGAGCAGCATCTCCACCTGCCGGAGCGGCTGCCAGCGCACAATTCCCAGATCCGGCCCCGGTGCCGCCCCCGCAGGTCCTGGCGCCCCGGTGATCTCCGCCGTCCGGGTCAGGATCGCCCGGACGTCCGCCGCGCTCCGCAATTCGGTGTCCACCTGGTTCCACGCCGTCCCCTCCGGCGTGTGGAACCACACCCCCCACTCCCGCACCGCGCAGAGCGACGGCGTCGGCAGCAGCGTCAGCCCGTCGAGCCGCAGCGGGGCCCACGCCTCCAGCACGCACACCTCGAACCCCAGCACCTCCGCCGCCTTCGCCACCAGCACATCCGGCGTCACCACCAGCGGCCGCGCGCCCGCCTCCGCCAGCAGCCGCAGCGTCGGGAGGTCGAAGTGGTCGAGGTGCCGGTGCGTGATCAGCAGCAGATCCGGCCGCAGCCCCGCCGCGTCCACCCGCCGATCCGGATGCACCGCGAACGTCCCCTCGTGGTGCGCCTCCGCCAGCAGCGGGTCCATCAGCACCCGCAGCCCCGCCGCCTCCACCAGCCAGCCCGCATGTCCGAGGAACGTCCAGTCCATCGCAGGCGGTTATCCCGGCGGCGCTGCAGCCGGCAGAATTCTGTTGCGGATGCGATCCGGATCAGTTATATGCCACACGGAGCAGAAACCCTGCCCACTGGAGGTGACGGATGCAGTCAGAAATCCTCGTCCATATGCCCATTATCGGCGACACCCCGGTCACCTCCACCGCTGTCAAGATGTGGGATCGCTCCCGCGCCGCGACCGCCCGCCCGTATGGCACCTGCCGCCCCTGATATCCTGATATCGGGGCGTCGGATCTCTATATACGGGCTGTGCTGATCGCGCTGTTCCGGCTCTGTGCCGGAAGGGAGCGCCCGGTTTTGCTGTGATCTCCGCGCGACAGCGCACGCGACAGATGATCGCGGACGGTCGTCCTGGCTGTTTCTGACAGTCACAGGACGGGTCTGCGTTGGATCTGCGTTGGATATGCGTTGGACATGCATTGTGTCCGTATCCCTGCTTTTTTCCTGTAGTCCACTCCCATCTCAGCAGTTCCATCCCCTGGAGCCTGTCATGCAGGCGGCATCTCTCTCTCCTTCGACACAGAACGCGCTCCCTCCGGAACAGATCGGCGTCCGGCAGGTCCTCTCTCTGGCATGGCCGATCATGCTCTCCATGCTCTCGCTGACGGCGATGAGCCTCGTCGACACGCTGCTGGTCGGCCGGCTGGGGGACACCTCGCTGGCGGCGATCGGGCTGATGCTGCCGGTGACGCACCTGCTGATGTCGCTGCCGATGGGGCTGGCGCGGGCGGTGCAGGTGGTGACGGCGCAGGCCATCGGCGCCGGGCGGCAGGATCAGGTGGATCGGCTGGGCTGGCAGGCGGTGTGGATCGGGCTGGGGCTGGGGCTCCCGCTGTTGTCGGCGTCGCTCGTCGCGGCCCCGATGTTCTCGGCGCTCGCGGGGGACGCGGGCGTGGGCGCGGAGGCGGCGGCGGGGTTCCACCTGCGGATCCTGGCGGCGCCCGCGCTGCTGCTCTCCAGCGGGATCGGCGCGTGGTTCCAGGGGCGGGGCGACACCCGCACAACGATGCAGACGAGCCTGCTCGCGAACGGGCTCAACATCGCCCTCGATCTGCTGCTGATCCCCCGGATGGGCATCGCCGGGGCGGGGCTGGCCTTCGCGCTGGCGCAGGCGGGCGGGGCGGTGTTCCTCGCGGCGCGGGCGTGGCCTGAGCTCAGGCGGCTGCCCCGGTCGCCGGATCGGGCGCTGCTCCGGGCCATCACGAAGATCGGGGCGCCCAACGGCGTGAACCACATCCTCAACGTCGGCGCCTTCGTGCTGTTCGCCTCGCTGGTGGGCAGATCGGGGGAGGCGGGCCTCGCGGCGCATGTGTTGGTTCTGCGGATCACCAGCGTCAGCTTCATGCCCGGTTTTGCCATCGGGGACGCGGCGGGCGTGCTGGTCGGGCAGGCGGTCGGGGCGGCCAACCCCCGGCAGGCCAGGGAGGCGATGATCGCGGCGCTCCAGCTGGGGACCGGGATCATGGCGGGCTGGGCGCTGCTGTTCGTCGGCGCGCCTGAGCTGCTGCTGGCGCCGTTCCACCCCTCGGTCGAGGCGATGACGGTGGCCCGCGACCTGCTGCTGATCGCGGCGGCGTTCCAGATCTTCGACGCGGTCGCGATGATCGGCCACGGGGTGCTGGACGGCGCCGGGGACGCCCGGTTCCTGCTGGTGACCGAGGTGGCGATGGCGTGGCTGATCAAGCTGCCGCTCGGCTGGCTGCTCACCGCCCACCTGGGCATGGGCGCGGTCGGCGCGTGGCTCGGGCTGACCGGCGAGATCATCCTCGCGGCGGCGGTGATGGGCTGGCGCATCCGGTCGGGCCGGTGGATGAAGAAGCCGGTGATCGGCTGATCAGTTCTGGCCGATGGGCCAGACGTCGCTGAAGGGGCCGAAGCCGATGGCGTAGCGGCCCAGCTCAGGGACGTCGAAGAACAGGGTCCCGTCCACGCTGTACGGCACCTCCAGCACCACCCGGCGCCCGGCGAGGGCGTCGTCCACCGCGTCGAGCAGCAGCGTCTCCATCAGGTGGTAGGTGGTGTCGACAGCGAGATCGAACTGGACGTGCCCCTCGACGGCCTCGCCGGGGGGGATCCAGCGGAAGTCGCCGTTGTCGATGTCGCCCTCGGCGATGGCGTCGGCCAGCCCGACCAGATCGTCGACCGTCGGGATCAGATCGGCGGGCTCCTTGACGTCGGTGGTCTCCTCGTCCACCTCGCAGGCGCCCTCGGCGTTGGCGGAGGGGACGCACTCCCCGTCGTCCGGATCGCAGAAGCTTATGCAGATCGCGCCGAGGTTGTCGTCCTCCATCACCGTCACGCCGAGCAGGATCTCGATGAGCGGGATGGGGATGTCGGTGTTGTTGTTCTCCAGGTCGAAGACAAGATCGAAGGACATCAGCATCGTCGCGTCGGAGGGCTTGTTGTCCCAGCCCGCGAGGCGGCACAGGTTGTCGTCCGCCATCAGCTCGAAGCACGTCCAGGCGAGCGTCTGATCGGTGGTCGGGCCGTGGGTCTTCTCCACCCGGTTCAGCGAGGCCTTCGGCGCCTTGACACCGCTCTTCACTGCGTCAGTGAGGATGTCACACCCGATCAGGGCGAGGAGCGGCAGGGCGGACAGGGCGGGGAGGAGGCGGTGCGATTGCATAGGAGATCCTTCCGGTGGAGTGTAGCATGCCAACGTGCGAGGGGGATTGGTTCTTCAGGGGGGGGGAGGGGAAAGGTGGGACGCGCTCTGCCCCGCTGCGCCCGCCGCCTGCGCCCGCCGCCCGATCCGCTGCCCCATCTTTACCGGCGCCCCCGCCTCCGCCTCCCACACCACGCTGCCCGGGGGGAACAGCAGCACCACCGTCGATCCCATCTCGAACCGCCCGATCTCCT
This sequence comes from Alphaproteobacteria bacterium, assembly GCA_040376255.1. GTDB lineage: Bacteria > Myxococcota_A > UBA796 > UBA796 > SXON01 > JBEIQZ01. The sequence continues at coordinate 8,028 of JBEIQZ010000197.1, forward strand.
CGGCCCGCCCGAGCGGGGCATTGAATGTCTGCTCCTGCGCCGCCGCCCCGGCGTTGGTGAGCCAGTCGCAGAACACCACCCGCATCCGGCCCACCCCGAAGGCGCCGACCATTACCAGCAGGTAGCGCCCGAGGTCGCTGTCGATGCCGATGGACAGCCGCTCGTTGCGGGCGAACAGCTCCGGCACCTTGCGGGTGGCGGCGGGGAAGACGGGCCACAGCTCGCCGGGGAGGTAGCGCGCCCAGCCGACGGTCCCTTCGCGGGCGGTGTGGACGCGGTGGTAGTCGCGCGGGGAGAGGTAGAGGACGGCGGCGGGGGCGCCCTCCCAGCCGGGGCACCCGGCGAGGTCAGCGGCGGTGAACCGCTGCGTGTCGGACTGGGGGATGCGGCCGTCCTGGACGGTGCCGATGAAGTAGATCCTGCCGTCGACCGGGGAGACGATGGCGTCGGGGTCGGGGGACACAGGGCGCATGCCGGGGCGGAGGGCGCGGACGAAGAATTCAGCGAGGGAGGGATAGTCGGAGACCTCGCCCTCGCACTCTGCGGTGTCGACGCCGTACCAGCGGATGTAGGTGCGGAGGATCGCCCGCTGGAGCATCCCGCCGAAGCGGGTCCGGTTGATGCGCCCCATCAGGCCGCTGATGCGGTTGCGGGGGAGGAGGGAGAGGGCGGAGATGATCAGCGCGTCTTTCATCGGGGGACGCTATATCCTGATCAGGATATTCTCTGGCGGGAGGTGCGGATGTGGAGATGGCTGCTGTGGGCTGGGCTGGTCGGGCTGGGCGGCTGCGGGGGCAGGCAGGGGGCGGAGGATCCAGAGTGCGCGGCGCTCTGCGATGTGCTGGTGCTGGACTGCGAATACGGCGCCTTCCCGAAGTATGAGTCCTGCATGGAGGGCTGCCTGTACAACAAGGAGGAGGGCGCTGCCATCAGCAAGGAATTGAGCTGCGTGGAGGACGCGGAGTGCGACACCTTCGCCATCCTGGAGTGCGAGCACGCCTGGGGCGCGGCGGCGGAGTAGGGGCGCTACAGGAGCTGGATCCCGACGATCAGCGCCACCAGCACCAGCGCGAACAGCGCGATCGCCCACTTCTGTCCAGGGTTGCTGGCGCGCTCCTCGCCGGGGGCGATCATCGGGCGGCTCTCGCCGAAGGGGAGCGCGGCCTGGAGCTCCTCGGCGCTGCGCCCCCCCTGCGTCCACTTGCCCGGCCCCTTCTCGGCGGCGCGGTCGCTGCTGTTGGTGATGCCGATGCCGGAGATCTCCTCCAGGTTGCCGGTCATGCGGGGGGGCGGCTCCTCTTCGGCGGTGGGCGGCTCGTCGCGCAGATCGGCGGCGGGCGGGGCGGGGGCCGGATCTTCCCAGGTGCGGATCGGCGGCGGGAGCTCGAGCGGCGGCGTCTCGCGGGGGGTGCTCCACTTGCCGGCGCCCTTCTCGGTGGCGCGGCTGTCTGCGCCGGTGATGCCGGTCGCGCCGAGGTCGTCGAGGCTGCGCGGGATGCGGGCCTCCGGCAGCATGGCGGCG
>JBEIQZ010000959.1:0-1074 GCA_040376255.1 Alphaproteobacteria bacterium
ATGATGCGCGCCACGTCCTCATTCGTGCGCGCCAGCCCATGCTCCCGGTTGGCCGCGAGGGCGGCGTAGAGCGCTTCCCGGTGGTTCCCCGGCTTGATCGTCGCCCGGATCATCTCCACCCCGGCGCGCTTCGCCGCCTCGACGCGGTGGAACCCGTCGGCCAGCCAGTAGACACCGCCGCGCCCGAACACCAGCACAGCCGGGAACTTCACCCCGGCGCCCATCAGCTCGGCATAGCGGGCGATGGTGGCCTCGCTGGTGGCTGCCCGCGTCTGGATGCCCGCGTCGATGTGGATCTGATCGAGGTAGAGCTCAGCGTCTTCCTCGTCGGCGTCGAGGCCCGTGGGTGCGGCGACTGCGACGACGGGCGCGGCCTCGATGACCGCCGGGATCTCCGGCTCGACGACGACTGCGACGGGCTCAGGCTCGACTGCGACGGGCGCATCCGGACGGGGCAGCAGCCCGCGAGCGGCCATCGCCTCGAACAGCCGGGCCGCAACCTCATCGGCGCTGTCGCCCTCGATGGTGGCCAGCACCGCGCCGCCGGTGACGACCGAGCTGCCGTAGAAGCGCCAGACGATGCCCTGTGCTGTGCTGCTCGCGCGCCCGGTGATCCGGTGGGTTCCGCCACCCGGCAGGCTCACGAGGCTCCAGCCACCGCCGATCCAGAGCCAGCTACCGGCGGTCGGGGCCATCGGCGGATCGAAGGTCGGGCGCGGCGCTGTCACCGGGGCGAAGGGCGCGGGGGCCGTGTACACGGGCCGCTCCGGCTCCGGCGTGAAGTCAACGCCGGGAACGGGCGGGGCCGGGGGGAAGAGGGGGGCAGCGGCGGGGGCGGCTGCGGCGGGCTTGCGGGCCATATTGTTATCCTCCGGTTGAAGCGTAGTTGTGGGCGCATCGAGCAGCGCCGCGAGGTAGCCGTCATCGTCGGCGGGCAGCGGCATCCACAGGTGCGCCGCCGGGCGGTAGAGCGCCGCGACGACGTCGGCCAGCGCGTGCGGGTCGTCGTGCTGGCAGGTGCGGGCCGCAGTCACCAGCAGCGCGCGCCAAGCCCCGGTGCCTGCCGACGGGCGG
>JBEIQZ010000238.1:0-8686 GCA_040376255.1 Alphaproteobacteria bacterium
CGTCGCGACAAATACTATCGTCCTCTGCGTTCACCAAGGGCATGGGCCAGCCGAACGCGCCATCTTTGGCGCGGGGGGAGGCATAAGCGGCTCACGCCGCGCCATGCCGATGCGGGGGGTAACCCCCGCAAAGGGGAGTAGGACACCACAGGAGTGTGAGTGGTTGCATTTATATTTATATTATTATTGTGTGACGCTCAGCGCTGCCCGGATCGGCGGGATCATGGTGGCGGCGACGCGCTGCGCGCCTTCGACGGAGGGGTGGAGGATGTCGATGAAGAAGTCGTTGCGCGGGGTCGGGCCGAAGGCGGGGGCGAGGTCGATCAGCCCGGCGCGACCGGCGGGGATCTCTGTGTCTGCTGCGATCTGGCGGATGATGTCATCGGACTCCATCGGCGCGCGGAGGGGCAGCGCGTCGAGCCGGAGCGAGGCGGCGAAGCGCCCGGCGGCGACCTCCGGCTGTCCGCGCTGGAGCGCCTGCCGCGCCTCGATCCACGCGCCGACGCTGCTGTCCCCGCAGGCGGCGGCGACCTCGGCGGGCTCGGCGTTCATCCCGGTCTGCATCAGGCGGTCGACCATCGCGGCGCAGGCGGCGTCCGGGGTATAGACGCCGGTCGGCGGCTTGTCGGCGTTGCGGATGAGCGTGCTGATCAGCACCGGGGCCGGGCTGTCCCGCACCGCTGCGCGCAGCGCCTCTGCGTAGCGCCCGAGGATGTCGGGGGCGCGGTCGATGGCGGTGCGGTCAGCGGTGGGGACGAGCTGGCTGTTGGCATGCAGATCGGTGCGGGGGCCGCGATCGGGCAGCAGCGCCGCGCGCAGGCCCGCGTAGATGTGCGACTGCGCGAGAAGGGACAGCGCTGGCACCTGCCAGAGCCAGGGCGTCCGCACGTCGCCGTGGAACACCACCTGCGCGAAGTCGTTGTGGCCGAGGTAGAGCACGACAAGATCCGGCTCCAGCGGCGCCGCCGCCGCCACCAGCCCCGCGACGCCGGCTGAATTCTGCCCCGGGCTGCCGAGGTTCAGCACCTCCACCTCCGGCATCCCGCGCGCGAGCCACACCGGGAAGTCGTTCTCCGATCCCTCCCCCGGCCCCCGCCGCACTGAGGACTCCCCGAACACCAGCACCCGCCGCCGCGGCCCCTTCGCCGGGTAGCACAGATCCAGGCGCGCGTCCCAATCGTGCCGCAGGCAGACGCGCCCCGCCGCGCCCCTGCCGCCCGGATCGGCCTCCCGCTCCAGCCGCGCCAGCCCCACCAGCGCCAGCTCCAGCGGCAGATCCGGCGCCCCGTACAGGGCGTACATGGACACCTCGACGGCGGAGAAGAGCAGCAGGGCGGTGAGGAGGCCGTAGAGGATGCGGCGGCTCAGGAGGCGCTTTTTCATGGCTGGTCTTCGTGATCAGTGTGTCGTATAGACGGCGCAGAACAGCACGTATTGATCGCGGTACCAGGTGACGGCGGGCGATGTGCAGTTGTCGTAGCCGAAGAGATCGCCGGTGTAGAGCGTTTCGCGCGTGGAGGTGCCGTCGGGGGCGACATCGACGCGCCAGGGCGGCCCGCCGCCGCCGGTGTTCTGGGCGTAGACGGTGACGCCCGCCGCGTCCGGCGCGCTGTCCGGATCGCTGTCCGGCGCCTCCTCGACGCACCAGGGGACGTTGACGAACTCGTAGGGGGGGGCGTCGGAGGCGGCGAAGGAGTCCGGCCCGTCCTGCTCGGCGTGGTCAACCACGAAGCCTTCGAGGGTGAAGAACAGCCACTCCTGGCTCTCCCCGCTGTCCTCTTCAGCGGCCTGATCGCAGATGGAGGGGTCGGCGAGCCATTCGTGGCTGAAGAGGAGGGCGGTCTCGCGGAAGGTCGTCCCGTCCCAGACGGCCCGGTAGACCTCGTGGGGGCCGGGCTGTCCGGCGGGGTTGCCCTCGGCGTCGGTGCCGTACCAGTGGGCCTGGAGCGCGCCGTCCCGGCTCATGCGGAGGCCGGGATCGACCACCCAGAGGCGGGTGTTGTCAGCGATGGGGAAGCGGATCGACCCCCAGGTCTGGAGATCCTGGCTGACGAGGGCGAAGACGGAGGGCATCTCCAGCAGCACGGTGTCGTCCTGGATGAACTCGATGACCCCGGAGAGGACGACGCCCTGATCGGTGGTGAGGAGGTCGAGGCTGGAGAAGCCGTAGGCGATGATGTCGGGGCTGGCGGTCCAGGCGATCCCGTCGGGGGAGGTGGCCATGCGGACCTGCCAGTGCAGCGGATCGACCCGATCCGGGGCGAGGCGGTTCTTCAGCGGGCCGGGATCGGTCCAGAAGCCGGGGGCGTCCCAGGGCATCGGGAGGAGGCCGCTGTCGGCGCTGTCGGCGCTGTCGGCGCTGTCTGCGGGGCTGTCTGCGGGGCTGTCTCTGGCGACGGGGACGTCCGGCTTCTCCTGGCAGGCCGCGAAGAGGAGGAAGACGACACAGACACCCCGGAGGGACAGCGCTGGAGGCATGCCGCTCAGGATAGCACAGCGGCGGTCAATTCAACCGGAGGGGGCGTGCGCGGCAGGTAGCCGGGCACATCGGGCGCCGCTATATAGTCGCGCGGCAGCGCGGCGGGAACCGCCTGCAGCGGTACAGTGTCTGTGCGGAGGTCTTGAGTGTCGGGAGCGGCGTCCGAGGAGATCCACGTAAAATCTCTGCTGATCGCGTTCGGTTGCGCGGGGCTGATCAGCGGCCTGAGCTACCTGACCCCGACGCTCCACGCCTACCGCCCCTGGGAGCCGGGGGAGCCGATCCCCATCTTCTCCAGCCTGATCCTGGGGCAGGGCGCGAAGGTGATGGAGGATGAGCGGGCCGGGCTGGTGGGGGTCGATCCGGGGACGGGGCTCGGCGGGGACGCGGCGGTCGGAGCCGGGGAGGAGGGCGCGGAGGTCGGGGAGGAGGGCGCGGCGGAGGGCGAAGCGGAGGTCGGGGAGGACGCGGAGGCGGGCGCGGCGGAGGGCGAGGCGGGCGCGGAGGCGGGCGCAGCGGCGGGCGGGGGCGCAGGGGGCGCGGAGGCGGTGCGGCGGATGCTGCCGGTAGTGACAGCGGGGGTGAAGCTGCTGCCCCCGGAGGCGGAGGCGCTCCTCTCGCCGCAGGAGCCGACGGCGCCGGTCAAGTACCGGGCGGGGCAGGCGCAGCCGCTGGAGGATGAAGGATATCGGGGGATGGCGCGTTACTACCGGGCGCTGAGGGCAGCGGGGGAGGGGAAGGGCGTGGCGCGCGCGCTGCACTACGGGGACTCGACGATCGCGGGGGACGGGATCGCGAAGACGGTGCGCGCCCGGCTCCAGCGGCGGTTCGGGAACGCGGGGCCGGGGTTCGTGTCGGCGGGGATGGATCCCCGGTGGAACAAGCGCAGCGACGTGGAGGTGAGCAAAGGCGGGTCGTGGAGCACGAAGAGCATCCTGCACGGCGGGGGCGGCGGGCGCTACGGGCTGGGCGGGATCGTGGCGACGGGCCAGTCGGGCTCGACGGTGTCGCTGCGGGCGATCGTGCAGGGGGGCGGGGCGAACAAGACGACGGTGCCGATCCGGCGGCTGGAGATCTGGTACCAGTCCGGGCCGGGCTACGGGAGCCTGCGGGTGGAGGCGGACGATCAGGAGGTGCTGACGCAGGCTGCGGGCGCGGCGGCGGTGGCTGAGCAGCGGGCGGGCTGCGAGTCGGAGACCGGCTTCAACCGGTTGAAGATCGGGGTCGCAGGGGGTGCGGTGCCGCTCTATGGGGTGGTGCTGGAGACGGGGCGGGCGGGGGCGACCTGGGAGGCGCTGGGGGTGATCGGGGTGGGGAGCCGCTCCTTCACCGCGTTCAAGCAGGAGCACCTTAGCCTGCAGGTGGCGGCGCGCGATCCGGATCTTATAACGATCCAGCTCGGCGGGAACGAGGCGGGCTACCCGCTGCTGAAGTCGGGCGACGGGAGCGGCTACATCCCCTACTACCGGAAGGCGCTGGACGCGATCCGGGCGGGGGCGCCGGGGGCTTCCTGTCTGGTGCTGACGCCGCTCGATCAGGGGACGCGCGACGAGGGCGGGCAGGCGGTGTCCAAGCCGGCGATCCCCCGGATGGTGAACGCGCAGCGGCAGGCGGCGGCGGCTGCGGGCTGCGGGTTCTGGAGCGCGTTCGACGCGATGGGCGGATCGGGGTCGATCGTGCGGTGGGGGGCGGCGAAGCCGACGCTGGCGTGGGCGGATCTGCTGCATTTGTCGGGGCCGGGGCTGGAGATCATCGGGAACCTGCTCTCGGACGCGCTGCTGGCCGACTACGACGCGTGGCTCGCCTCGGGGGGGGCGTGATGGGGGGGGATTGGCTGCGGTGGATCGGCGGGTGGGGTGTCGGCGGGCTGGCCGGCTGGCTGACGGTGATGCTGGCGTGCGGGGGGCGCACCTCTCAGGCGGAGCCGGGGCGGCGGGGGCCGGAGCAGGAGCCTCCGGAGCCTGCGGCGGCGCCCGGCGGGCAGGCGGTCACCCCGGCGCGACCGCCCGTTGCTGCGCGCCTGCCCGCGCGTCCGCCGGTCGCGGAGCCCGCGTGGGTCCAGCAATTCACTGTTCCCCCAACGTCGGGGCCGCCGCAGACCGGCTGCGCGACGCTCGCTGAGGCGGGGCCGCCCCCGGCGTCGGCGCGGCCGAAGGCGGAGACGGGCGGATCAGCGGGCGGGCCGGTCGACTTCGATCTGAAGGCGATGCCGCAGATCAGCGTGTCGGCGGCGGCGCTCGCGCCGGGATCGGCGGTGAACGCGGCGGTCGATCCGGCGGTGCTGCGGGCGGCGCTGAGCCCGCCCGATCTGGGGCAGGTGGAGATGGAGGCGCTGCGCGGGGCGCCGGAGGACATCCTGCGGGTACAGCGGGTGCTGGCGCGGGTCGGCGCGCCGACCCGGATCGGGTTCTGGGGGGCCAGCCACGTCGCGGGGGAATACTTCACCGGGCACATCCGGCGGGTGCTCCAGGAGCGGCACGGGGACGGCGGTCACGGCTTCGTGATGCCGGCGCCACCGTGGAAGGGCTACCGGGCGGCGGATCTCAACCTGTGTTCCGGCGGAAAATGGAGCAGCGACTACGACCGGCGCTCCGGCGGGCGCGGGGACGGGATGTTCGGGCCGGGGGGGATCAGCGTGGAGTCCGCCGATCCGGCGGCGTTCGGCTGGGTGCAGACGACGAAGGAGAACCCGCAGGGCCGGACGGTGGCGCGGTTCGAGGTGCTGTTCCTGCGGCAGCCGGGCGGCGGGCGGCTGCGGCTGACGGTGGACGACGCCGCGCCGGTGGAGGTCAGCACCGGGAGCCCGGAGGGGGGCGGATACGGGCCGGGCGCCGCGATCCTGCATGTGGCGCCGGGGCAGCACCGCCTGACGCTGGCGCCGGCGGGGGACGGGCCGGTGCGGATCCTCGGCGTGAACCTGGAGGCGGCGGAGCCGGGGGCGGCGCAGGGGGTCGTCGTCGACGCGATGGGCGTGAACGGGCGCACTGCCTCCTCCTGGCTCCGGTGGGACAAGGCGCAATTACAGCAGTGGTTCAGCCGTCGGCCGTATGATCTGATCGTGCTTGCCTACGGGACGAACGAGGGCAACGACGCCTCGATGACCCCGGAGGTGTACCGGAAGACCCTGGAGAGCGTGCTGGTGCGGGTGCGGGAGCTGATGCCGGAGACGCCCTGCGTGCTGGTGGGGCCGGGCGACCGGGCGAAGAAGCTCCAGACCGATCTCTACGCGATCTGGTCGCCCAACGCGGCGGTGGCCCGCGTCCAGGCCGAGGTGGGGCCGCGCTACGGCTGCGCCACCTGGGACACGCTCTCAGCGATGGGCGGGGAGGGGAGCTCGCTCTCGTGGGCGCGGGCGGTTCCCCCGCTGATGTCGTCAGACATGATCCACCTGTCAGGCGCCGGTTACAAGCTTCTTGGCGAGCAATTCATCCGCCTGATCGACGGATCCTGAAGTCAAAAAAACAAAAGATCTGGTTCGTCAAACGGGGGCGGTTTTTTGATTTCTTCTTGAATTCTGAGTATACTGTCCTCAACGCCATTTGAAGGCAGAGCGAGGTCATGTGTGGATGCCTGGGGAATAGATCGGACGCTATACAATTGACCGCCGCATCGGCAGCGGCGGGATGGCGCTGACGCTGCAGTGCCGGTTGGGCGGGATCGGCGGCTTCCAGAAGCGGGTCGTCGTTAAAATGATGCAGCCGCATCTCCTTGAATCGCCGGAGATCGTCCAGATGTTCCTCGACGAGGCGCGGCTGTGCGCGGGGCTCGTCCATCCCAACATCCCGCAGATCTTCGAGGTGGGCGAGGAGAACGGCCTCCCTTATCTGGTTATGGAACACATTGCGGGGCCGGATCTCGCGATGGTGCGCCGGATGATGCCGGAGGGGAGCGAGGTCGAATATGGTGTGATCGCGAACATTTTTTCTCAGGTGGCGCGGGCGCTCGCCTACGCGCACGACCTGAAGGACGACGCCGGGCGCCCGATCCGGATCATCCACCGGGACGTGAGCCTGCCGAACATCCTCGTGGGGTCGGACGGGGTCGCCCGGCTGATCGACTTCGGGATCGCCCGCTCTGACATGTCCTCGGCGGTGACCGAGATCGGGACGCTGAAGGGGCGGGTGGCGTACATGTCGCCTGAGCAGCTCATCGGCAAGCCGATCGACCACCGCGTCGACATCTACCAGCTCGGCGTCTGCCTCTATTGGATGACCACCGGCTCCCCGCCCTACACCGGCGACAACCCCGTCGCCATCTGGAACGCGCACATCGGGCGGACGCTGACCCGCCCCTCGGAGCGGGTGCCGGGCTACCCGCTGGCGCTGGAGGCCATCGTGATGAAGGCGATGGCGGAGACCCCGGAGGCCCGCTACGCCTCCGCGCTGGAGGTGGCGGAGGCGCTGGAGGCCTTCTGCCGGGCGGGCCGCTGGCAGTCTTCGACAGAGCATGTCCGGCTCTGGATCCACCGGATCGTCCCGCCGATCCAATTTCAGACCTCCCAATCTCCGGCGGCTCAATCTCCGGCTCTGGGCGGGGCGGACGGGAGCCTCGGCTCCAGCGCCGGGCTCCGGCCGGTGCAGCAGAATCGGCTGTTGACTCCGGCGGCGATGCCTTCGATGAGCGGGCAGGAGCCGTCCGCGCTGCCGGTGCCAGATGAACATGGGTATTCAGAGAGGCATGTGATTGTGCCTTCAAAAAAATTCACGCAAAATGAATTTCTTTTGAAATGGATCATCGGCATCGGAATCGCTATATGGCTGTTGGCGGGGCTGGTCATATGGAACGGCTGGGCTACAGAAGTGTAGGAGAGGGAGACGCTGTCATTTGATGCGCGGAGCGCCTGAGCGGAGGCATCCCTGTACGACTTGCTGTATCGCAGCATCTGATATATGCTGCGCGGCAGCAATATTGCAACGCAGCATGACAGGTGGTTCCCCATGGCGATGATGAATTCCGATCCCGATGCACCGGCCTCCGCCGCTGGCCCCGCCGCCGGCCCTGCCGCCTGGGCGAGCCTCGCGCTGCTGTTCCTGGTCTACCTGATGAACTTTCTCGATCGGACGCTGATCTTCATCCTGTTCGGCCCGATCAAGAAGGAGATGGTGTTCTCGGATCTGCAGCTCGCGCTGCTCGGCAGCACGGCGTTCGTCCTGTTCTATACGACGCTCGGCCTGCCGTTCGGGCGGCTCGCGGATCGGGTGTCGCGCGTCAGGATGATCGCGGTCGGCCTCGCGGTGTGGAGCCTGTTCTCCGGCATGACCGGCTTCGCCACCGGCTTCTGGTCGCTGTTCCTCTGCCGCGTCATGGTCGGCGTCGGGGAGGCCACCCTCGGCCCCGCCGCGATGTCGCTGCTCTCCGACCTGTTCCCGCCCGCCCGCCGCGCGCAGGTGCAGTCGCTCTACTCCGCCGGCATCCCGCTGGGCGCCGCCGCCGCCTTCTTCTTCGGCGGCCAGATCGGCGCCACCTGGGGCTGGCGCTGGGCGTTCATCAGCCTCGGCTTCCCCGGCCTCCTGCTCGCCCTCGTCGTCCTGCTCATCCCCGAGCCCCCGCGCGGCGCCTCTGAGCAGAAGGACGGCGCCGCCCAGCCCTCCGTCCGCGACCTCCTCGCCTCCGTTCCCCTCCGCTGGCACGTCAGCGGCTACGCCCTCATGGCCGTCGCCGGGAACAGCCTCTCTATCTGGGTGCCGAGCCTCCTGAGCCGCGCCTACGCCATGCCCCTCACCGAGATCGGCAACCTCTCCGGCCTCTCCATGGCCGTCTCCGGCGGCCTCGCAACCGCCTTCGGCGGCGGGATCGCCGACCGCTTCCGCCGCCAGCGCCGGGGCGGCCGCCTCCGCTTCAGCATGCTCCTCGCCATCACCTGCGTCCCCCTCTGGCTCGTCCTCCTCTTCTCCGGCGACACCCGCGTCATGGGCGCCTGCTTCTTCCTCCTCGCCGGGTTCGGCCTCGCCTGGCTCGGGCCCGCCGCTGCAGACATCCACGACTGCACCGGGCCGAAGCTGCGCGGGCTCGGGATCGCCGCCTACTTCCTCATCGTCAACCTCGTCGGCTACGGGATCGCGCCGCTCATCGTCGGGAAGGTTTCGGATCTCATCGGGACAGGGGCCGATCCGGGGCGGCTGGCGTGGGCGCTGGTGTCGGCGCCGGTGGCTTGTGCGGGGGCGGCGATCTGTCTGTGGAGGGGGCAGGTGGCGATGGAGAGGTGAG
>JBEIQZ010000152.1:0-11047 GCA_040376255.1 Alphaproteobacteria bacterium
CAGCGCCAGCAGCAGCGGCAGGACGTCGGCCCCGGCCCACCCCAGCCAGACCGACGCCTGCCAGCGCAGGCCGCCGAGGTTGTAGGCGCTCGGGGCCGGGCCGAAGAAACAGGAGACGGTCTCCGGGCGGAAGAAGGCGCGCTGCGTCTCTTCATTGCAGTACATCAGATCGGCGAGGTTGAAGCTCTCCAGCTTTTTACCGATGTTGATGAAGGTGTGGAAGGTATCGACGATGTCGCGCTGTTTGCGTTCGTCGTACTCTTTCCAGGTATAGCGGGTGAAGGGCTTGAGCGCGATCTCAGTGATCTCAGGGGGGATCACGAGCGGGGTGAGCGCGAGGACGCGCTGCTTCACAGACGATTTCCCGGATTTCCCACCAGATTTTTTCCAGGGCGGGCTCTGCATCCAGTCCGGAAGATCGGCGGGCGCGGCGTGTCCGAAGCGGCGCTCCAGCAGGACGCGCGACTGCTGGGCGCGGGCCTCCGGATCGAGGCCGGTGAGGTTCTCCAGCGCGGGGTCAGCGTCGAGGAACCCGTGGATCATCGCATGGATCGGGGGGCGGGCCTCCCCGGTCGCGCCTGCGCTGGCGTAGAGCGCGCGGAGACCCTTCGCCGGGTCGGCCTGCAGCAGGCGCCGCGCAGGCGCGCACCGGTCGCACTGCAGCAGCTCCGGCAGGCAGCGCAGATCCTCAGGCGACTCCAGCATGTCCAGCAGCCGCATGGCGCCGCCCGTGTCGGAGGTTCTGCTGATGATCTGAGCGGTGATCCAGGCGGAGAGGAGCGGCCAGGACGCCTCCTGGAAGCGATCCATGAGGTTGAGGATGGAGGATGTATCGGTGATGGTCGTCCGCTTCGCCACTTCCATCGCGGTCTTCATCCCGATCTGGCAGCCGGCGATCAACGGCACATGCAGGTGCGGACGCGGGAGGTGGTGCTCATAACGCTCCGGCTCGGACGCCTTCAGCAGCCGCTGGCAGGCCGCCTCCACCCAGCCGGACTCCGGCACATGCCAGCCGAGGCCCACCGCCCGGCAGACGTTGAGGCTCGCGGAGCCGCCCGCCACGGTCGCTTCAAACCGCTCCCCGGTGTCGCGCGGCTCCCCGCACAGCCTGCGGCGCAGGTAGACTGAGCAGCGGCGCGCCACGTGGTCTGGATGGATCTTCGTCCAGTAATTCGCCTCTGAGTCATGCACCCAGACGTTGTCCAGCGTGAACCGCCACGCCAGCGATTCGAGCCACGCCTCCAGCGCGAACGCCGCCCCCGGCCCGGCGAACCACCGGTCGATCAGCGCGGCCTCCGCCTTCGGGGCCTTCTGCGCGATCAGCGAGAGGAGCTGCGCCTCCTCCGCGACCGTCCCCGGCGGCGCGCCCGCGATCTGCCGCTCCAGCCGCGCGACAGCGTCGGAGAACGCCGCCGCCGCCGTCGGGGTCTCCTTGCCGGACAGCTTCAGCTTCGGGAGCGCCGCCGCGAGCGACGCTGTGCATGCTTCAGGGGTCAGCGGGATGAAGGCGGGCAGCTCGCCGTTGACGCGCGGGAGCAGGTGCGTCCTGGCGTCCTCAGTCCAATGGATCTTCATGCGCCGCTTCTATCCTGTGTCACGCCACCCGGTTACACCACGCCGATGGACAAGCCGTACCCTGCCAACCCGGGCGCCGACGCTCCGCACACTGAGCGGTACCACCTCACCCGCACCACCGACAACGACGGGTACGCCTTCGTGATCCAGGAGGTCAGCCAGCCCGATCCGACGCTGATCCCGGCGCTGACCGAGCTGGATCTGCTCACCTACTCCGAGCCGACGTTCTCGCGCTTCACCCTCGGCGCGATCCTGCGCTACGGGCGGGTGTTCCTGGCGCGGGCGGACGATCTGGTGATCGGGGCCATCCACTGCCTGCGGAGCTTCGAGGACACGGACGAGGTGACGATCTTCAACATGGCGCTGCGCCCTGGCTGGCGCGGGCACGGGCTGGGGAGCCGGTTTTTGACGGCGGTGCTGGAGAAGCTGCGGGCGCACGGCATCCGGGCGGTGACGCTGCAGGTGGCAGAGAACAACCACCGCGCGATCAGCGTCTACCGGGAGAAGATGGGGTTCACCGTCGTCGCCGTCCACGCCGACGAGTACCACAGCGGCCAGCGCTACCTGATGTTGCGCCTGCACCTCGACGGGAGCCCGGTGCAGGGCCTCGGGCATGTCCCCGCCGCACCGGCGGGCGGCGCGGCGCCGATCCTTCCGGGCAGCGGTAACAACTGAGCGGGCAGCCGGGAGAGCAGCAGGTTACGCACCGCAGCATGTCTGATGCCTGGGAGACCGATCCCCGACCCGTCCGTATCCTGGAGAACCGCCGTCTGGCCCGCGCCACCTTCTGGCTCAGCCTCCAGGTCGAGGACGATCACCCGCTGCCCCACCGGCCCGGCAACATCCTCTCCCTGTTCGTGGATGTGGAGGGGCGCCGGCTCCGCCACCCCTACACCGTCAGCGCCGCTGATCCGGAGAGCCGCGAGATCGGCATCCTCTACCGCGTCGTGAAGGGCGGGGCGGTGACGCCCACGCTCTCCTGGCTCGGCAAGGGCAACCGCATCTCCATGGCGGGCTGCTTCAGCCGCCCCATCCCCGCGCTGATCGCCCCGGAGGCCACCTCGGTCGTCGGCGTCTGCACCGGCAGCGGCGTCGGCCCCCTCGCCGGGTTCATCCGCGAGGCGCTCTCCACCCCCGGCTGGACCCGCCCGATCACCCTGATCGGCGGCTTCCGCGCCGAGGAGGACATCCCGCTGATCGAGCAGCTCGACACGATGGCCGAGGACAGCCGCTTCCAGTGGTTCCCGAGCCTGAGCGCCCCCCAGCACGCCGATTACTCCGGCCCCACCGGGCGCATCAGCGACACCCTGCCCGACATCCTGCCGACGCTCGCCGGGGCGCACGTCCACCTCGTCGGCAACGGCGGCATGATCTCCACGATCAAGACCGCGCTGCTCAACGCCGGGATGCCGCCTGCCCGCCTCACGACGGAGACCTATTTCAATAAGGCTGCCGCGCCGGACGCCGCCGCTGTCGCCCGGCTCAGCGGGTTCTATCGCGGGAAGGTCTGAGGGCGTGTTGCTGATCGGCAGGCCCGGACGGTGGTGCCTGTCAGTTCTGTTGCTGTCAGGCTGCCGCATCCTGCCGACAGAGCCGGCCCCCACCGCGCCATCCGCCCCCGCGCCATCCGTCCCTGCGCCATCCGTCCCTGCGCCATCCGCCCCTGCGGCTCCGTCCGCCCCGCCCGCCGACGCCTTCCAGCGCATGAGCGAAGGCCCCCACACGATCCGCCGCCCACAGCTCCCCCCGCTCGGCCCGGTCGCCCTGAGCCTGCTCCCGCTGGAGCCGCCGGACACCGGCCCGGCGCTGCTCGCCACGCTCCGCCCGATCCTGCCGACCGAAGAGGATCTCGGCTCCCTCCGCTATCGGCGCACGGTGCGCTCCGATCTGATCGAGGAGTCCCTCCTCGTGCGCACCCGCATCGCCCCGCTGCTGCGCGACCGGCTGGCGGTGATGCGCGCCGATCTGCCGCAGCCCGTCCCCCTGCCCGCCGTGATCCGCCCGGGGACCGTCGTGGACACCCTGATCCTGTCCGCCTGGACGCCGGTGACGATCCGCTATGTCACGGCGGATCGCGCCGCCCTCGTGAGCCTCGCCGGGCGCCTGATCCGGGTGGAGCGCCGCGCCCTGCTCGTCCTGCCGTTCTCAGCGGCAGACGGAGAGGATCGGCTGTCCGTGCGCGCCATACAGGCCGGAGAGGCGCTGACCGCGCCGGAGGCCGATCCCGCGCAGACGCTCCGGCTCCCGCCCGATGCGCTGGTGCCGGACAGCCTCCCGCCCCGACTGCTCGGGGATCTTCCGGCGGACGCATGGCTGATGCTCGCCGATCCGCCGGACGCCGACAGCGCGCGGACAATCGTCCTGGAGCAGCCCCTGTTCCTCTGGGGGCTCCCCCTGCGCCCCGGCAGCCTGATCCGCGTCAGTCCGGATGGCCGACTGCTCGGTCTCAGGATCATCGAGGCGCAGACTGTCGGTGGCCGACGCCTGCCCCCCGGCACCCGGCTCGACGCGACGCCGCCCTGCGATCTGGAGGAGCGCCGGCTGGACGGGCAGGTCTTCTGTCTGGATGTGGACGGGGAGCGGCTGGTCGAGCGCCGTTGATCCCGGCACCTGCCCAGCGCCAGACGGGCATCCATCCCGGCACCCGCCCGCGCCGGACGGGCATCCATCCCGGCACCCGCCCGCGCCGGACAGGCATTCATCCTGGCACCCGCCCAGCGCAATTCTGATATCCAAACCCGCTCTGATCTGAAAGACAGCGCTGCTGGCAGCGGAGCAGCAGATCAGGGCGGGCGTTACACGCTCGCCCTGATCTGCTGCTCCGCTACCAGCAGCGCCGCGACGTCCGGCGAATCCCCGAGGATGCGATCCACCACTGAGGCCACCGCCTGGAGCGTCCCGGAGGCCGCGAGGGTCTCGGCGGCGCGGTCGGTGCCGAGCTGGAGCACCTCGACGGGGGTGGTGTCGTTGATGACGAGATCGCGGAGGAGGGTCTGGTAGCGGAGGGTGAGGATGCCCATCGCGACCGGATCCCAGCGACCGCCGCCCTTGCGGGTGGAGACGGCGCGCATGGTGGAGAGGAGGCGGCTGGCGGTGCCGACGGCCTGATAGCGGACGGCGGCGAGGGCGATGTCCTCGTTCCGGGCGGCGGCGACCTTGGCGACCTCGCTGGCCATGACGGCGAAGGCGCGGTTGATGATGGCGGCGGCGAGCGCGGCGGGGATGCCCTTCTCGACGAGGCTGTCGACGCTGGCGCGGGTAGCGGCCTGATCGGCCCTGGGGCGGCTGGCGGCGACGGCGTCGAGGGCGGCGTGGAAGCGGGTGCTGTCCTCTTCTCCGCTGGCGCCGGGGGCGAGCCAGCCCGCGACGAGGAGCTGGACGCCGTCGACGAAGGCGTTCCAGGCGCGGTGGGCGGCCTCGGGGCGGGGCTGGGCGGCGACGAGGCGGCGCTTCAGGTCGTCGGCGCCGGTGAGGATCATGGCGCGGCGCCAGGCTCCGGCCACGCGCCCGGCGGAGGCGCCGGAGAGATCCATGAGGTGCGGGAAGAAGTTGCAGCCCGCGTCGGTCATCACCTCGGTGAGCAGCACGGTCATCCCGATGGCCTTCATGAGCATGTGGCCCGGCAGATCGGCCCCGAACCGCGCCTGTACAGCGGGCGGGAAGTAGCCCTGCACCAGATCGGCGAAGCCGGGGATCAGCGCGGGATCATCGGCCATGAGCATCTTGAACAGGTGCATCTTCAGGTGGGCCTGGAGCACGGCCAATTCCGGGCGGGTGAGGCCCTGCCGGGCGGCGGCGCGGCGCTTCAGCTCCTCGTCGGAGGGCAGGACGAGGCGGCGGCGGTCGGGGCTGCCCTTGGACTGGATCCAGTCCATCGCGCGGGCGAAGGAGAGCGGATCCTGGGCGGAGCGGGCCACGTCCAGCGAGATCAGGCGCCCGTTGGCGTTGCAGTCGGCGAGGACGGCCTGCACGACGTCCTCGGTCAGCGAGCGCAGGAAGTCGTTGCGATCCTGGAGCGTGATCCGGCCGGAGGCGACCATGGGGTTGAGCAGGATCTTGAGGTTGACCTCGTGGTCGGAGGTGTCGACGCCGCCGGAGTTGTCGACGAAGTCGGTGTTGAGCCGCCCGCCGGAGAGCGCGTACTCGACGCGGGCCGCCTGGGTGAAGCCGAGGTTCCCGCCCTCACCGACGACCTTGCAGCGCAATTCGGGGGCGCTGACGCGGAGATCGTCGTTGGGGGGATCGTTGGCGTCGGCGTTGGTCTCGTTGCTGGCGCGGACATAGGTGCCGATGCCGCCGTTCCACAGCAGATCGACCCGCATCTTGAGGATGAGGTTCATCACCTGCTCGGGGCTGAGCTCATCGGCGAGCGTGCCGAGCATGGCCTTGACCTCGGGGCTCAGCGGGATGCTGCGGGTCTTGCGGTCGAAGATGCCGCCGCCCTTCGAGAGCAGGCTCTGGTTGTAGTGGCCCCAGCCCTTGACCTCGTTGAACAGGCGCTTCCGCTCCTCGAAGGAGGTGTCCATGTCGGGGTCAGGGTCGAAGAAGATGTGGGCGTGGTTGAACGCCGCCATCAGCTTCATCCGGCTGGTCTCGATGACGCCGTTGCCGAAGACGTCGCCGCCGCAGTCGCCGATGCCGATGCAGGTGAAGGCGTCCTTGTCCGGGTCGATGCCCATCTCGCGGAAGTGGCGGCGCACCAGCACCCAGCCGCCGCGCGCGGTGATGCCGACGACCTTGTGATCGTAGCCGTTGGAGCCGCCGGAGGCGAAGGCGTCGCCGAGCCAGAAGCCGTAGGACAGCGAGATGCGGTTGGCGGTGTCGGAGAGGTGGGCGGTGCCCTTGTCAGCGGCGACGACGAGGTAGGGATCGTCGGGGTCGTGCGCGACGACGCGGGGGGGGCGGACGACGCCCATCTTGTCAGCGGCGGCGACGTAGTTGTCGGTGACGTCGAGCAGGCCGCGCATCAGGATCTGGTACAGCTCATCGCCCTTGCGGCGGTACTCGGCGGGGTCGGTGATGGTGTGCTTGATGTAGAAGCCGCCCTTCGAGCCCTCTGGCACGATCACGACGTTCTTCACCATCTGCGTCGCGACCAGCCCGAGGATCTCGGTGCGGAAGTCGGCGCGATCTGAGAACCGGATGCCGCCGCGCGCGATGGGGCCGCCGCGCAGGTGGACGCCCTCGACCTCGCGGTGGTGGACGTAGATCTCGCGCCACATGCGGGGCTGCGGCATCTGCTTGACCTTCGCGTGGTCGACCTTGAACGAGATGTAGTGGCAGACGCGATCCGTGCGGTAGAAGTTCGTCCGCAGCATCGACTCCACGAGGTTGTGGAGCGTCCGCAGGACGGTGTCCTCGTCGGCGGTCTTGATCTGCTTCAGCAGCTCCAGCGCCTCGCCGTTGGCCGCGTCCGCGATCGCCGCGCGATCCCCGTCGAGATCGGGGTTGAACCGCGCGTCGTACCAGCGCACGATGGCCGCGACCACGCCTGCCTGCTTCAGCAGGATCTCCTGGATGCGGGCGATGGTGTGGCGCAGCGTGAGCTGGCGGGCGTAGCCGAAGCAGCCGCGCACCAGATCGACCTGCTCCCAGGACAGCCCCGCCGTCAGGACCAGCCGGTTGTAGGCGTCTGAGGCGATGTGCTTGTCGAACACCGCCTCCAGGCCCGCGACCAGCAGGGCGGCCCGCTCCACGATCTTCTCGCGGCTCAGGCCGCTCACGCCCTGGATGCGGAAGATGTCGATCTGCTGGGCAGGCTGGCCGAGCGCGTCGACCTGGATGGCGCTCTGGCTGGAGATGATCAGCCCGAAGTTGTCGATGATCGGCATCAGCTCGGTGAGCAGCAGGTCGCGGGACTGGTAGACCCGCAGCAGCAGGTCGGTGCCGTCGTCGTGGAGCTGGGCGATGGTCCGCTGACCGGTGCGCGCGCGCGTCAGCAGCCGCACGTCGAGGGCGGCGAGCGTGGCCAGGGTGTCATCGACGTACTCCGGCGGGAAGGCGTCGGCGTAGCGACCCGCCACATCGACGGCGTCCTCGCCGAAGTGCTCGACCAGCGCCGGGGCCAGCCGCTCGGAGAACGGGGTGGCGAGCTCGACGACGAAGGCGCGGAGGCTCTGGATCTCGGCGGCGGAGAGGGTGCGGGTGCCGGTCTGGTAGACCTGGAGCAGCACGGTCTCAAAGCGGCCCGCGAACAGGCCGGAGTCGGTGTAGCTGGCGTTGGTCAGCGCGCTCAACCAGCCGAGGATGCGCCCGCGCAGCGCGTCAGAGTAGCGGCGCTCAGGGAGCGCGATCAGCGCGAAGGTGGTGCCGTCCTCCTGGGTGAGGTGGAGCTGCGCGGTCTGATCCTGCTCCGCGTCGAACACCCGATCCAGCACGTCGCGCACCTGATCGAGCGAGGCGCTGAACAGCCACTCGGTCGGGAGGGAGTCGAAGCTGTTGCTCAGGCCGCGATAGCGGTACGAGGTCGGGCGGGCGTTGCTGCCGGCCAGCACCTCCTCCAGCACCCGCCGCAGGATCGGCAGGTTGCGGCAGGGCTGGGTCAGCGCGCGCCGGGTGAACATCCCGCGCAGCACCCAGCAGCCTGCAGGCGTGCTGACCCGCACCGAGTCGATGCGCCCGTTCCGGTGGATCGGGGACTCGGTGCTGTCCTTCCGGACGTTCACCACCTTGTCTGCGCTGCCGGTCGGGCCGGACAGCAGCGTCGGTGCCGGCCAGAGGGCCGAACCCACCGTGTCCGCCCCGAGGTGGATCGGGGCCGCCCCTTCCGCGCTCCGGCTGACGCTCAGGAACACAAAATTGTCGTCCAGCGACCAGCGCAGGAAGGCCGCGCCCTCCGCGTCTCCCGCCGCCGCCGCCGCGTCTGCCGACGCCGCCACGGCCTCCTTCATCGCCCCGAAGTCCTGCACCACCGCCGCCGACAGCCCGAGCCGCGCCGTCAGATCTGCCGAGATCGCGTCGGTGTCACTGAGGTTGTCCGCCTCAAAACAGGAGCAGGAGGTCGCCGGTTCACCCGGCAGCACCACATGGAAGCCGCTCACCCGCCCCGCGCCTGCCCCGCGCAGCGCCTTCCGGATGGTGTCGATGATGAAGGGCTGATCGGCCATCACCGTGCAGACCCGCACCCCGCGATCCGTCGCTGTGACCTGCACCTTCAGGCTCCCGCCCTCCGCCTGCGCGGTGCCATACAGCGCGACCAGCTGCGCCGCGCTCTCTGCCGCGCCCCGCTCTGAGAACGAGGTCGTGCGGCACTGCGCCAGCACGGCCGAGACGAACGAGGCGAACGCCGCTGAGCCGTCGAGGCCCTGTGCGGCCTGCTGGATGCGACCGATGATGTCTTCACGCTGCGGATGATTGGGCATTCCATTTCTCCAGGCCGGGCAGCTTATCGCAGTCCATAGAGGCTGCCAGTGCGCTGAGGGTTACGCACCCTGCCATGCCGGAGAGAAAGGGATAGATATCTGTCGTGCCCCCGAACCCCTACCAGCAGGCAGAGGCCCGTCAGCGGGCGCGCCGTCAGGCAGAGTCGCCCTGGGCGTGGGCTGCGGCGTGGCTCCCGGCGCTGGTGCTGGTGGCGATCCTGCCGCTGCTCCAGAGAGGGACGGATCCCGATGCAGCAGGGGGAATATACCGTTTTCTGGAGAGCCCGCGCCTGCTGATCGGCGGCAGCCGCGATCTGGTGCTCCGGATCGGGCTGCTGCTGTCGGCCGGCCTCGCGCTCGGCGGTTACCAGCGCATGGTGCGCGGGCCGGATCGCGGCGTGATCGACCTCCACCCCCTCCGCGCCGATCTCTGGCTCCAGGCCCGCCTGCCGGAGCTGTTTCGCGACAGCCTCCCCTGGCTGGCCTGCGGGCTGGCCCCCCTGCTGCCGATGTACCCGCACCCGCGCCTGTTCGCGGCGGCGGCAACCCTCGTCGGCGGGGCGTGGGTCGCGGGGCTGGGGCTGGGCGCCGGGATCAACCTCGTCGCGCCCTCCGTCGGCAGCAGCCCCGCGTGGGCGCCCGTCCTGGACGCGATCCGGGGCGTCAATCCACGGATGCAGGCCGCGCTGCTCTACGCGCCCGGCGCCGCCTTCGGCCTCGGCGGGCTGTCTCTCATCGGCGCTGCGGCCGGGCTGGAGGCGGTGGCCGGAGGCGCAGCCTGGGGCTGGGGGCTGCTCCTGCTGCCGTGGCTTGCCGGTGCGGCAGGCGTCGGCCTCGCCTGGATCGGGCGGGCGCGGCTCTCCCTGCTGCCGCTCATCCTCGGCGAGGTCGAGGCGGCGTGGGCGGCCCAGGAGGATCCCGGAGAGGCCAGCCGGGTCTACCTGGAGTGGGTGCTGCGGTTCGTCCCGGCAGGCTGGCGGCTCGCGATGCTCCGCGATCTGCGGCAGGGCTGGCGCGAGGAGCGCAGCAGCCTGCTCGGCCTGTGGGGCGTCGGCGCGCTCGCCGGGATCGCCGCGTGGAGCCGCGCCGGGGCCGCCGGGCTGCTCGCCGCCGCCGGGGCGATCTGGATCGGCTGGATCGGCGTCCGCATGCGCCAGCGCGACCCGGAGTGGCTCGATGTGTGGCTCCCGCTCCCCCCCGCGCAGTCGCTCCCCGCCCGGACGCTCGCGCTCTGGCTCTGGATGCAGCCGCCGCTCCTGCTCGGCGGCGGGCTGGGCTGGATCCGGGGGGCCGGGATCGGCGGGCTGCTGTGGGAGGTCGGGGCGCTGCTGCTGGCGGGCGGTTCGGCGCTGACCGGCATGCGGTGGCGGGCGCAGGCGGGCTGGATCTATCCAGGGGTCGCGCTGCTGGTGCTCGCAGGATGGACCCGATGGGCTCAAGGAGGGGGGTGATGCGGCTCACAGTGTCAGGGATCTCCAAGACCTTCGGACGCAAGACCGCGCTCCAGGATCTCAGCTTCACCCTCCTCGCCGGGGAATTCGTCGCCCTCATCGGCCCCAACGGCGCAGGCAAGAGCACCCTCCTCAAGATCCTCACCGGGCAATTGCTCCCCACCACCGGCGAGGTGAAAGTTGACGGCGTCGATGTCCACCGTGAGCCCGATCTCGCCCGCGAACGCATGGGGATCGTGCCGGAAGAGCCCGTCCTCTATCCGTACCTCAGCGCGCGTGAATTCCTGGAATTTGTCCTCGGCGTGCGGCGCAAGGGCGACATCAACGATGCGCTGTTCATCGCCGGCCTCGGGCCTGACGCAGATCGCCCCATCCGCGAATACTCCCAGGGGATGCGGCGGCGCGCGGCGCTCGCGGCGGCGGTGCTGTCGGCGCCCGCGCTGCTCGTGCTGGATGAGTCGATCAATGGGCTCGATCCGGAGTCGGCGCTCAGGGTCGAGGGGTTTCTGATGCGGCGGTGTGAGGCGGGGGCGACGGTGCTGCTGTCGACGCATCTGCTGGATTCGGTGTCGCAGGTGGCGACGCGGGTGCTGATGCTGAAGGAGGGGAGGATGGCGGCGGATGTGAAGCGGAGGGAGCTGGGGGGGGAGGGGGTGCGGG
>JBEIQZ010000480.1:0-4857 GCA_040376255.1 Alphaproteobacteria bacterium
CCGGATGCCGGTCTGAGTTCACACCATGTCCGTTCGGCCCACTGAGGCAGTTACACAGAATTTCTGATAGGCCCGGCCCTCCCCGCGCTGGCGCATCATCCCCGCTCTGTCTTTCGCCTTTCGCCGTGCCGCCGTGTCGCCGTGATCCTCTGCCTTTCGCCTTTTGCCTTTCCTCCGTGCCCTCCGTGCCTCCCAGACCTGTCTTTTGCCTTTCACAGAAGCCTCCGCGCCTCCCCCGACCGATACCGGAACCACCCCAGATACTGGTTCCTCCACCACCGATCAAAATCCAGGTGATCCAATTCCCCGTCCAGCAGCGGCCTGTACAGCTCATCTTTGTACTCACGCCTGCTGAGCCAATCCCGCACCATGAATTTCCCTTCGACGAGCGTCGTGTACTGAGCCCACCCGAACGTCCACGATCCGGTGTTGACGTACTGTGTCCCGTCGTGGACGAGGTTGCAGGGCATATGGGAGTGTCCCGCGACGAGCCGCACCCCCTTCTTTTTTGCCCAGGCGAGCGCGGGCAGGGTCATCCCGACCGGGTCCCCGACCTCGCTGCGGATCCAGTGGCGGATGAGGAATTCGGAGCGGTCGGCGGTGTCGTGCATGTTCATCGCCCTGAGCAGCTTGTTCCGGAGGCTCAGGGGTCGCCAGAGGCCGTAGTAGGCGAGCCAGCCGGTGAGGCGCATGCCGCCGTTGTAGAAGTCGGAGAGGGGCATACGGAGGAAGTGGCCGGTGTAGCGTTCGATGGCGTGGTGGATGATGGTGGCGGTGTGGGAGGCGTGGAGGTGGGGGCCGATGAAGGGGTCGAACTCATGGCCGTGCTGGACGATGATGTCGTCGCCGACCTCCAGCTCAGAGCAGACCTGGAAGCGGAGGATGTCGCGGTAGATGCGGATGTCGTAGTCGTGGTTTCCGTAGATGTAGATGACATCGGTCTGGTCGGCGAGCTCGGAGAGGGCGCGGAGCAGCTTGCCGTGGGCGTGGAGGATGCGGGTGAGGGTCCACGCCTGCTGGAAGTCGATGGCGTCGCCGCCGATGACGAGGCGGCCTTTTTCGCGGCGCACCTCGTCGAGCAGGGCGTGGAGGTGGCGATCCTTGCCCATGAAGATGTCGCTGTGTTCGCCATCGCCGAGGTGGAGATCGTAGATGAAGTAGACCGGACGATCTGCGGGGATGCGCATCGTCCGGCGTTCGGGGAGATCCTGGGACCACGCGTAGGCCATGCGGTAAGATAGCCGGTGATCAGGCCGGGGGTGCAGCCAGATCGGCGATCTCAGGGACGGTGCGCGCGTCGGCCCAGGCGGGCATCCCCTCGCGCCAGACCATGTGGTAGCCGGTGGGGGCGGCGGCGATCAGGTCGAGGATCTCGGGGGCGGAGAGGGTGCGGTCGACGCCGTCGGCGCCCATGTAGTGGAATTGCGGGGCCGGATCGGGGGGAGGGGGGAGGAGGGAGGCGATCTCAGGGACGTCGGCGGCCTCCTTCCACGCGGGCCAGCCGAGGATCCAGACGCGGTGCTGGCCGGTGGGCTGCTGCTGGATGAAGGCGGCGATCCCGGAGGCGGGGACGGAGAGGTGGGCTCCGGCAGCGCCCTGGTAGCGGAAGCGCAATTCGGTCGCGGCGGGCAGGGGCGGCGGCGCGGGCGGCGCGGGTGGCGGAGGGGCAGGGGGCCAGGCGGTCGAGCCGGTGAGGATCTTTGTCGTCACGGGGACGGGCGGGACGGGGGCGACCGGGATGGGGGCTGCGGGTGCGGCAGGGGCGGCGGGGTCGGCGGGGAGCAGGGCGGCGATGTCGGGGACGTCGGCGGCGGGGGTCCAGCGGGTCATGCCGGGGGCGAGGACCTCGTGGAGGGCGCGGGGAGCCTGCTGGATGCGGGCGGCGATCTCGTCGGCGGAGAGATCGGGCTGGACGCGACCGTCGGCGCTCCGGTAGCGCCAGGCGGGGCGGCTCTGGGCGGTGTTGAAGCGCTCCCAGTCGATGCTGATGCGGGGGTAGCGGATCTGGAGCTGCCCGGCGTCGTCGCGGGACTCGGAGAGGCGCCCGTCGCTGATCCAGAGCTGGACGGCCCGGGTGGCGGCGTCCTGGAACACCCACTCGGCGCGGCGCTCCTCCTCGGGGACTTCGAGGGTGGAGGGGACGACGCCGCCCCGGCTGCGGGCGGCGGGGGCGGCCCACTCGGAGAGGGTGAGCAGCAGGCGCTCGAAGGAGGGCGGGGGCGGGGCGCCGGGCGCGGGGGCCGGCTGGCTGGCGGCCTTGCGCCGGTAGTCGAGGGAGAGCTCGGCGAGGACGTTGGTCGCCATGCTGCCCTCGAAGCGGTCGGCGCCGGTGGTGGAGATGTGGGCCTCGCGGCGCATCGGGAAGACGGTGTAGAACCAGCAGTCGGCGAGCGCCTTCAGGTGCAGCCAGGTGCCGCCGTTGCTGCGGAAGCGCTGCTCAGCGGCCTCGACGTCGCGCTGGATGCGCCCGCGCAGGTTGTCCTTGTTCTCCAGGAGGCGGCGCAGCACCGTGCCGTCCGGGCCGACGTCGGTCCAGCGGATCTCGAAGGCGTCGGTGGCCTCGCGGTACTGCCAGGCGCTCCGGGTGTCGTCCCAGGGGCGGAGCTTGACGCTGCGGAGGATGCCGAAGAAGATCGCCTGGACAAAGAGCTTCCACGCGCCCTTGAACGACTCGACCTCGTGCTGGCTCATCGGCAGGACGGACTGGTACTCGTGGAAGTCCTGGTGGACGTGCAGCGGCTCGTAGCGCGGGCCGTAGAGGATCTCCTTGTAGCGCTGAGCCATCCCGGTGGGGCCGTGGACCTCGCCGATGAAGAAGCCGGGGAAGGCGGACAGCTCGGTATAGAAGATGATCTCGCTGGGGTCGCGGGTAAGCACCTTCTGCGCGTGGAAGTTCTGGGTCTTCAGCTCGCGCACCTCCTTGACCAGCTCCTTGCCGAAGCTCTCCAGCCCGCCGTCGACGAAGCCGATGAAGGCGTCGGACTTGGGCTGGTAGCTGGACATCCGGGTGGCCTCCTCGGCGATGCTGACCCAGGGGAGGCTGCGCTTGTAGAGCTCGGCGAGCTGGCTGCGGAGCTGCTGGCTGTCCTTGGCGTTGTCGCGCAGCACCTTCAGGATGGAGTAGCGCTCGACGAAGGCTTCCTTGGGCGGATCCTCTTCCTGACCGAAGGCCGTCGTGAGCCCGTTCTGGCCCTTCAGCGCGAAAAAGCACTCCATCGCCAGCAGATCGCGCAGCCGGTCGCGCCCGCTGTTGAGGCGGCTCCGCAATTCGTTGAGCGTCAGGATGCCGTTCTGCCGCAGGATGCGGTCGAGCAGGCGGCTGAGCCGCAGCCCCGGCTCGCTGCCGGTGCCGAGGTAGTGGCTGAGCGGGTCCTCCATGTGCGGCGGGATGGGCAGCTCGGTGAACAGGCTGGAATTCTGGGGGTTCCTGTAGAAATCCCGGTAGGCTTCGAGCTGGCCCCGGAGCGTCGACAGATCCTCGGCGATGCGCTCGATGTCGGTGATCACCTTCTGGAGCACCCCGTCGAGCCGGTCGAGCAGGCGGATCGCCTCCTCGCTCTGGACGAGGGAGTTCAGGGCGTCGAAGTGATCGCGCAGGGTCGCGGCGGCTTTATCGACGGCGACGCGGTGATTGTCCTTGCTGGCAAAAAAGCCCCTGCTCGCGGCGTCGGCGTTGGTGACCTGCCGATCCCACAGCAGCTTGGACTCGGCGGCGAGGCTCCGCTGCTCAGGCTGGCGGCGGCGGAACCAGTCGGCGTAGCGCTCCTGATCGCCGGGGCGCTGGATCTGCTCGCGCACCTTTTTTATCAGCTGGATCACCCCGGACGGGCCCATGCCGGGCTTCAGCCGGTACACCTCGACAAGCTCCCACAGCCGCGCCTCAAAGGTGTGCTCCATGCGCTGCCGGTTCTGGCGGATCTGGCGCACCCACTCGCCCTCCGATCCGGGGCTCTGCGGATCGCCAACGCCCCGCTCAGCCGCGCGCCAGTGATCGGCGCAGATCTGCCGCGTGGACTTCTCGGTGAACATGCTGTCCGCGTCGTCGACGAGGTGGCGGCTGCGGCGCCCGATGTCGTCGGGGATCGAGGTCGGGTTGCCGTCGACGCCGACGAGCCGGAACAGCAGATCCTGGATCTGGGCGTGGCGCTGGCGGCTGCCGTCGTCCATCTCCAATTCGCCCTGGTAGCACCCGGCCTCGTACATGAAGCGGGCGATCATCTTCGGGGTGACGGCGCTGTTGCCGGGGCCGCTCGCGCTGCCGGGGGCGCCTGTGGCCCCTGCGGTCGGGTCGAGCATGCCGATCATGCGGGCGGCCAGCTCGTACTTCGAGAAGTTGAGCAGGCGCCAGCTCGGGAAGCTCAGCTTGCTGATGCCGAAGGCGGAGAACGGGGTGTACCAGCGCTCGCCGTGCGTCTCGACCTGTTTGCCGTCAGGGGCGGTGATGGTGTAGGGATAATAGATGTAATTGGACAGGTACTGCTTGCGGTTTACCTGCACGCCCTGGATCCACGCCGCCATCTGGCCCGCCGAGAACGGCAGGAACAGCGCCTCGCCGATGGCGCGGAAGCACTCGTTGTCGTCAGCCAGCGTCTGACCGGCGATGTTGGTGCCGCTGTAGACCGTCCAGTGGTCGAACAGGGAACTGACCGGCTCCGGGCGCTGATCGGCGGTCCAGCGCACCTTCCAGGGGTGGGAGAACGTGTGGTTGCTCTCCATCAGGCAGGCGTAGCCGTTGGCCGCGAGCTTGGCGAAGGCGCTGTCGACCGCCCGGAACACGCCCGGCAGCACGAAGATCCCGTGCATCGACGACTCAGGGAAGGCGCCGCGCACCATCGCCGCCATGTCGAGGAAGGTGCC
>JBEIQZ010000171.1:0-10460 GCA_040376255.1 Alphaproteobacteria bacterium
ACCCCGGCGGCGACCCCGGCGGCGAAGACCGGGACGCTGATGGTGACGAGCCGTCCGTCGGCGGCGCGCTTCCAGATCAGCGGCGGGAGCGGCGGGAAGACCTGGAGCTCGCTGAGCCTTGCGCCGGGCGGCTATCTGGTGACGGTCATCTGCGAGGCAGAGTCCTGCCGGGGCAGGCGCTCTGATCCGATCCGGGTGACAGTGACTGAGGGAAACACGCTGCGGATCTGCTGGGATTTTGAACTGGGTCGGGCATGTTCCTGAGCGGCCGGTTAGGGACGGCCCTGGTCTGATGGGTGCAGCGCTGTGCTGATTCTGCTGTCGAATGATGATGGAGTGGGGGCGCCGGGCCTGGCGGCGCTGCGGGAGGCGCTGAGCGCGCTCGGGGATGTGTGGGTGGTGGCGCCGATGACTGAGCAGTCGGCGAAGTCGCACTCGTTCACGATGCATGAGCCGCTGCGGATCATCGAGCAGGAGGATCGGGTGTTCGGGGTGACCGGCACCCCGGCGGACTCGGTGTACCTGGCCTGCCACTACCTGCTGCCCCGGCGGCCCGCGCTGGTGGTGTCCGGGATCAACCGGGGGGCGAACCTCTCGACGGACGTCCATTATTCAGGGACGGTGGCTGCGGCGCGCGAGGGGGTCTCGCTGGGGATCCCGGCGGTCGCGGTGAGCCTGTACCTGAAGGGCGGCTCCGGCGCGCCGCGCTGGGAGACGGCCCGGCACTGGGCGCGGGAGGTGGCGGGGCAGGTGCTGGAGCGGGGGCTGCCGCCGGGGACGCTGCTCAACGTCAACGTGCCGGATCTGCCGCTGGCGCAGGTGCGGGGGCTGCGGGTGGCGCCGATGGGGCGGCGGTACTATCACCCGCTGGTGACGGTGGGCCGCGATCCACGGGGGAAGCCGTATTACTGGATCGGCGGCGACCATGAGCGGTTCTCAGACGACCCGCAGGCGGACGGGCCGCTCTGCGAGGAGGGCTACGTGACGGTGACCCCGCTGGGGATGGATCTGACGGCGCATGCGCTGCTGCCGCGCGTGGCGGGCTGGTGGGAGACAGGAGAGGGCGATGCTTCATGATCTGATGCGGATGTGGTTCGAGTGGACGCGCGAGTACGGCTATGTCGGCGTCTTCGGCCTGATGGCGCTGGAGAGCACGGTGATCCCGATCCCGTCTGAGGTGGTGATGCCTCCGGCGGGCTACTGGGCGGCGCAGGGGGAATTGTCGCTCCCGGGGGTGATCCTCGCCGGGGGGCTGGGATCGACCTTCGGCTCCTCGCTCTGCTACGCGCTCACCTACACGGCGGGGCGGGCGTTCGTCGTGCGCTACGGGCGCTGGTTCCTGCTGCCGCCGGAGCGGCTGGAATTGGCCGAGCGCTGGCTGGCGCAGTTCGCGCTCGGCGGGATTTTTCTGGCGCGGCTGCTGCCGGTGGTGCGCCACCTGATCGGGTTCCCGGCGGGGCTGATCCGGGTGCCGTTCTGGCAGTTCCTGGCGATCACCTTCGCCGGATCGACCCTCTGGTGCGCCATCCTCGCCATCTTCGGCGCGCAGACCATCGGCCAGCAGCCGGATCTGCTCAACGATCCCGAGGCGATGGTCCACGCGGTCAAGGCCAACCTGATCTGGTTCGTGCTGGCGGTGGGCGGGCTGGGGCTGGGCTGGATGTTCGTCAAGTGGTTCGGTGCGCGGCAGTCTCAGGCGGCATAACAGAGATTTCATCCATCATCACCGGCGCTGACCGGAGGAGAGGCACATGGCAGGGGAGCAGGCAGGGGCGCAGGCAGGGGCGGAGCTGAGGGGGCGGGTGGAGGCGGTGATCCGGGATGTCCCAGACTTCCCGAAGCCGGGCATCCTGTTCAAGGACATCACCCCCATCCTCCAGGACGCGGCGCTGATGCAGTCGATCACCGATGCGCTGGCAGCGGCCTGGCGGGACGGGAAGGTCGACGCGGTGGTGGGGATGGAGTCGCGCGGCTTCATCTTCGGCGTGCCGCTGGCGATGGCGCTCGGCTGCGCCTTCGTCCCGGCGCGCAAGCCGGGCAAGCTGCCCTACCACCGGGTGAGCGAGTCCTACGCGCTGGAGTACGGCACGGCCACCCTCGACATGCACGTCGACGCCTTCCCGGCGGGGAGCCGGGTGCTGATCATCGACGATCTGCTGGCGACCGGCGGGACGGCGGCTGCGACCGGGCGGCTGGTCGGGCGGCTGGGCGGGCAGGTGATCGGCTACGCATTCATCGTGGAATTGGACTTCCTCGGCGGGCGCGGCGTGCTGGGGGAGGCGCCGGTCCACTCCATTGTCCACTATTGATGTCCATTACTGAAAATTCTACAAAAGAGGTTCGGATGAAATGGGACATCGCGCCGAGGATCCGTCTGGATATCGTCGGCTTTGAAGGGCTGAACTGCGCCGGAGAGCGCCACATGGTGAACATCCATGCGGTCGGCGGGCGCCAGGGCAACCTGCCCTCCACGATCAAGTCGATGGCCATCTCCGGCCTCCCCGGGGTGCGGGTGATCCTCATGTCTGCCGGGCCGGACGTGCCGCTGGATCAGCAGACATGGCGCTGTATCCGGCTCATGGCGAAGAAGAATTTCCGCAACAAGGAGGGGACGCCGACCGTCCGGATCCCCGATCTCGACTTCTACGACGAGCCCGACGCCCGCCGCTCCGACACGGAGCTGCAGAGCAGCTATGAGCAGGTCAACTCCATGACGGAGAGCCGCGACTGGACGTTCGGTCGCAGCGGAAAGCGCCCGATGAAGGGCAACGTGGCGTTCATCCGGGTCGAGCCGGACGAGCCGCCGAAGGTCGCCGCTCCGGAGGCGGCTGAGGGGATCGCCCCGGCGGGCGCGCATGAAGCGGAGGCCGCCCCGGCGGAGGCCGCGCCGGTCGCAGAGGCTGCGCCGATGGTGGAGGCTGCGCCGGTGGTGGAGGCCGCGCCCTCAGAGGTGAAGGCGGAGGCGCCGAAGGCAGAGGCCGCCGGAGCCGCCCTGCCGGTCTCTGACAGCTCTCCGGGTTCGTCCACGACCGCGCGGGCGCCCCGGAAGAAGAAGTAGCCTGCGGGATGTCTCTACGGGACGTCCCTACAGGAACGTCCCTACAGGAACTTCGCCGTCGTGTTGCCCTCACGGCTGCCGTCGGCGCGCTTCCAGATGTAGTCAAAGACCTCGTCAAGCTGGAAGGCGATGGTGTCGCCCTTGCGGAGCCCTTCGACGTTGTAGGGCTCGTTGACCAGCACGCCGGTCAGCTCATCGCCGTTGACCGAGCGCAGCTCGACCCACATGTACTCGGTGCTGCCGTCGCGGGTCTCGAAGGGGAGGGAGCATGCGACGGCCTCGCGCGGGGGCAGCCCGGCGCGGACTGCGGGCAGCACGACGCCGCTGAGCCGCTCCATCGCCTGCTCCTGCGCGTCCTGCAGGTCGGCAGGGGCGGAGCGGAGGGAGGTGAGCGCAGGGGCGGGGATGGGCGCGGGGAGGATGGGCGCGGAGATGGGCGCGGAGATGGGCGCGGGGATGGGCGCGGAGATGAGCGCGGGGATGGGCGCGGGGTCGGAGAGGATGGGCGATGCTTCGGCGACCTGTCCGGCAGGAGCGGCGCCGGTGAGGTCAGGGTCTACGGGGTCGGGAGCGGGGGCGAGGATCTGACCGTCGAAGCTGAGGCGCCAGAGGGGCGCTTCGGGATCGTCGTCGCGGCGGGCGGCGGCGGCGAAGGAGGCGGCGCCGTCGATGGTGGCGGTCTGGAGCCGGAGGTCATCGGGGCTGCGGGCGGCGCGGGTGTAGAGGCCGAGGGCGGTGGCGTTGAGGACGGTGGAGACGTCCCCGGCGAGGCCGGGATCGATGCTCTCCACGACGAGATCGGGGAGGCCGACGCGGCGGAGGCCACGGGTGACGAGGCGGATCGGGCCGTCGGGGTCGGCGGCGTCGACGGGCGCGCCGTCGATGACGAACCAGTCGTCGAGCGGGGCGGGGTCGGCGGCGCCGGGGGCCAGCCGGGCGGGGTCGCGGGCCGTCCAGGCAGCGGCGCCGAAGATCTGCTGGGTGTCGAGATCCTCGATCCAGCCGCCGGACGCGGCGGCGGCGCGGGCGAAGGCGCCGTGCGCGGTGGTGAGGGCGGGGAGGGCGCCGGAGACGGGGGCGGCGAACCAGGCGAGGACGACCTGCTCAGATCGGGCGAGGGACTCCGGCCGGTCGACCCCGACCCCGTAGGCGTCGATCACGTCCTGATCGGGGATGCCGAACGCGGTGTCTGCGATGCCCATGATGCGGCCGGGGCGGGTGATGGTGGCGGGGAAGCCGCTCCGGCCCTGGATGCTGGCGAGATCCTCCTCCAGCCGGTTCAGGACGTCGTCGCTGCAGGTGGGGTCGCAGTAGAGCGCCAGCGCGAACCGGGCGTCGGGGGGCAGGCTGGCGGCTGCGGCGTCAGGGGCCGGAGGGGCCGCAGGGACTGTCTGGGATGGGACTGTCTGGGATGGGACTGTCTGGGAGGCTGCGGGCGGGGTGAGCGCGATCAGGGAAGAGAGCGCGAGAAGGGGGATTGCAGACAGCATGGGCATGATCCGGCTCCGCTGGCTGGTACGGGCATGCCGGGCGCGTCATTCATCCCGGTGTCGCTCCCTGTCCGGCGGGGCGGCGCCGGGATAGCCGTGCGCCCGGAGGCTGTATGTACATGGAAATCCGGTTGTTCCGAGGCAACGCGAACCAGGGTCTCAGCGAGGCGATCTGCGCCGCGCTCGGTGTGCCGATCGGGCGCGCGAAGGTGTCACGCTTCTCGGATGGAGAGATCCAGGTCGAGATGCAGGACAACGTGCGCGGGCGGGATGTGTACCTCCTGCAGCCGACATGCGCGCCGGCCAACGATCACCTGATGGAATTGCTGATCATGGTGGACGCCTGCCGCCGGGCGTCGGCGGGGCGGATCACGGCGGTGATCCCGTACTACGGCTATGCGCGTCAGGATCGGAAGGTGCTGCCGCGCGCCCCGATCACGGCGAGCCTCGTGGCGAACCTGCTGACCGCAGCCGGGGTGGAGCGGGTGCTGACGATGGATCTGCATGCGGGGCAGATCCAGGGCTTCTTCGACTGTCCGGTGGACAACCTCTACGCCTCCCCGACGCTCTGCACGCACCTCAGCAGCCGCCTGGTGGGGGAGCGGACGGTGATCGTCTCGCCTGACGCGGGCGGCGTGGAGCGGGCGCGCTACTTCGCCAAGCGGCTCGGGGCGGGGCTGGCGATCATCGACAAGCGGCGCAGCGGACCGAACCAGTCGGAGGCGCTGCACATCATCGGCGATGTGCGCGATCGCGACGTGGTGATCATCGACGACATGGTGGACACGGCGGGGACGCTCGGGAAGGCGGCGCAGGCGCTCCAGGCGGGCGGGGCGCAGCGGATCCTGGCGGCGGCGACGCACCCGGTGCTGTCGGGGCCGGCGGTGGAGCGCATCATGGCGAGCCCGATCGAGCGGATCGTCGTTACCGACACCGTGCCGCTCAGCCCGGAGGCGGCGGCCTGCGGCAAGGTGGAGGTGGTCTCGGTGGCGTCGGTGTTCGCGGAGGCGATCCGGTCGATCCACTCCAACGACTCGGTGAGCCGCCTGTTCCGGTGATCCCGTCAGGATCGTCAGCGGCGGGCTTGACGTACCGGGGGGGGTGAGGTAGATGAGCGCCCCCTGTGCAGGCCATTCCGGTCTGTACGTTGCACCGGCTCCACGGAGCCCCTCTCCACAGTCGCTACTGATCTGGAGAGTGTCCAGGGTGTGACAATGGCGGCGACCTGGCGCTGAAAAGTGCGGGTGCTGTTGTTGAACCCTGGCATGGGCTGCGTGAGCCTTGATGACTGAGGTTTGACGCAGATGAGTGCTTCTCAGGTATCCTTCTCCGTGCGCGCTGAGACGCGCAGCGAAACCGGCAAGGGCATTGCCCGGAAGGCGCGGCAGTCGGGCAAGATCCCGGCCATCATCTATCGTGGCGGAAACATGCCCTCCAACGTCTATCTGGATCAGACCGAGGTGCTGAGCGGTCTGCGGAAGAACGTCTCCCGCAACGTGCTGATCGGCGTCGAGGGCATCCGCGCCGACCAGATCACCTGCCTGGTGCGCGAAGTGCAGCGCCACCCGGTCTCCCATGACATCGAGCACATCGATCTCTACGAGGTCGCGGACGGCGACAGCACGGTGGTCGAGGTCCCCTTCGTGACCGTCGGGAAGTCGATGGGCGTGAAGGCGGGCGGTCTGCTCCGCCAGTTGGTGCGCTCGGTGAAGGTGAAGTGCTCGCCCCTCGCCATCCCGGCGGCCATCGAGTACGACATCACCAACCTCGACATCGGCGAGTTCATCAAGGCGTCGAACCTCACGGCGCCCGCCGACACGCAGATCCTCTTCGCGCGCGACTTCAACGTGCTGACGGTCGAGGGCAAGAAGATCTCCAAGGAAGAGGCGGCCAAGGCGGCGGCTGACGCGGCTGAGGCGGTCAAGGCCAAGGGCAAGGCAGCCAAGCCGGCGGCCAAGCCTGCGGCGGCGGCGGCCAAGCCTGCCACCCCGGCCAAGAAGTAACATCGGATGCACCTGGTCGTCGGCCTGGGAAACCCTGGACCCCGCTATGCGGACACCCGGCACAACGTCGGGTTCCGCGTGCTGGAGCGCCTCGCGCTCCGGTGGAACATCCTCGCGCGCCGGGAGACTGCCGGGGCGATCATCGGGGATGGGCTGGTGGGCGGGCAGCGGGTGATCCTGGTCCGGCCGCAGCAGTTCATGAACTGCTCAGGCCAGCCGGTCGCGACGCTGCTCAGCTTCTACAAGCTCGACGCGGCGGCGCTGACGGTGGTGTACGACGATCTGGATCTGCCGTTCGGGCGGCTGCGGATCCGCAGCGGCGGCGGGCATGGCGGGCACAACGGCATCCGTGACATCCTGAGGCTCGTGACGGCGCCCTTCAACCGGATCCGGGTCGGCATCGGTCGACCGGCGCCGCCGATGGAGGTGGTGGACTACGTGCTGACGGCGTGGACGGCGGATGAGCGCGCGGTGCTGGACGGGGTGCTGGATCGTGCGACGGACGCCGTCGAGAGCATGCTCTCGGCGGGGCTGGAGCGCACGATGAACGCCTTCAATACAGATCCGGATACGAGCGCGAAGATCAGCGCCAAAACAAGCGCCAAAACAAGCGCAAACTTAAGCGCCAATAAACCTGAAAACTGAAAACAATCAAGCAACATGAGCCCGCCCGGCAGGAGACCCTGAGGGTGCGGTGGAGGCAGAATGACTCTGAACGAGTACGAGACGACCTACGTGATCCGCCCGGATCTGACCGACGACCTGATGAACAAGCTCACCGCGAAGTACAAGGCGCTGGTGACCGACAACAGCGGTCAGCTGCTGGTGGACGAGGACTGGGGCAAGCGCAAGCTGTCCTACCCGATCAAGAAGCATGTGCGCGGGCATTACATCTACCTCAACTACGTCGGCCCGGCGAAGATCGTGGCTGAGGTAGAGCGCATCCTGAAGAACGAGGAGGATCTCCTCCGCTTCCTCACCGTCGTGATGTCCAAGGACGTGGACTTCGAGAGCCGCAAGGTTCTGGCCTCTGAGCGTCAGCGCCAGCGCCAGGATCGCATGGCCGCTCAGCGCGCCGAGGAAGAGGCCGAGCGCCGCTACCGCGAGGAGATCGAGGAGAACGATGAGGACGTCGTCGCCGAGGTCGAGGACTAGCCTGCCGGTCGCGGCTCCGGCTGCGGCATCATCTCTGGCGCTGGAGATGCTCCGGCGCCCTGTTTCAACAGATTCTGCCCGGCGACGGGCGTGGAGTTCGCTGTGAAAGTCATCCTTCAAGAGGACGTGTCTAACCTGGGAGCGGCCGGCGAAGTTGTCGATGTCGCTGACGGCTACGGCCGCAATTTCCTGCTGCCCCGGCGGCTGGCGGTGCTGGCTGATGCCCGCAACACCGCCCGTCTGGAGCACCAGCGCCGCATCCTGCTGACCCAGCAGGCCCGCGCGCTCGCCGACGCGAAGGCGCTGGCGGCGAAGATCGGCAGCACCTCGGTGTCCATCAAGCGGCAGACCGGCGGCGAGGACAAGATCTTCGGCTCGGTCACCAACCAGGACATCGCTGAGGCGCTCGCGGGCGTCGGCGTGACGGTGGATCGCCGCAGCATCGTGCTGGCCGATCCCATCCGCAACATCGGCGTCTTCCAGGTGCCGGTGAAGCTGATCAAGGACGTGGAGTCGACGGTCAAGGTCTACGTCATCCGGGGGTAACCTGGATGTCCGCCAGTTTTAACGGTGGGTTCTGATCCATGAAGCTGCCGCATAACTGGGAGACTGAGCGGACCCTGCTCGGCGGGCTGCTGATCGATATGCCGCAGCTCGCCGATGTCATGGAGAAGGTGAAGGCGGAGGACTTCCACAAGCCCGCCCACCAGCACCTCTTCGCGCTCTTCATTGAGATGAGCGAGCAGGGGCGCGGCGGCGATCTGGTGGCGGTCATCGACGAGGTGGGCCGCCGCCCGGACGCGGAGCGCTTCGGGGGGGTGGCCTACATCGGGGCGCTCCCCAACGCCTGCCCGAGCGTGGAGAACCTCAACGTCTACGCGATCCGCGTGCGCGAGCATGCCGTCCGGCGCCGGCTGGTCATGGCCGCGCGCGCGATGGTGGAGGACGTCAACGAGGGCGAGAAGGATCTGATCCGGCTGCTGGATGACGCGGAGAAGTCGATCTTCGACATCAGCCAGCTCTCCGGCAACCGGGACTGGCACCCGCTCTCCACCCTCGTCGACGAGCAGATCCTGGAGATCCAGCGGCGCCAGCAGCTCATGCAGGAGATGCGGGCCTCCGGGCAGACGATAATGCTGACCGGCATCCCGACCGGGTTCGCGGATCTGGATCGGATGCTGGCGGGGCTGCAGAAGTCGGATCTGCTGATCCTGGCGGCGCGGCCGGCGATGGGGAAGTGTCTGTCAGCGGCGGCTGAGGTGCTGCTCTCCGATGGCCGGGTGCAGCGTATCGGAGAGGTAGTGCGCCGTGGGGAGGGCGAGGTGCTGAGCCTCGGTGAAGACGGACGGCTGTCTGCGGCGCGGATCGGGGCGGTGGTGGACGACGGGATGAAGCCGGTCTTCCGCGTCACGACCCGGCTCGGTCGGCAGGTGGAGACGACGCTCTCCCACCCCTTCCTCACCGTCAGCGGATGGCGGCAATTGGCGGAGATCTGCGTCGGGGAGCATATCGCTGTCCCCCGGCGGCTGCCGGTGGCGGGGACAACGCCGGTGCGGGAGTGTGAGCTCCGGCTGCTCGGGCTCCTGATCGGGGACGGCGGACTTACGCAGACCTGCCCGGCCTTCACTTCAGCATCGGCCCGGATGCGGGATGACTTCACCGATGCGCTGAGCGCGTTCGGCGGGATCGTCTGGCGCGAGGAGTCGCACGGAGGGCGCACGCCGACGATCAAGGTGCGGGCAGCGGAGATGGGCAGCGAGGCTGCCGCCCTCGGCGATGAGGAGCGCCTCCAGAGGGGAAACCCGCTGACACAGTGGCTGCGGGAGATCGGCCTGTGGGGCTGCGGTGCGGCAGAGAAGTTCATCCCCGATCTGATCTTCACTGCGCCGCCGGAGCAGATCGCCCTGTTCCTGTCGCGGCTGTTCGCCACGGACGGGTGGGCGACGGTGCTGAAGACCGGGCAGGCACAGATCGGGTACGGGACGGTCAGCGAGCGGCTGGCGCGGCAGATCCAGCACCTGCTGCTGCGGTTCGGGGTGGTCGGCTGCCTCCACCGGCGGACGGTCCTGTATCGGGCGGAGCGGCGGGTGTGCTGGCAGATCAGCGTGACGGATGCGGCGTCGCTCCGGGCCTTCATAAGAGAGGTCGGCATCTTCGGTAAGGAGCAGGCGGTGGAGCGGGTGGCGGCGGCGCTCGCGGCGCGGACAGGGCGGGGCCACACGAACATGGATGTGGTTCCGGGCGGCGTGTGGGCGTTGCTGGATGCGGCGCGCGGCGCTGAGTCCTGGGCGTCTGTGGCGCGGCGGGCGGGCATCGCGCCGGGCAACCTGCATATCGGTAAAAACCTCTCCCGGGAGCGGCTCGGGCGCCTGGCGGCGGCGCTCGGGCAGGCGGAGGCGGCGCGGCTGGCGGACAGCGATCTGTGGTGGGATGAGGTCGTGGCGGTAGAGCCGCTGGGTCTGCAGCAGGTCTACGATCTGACTGTACCGGTGCGACACAACTTTGTGGCGAACGACGTTCTGGTGCATAATACGGCGTTCGCCCTCAATATTGCCCTCGCCGCCGCCGAGAAGGGCAAGGTGGG
This sequence comes from Alphaproteobacteria bacterium, assembly GCA_040376255.1. Classification (GTDB taxonomy): domain Bacteria; phylum Myxococcota_A; class UBA796; order UBA796; family SXON01; genus JBEIQZ01. The sequence continues at coordinate 10,291 of JBEIQZ010000171.1, forward strand.
GGTGGGGGTGTTCTCGCTGGAGATGGGGCGGCACCAGCTGGTGAACCGGCTGCTGTGCGCGCATGCGATGGTGGATTCGAGCAAGGTGCGGATCGGGGCGCTCGACAACGAGCAGGACTGGCCGAAGCTCTCGGCGGCGGCGGCGGATCTGCATGCGCTGCCGATGTACA
>JBEIQZ010000026.1:0-24472 GCA_040376255.1 Alphaproteobacteria bacterium
CCTCGGCGCCGCCCCCGGCACCCAGACCGTCTACGCCACCTTCCGCGATTCCTGGGGCAACACCGCCGCCGCCGTCACCGACACCATCGGCTACGACGCCACCGTCCCCGCCAACGGCACCGTCCTCGCCACCCCCGCCGCCGGGCAGGTCACCCTCTCCTGGAGCGGCTTCACCGACGCAACCAGCGGCGTCGCCAGCTACAAGATCGTCCGGGGGACCACCACCGCCCCGGCCAATTGCAGCACGGGAACCCTCGTCTACACCGGCACCGCGACCACCACCGCCGTCACCGGCCTCACCGACGGCACCACCTACGGCTTCCGTGTCTGCGCCGTCGACACCGCAGGAAACGTCAGCACCGGCGCCACCGTCACCTCCCGCCCCGCCCCCGAGTTCAACGCGCCCACCGGCACCGTCACCGCCGCCGCCGGCGCCGCCTGGAGCAACACCCGCTCCGTCGCCGCGACTCTCTCCGCCACCGATGACACCGCCGTCGCCACCATGTGCCTCAGCGCGACCACCACCTGCACCACCTTCGTCGCCTACAACACTGCCGCCACTGTCACCCTCGGCACAACCCCCGGCACCCAGACCGTCTACGCCACCTTCCGCGACACATACGGCAACACCGCCACCGCTGTCACCGACACCATCGGCTACGACGCCACCGGCCCCACCAACGGCACCGTCCTCGCCACCCCCGCCACCGGGCAGGTCACCCTCTCCTGGAGCGGCTTCGCTGACGCCACCAGCGGCGTCGCCAGCTACAAGGTCGTCCGGGGGACGACGACTGCCCCGTCCACCTGCAGCACGGGAACCCTCGTCTACACCGGCACCGCCACCACCACCGCCGTCACCGGCCTGACCGACGGCACCACCTACGGCTTCCGCGTCTGCGCTGTCGACACCGCAGGAAACACCGGCACCGGCGCCACCGTCACCTCCCGCCCCGCCCCCGAGTTCAACGCGCCCACCGGCACCATCACCGCCGCCGCCGGCGCCGCCTGGAGCAACACCCGCTCTGTCGCCGCCGCCCTCTCCGCCACCGATGACACCGCCGTCGCTACAATGTGCCTGAGCGCGACGACAACCTGTACCACCTTCGTCGCCTACAACACCGCCGCCACCGTCACCCTCGGCGCCGCCCCCGGCACCCAGACCGTCTACGCCACCTTCCGCGATTCCTGGGGCAACACCGCCGCCGCCGTCACCGACACCATCGGCTACGACGCGACCGTCCCCGCCAACGGCACCGTCCTCGCCACCCCCGCGACCGGGCAGGTCACCCTCTCCTGGAGCGGCTTCGCCGACGCCACCAGCGGCGTCGCCAGCTACAAGGTCGTCCGGGGGACCACCTCCGCCGCCCCGACCAATTGCAGCACTGGCACCCTCGTCTACACCGGCACCGCGACCACCACCGCCGTCACCGGCCTCACCGGCGGCACCGCCTACGGCTTCCGCGTCTGCGCCGTCGACACCGCAGGGAACACCGGCACCGGCGCTACCGTCTCAGCGACCCCGCAGTGACGGTGCCGGGAGCGGCTGATATCAGTCCGGCTTGTCCATTTTTTTCATCGCCATCTGGACATACTTCCGGATGTTCGGGATCTCCGGGTCGAGCCGGTAGGCCGACTGGAGATCCTGGTACGCCTGCTTGTAGTTCTTCCGGTAGTAGTGGGAGATCCCGCGACGGCAGCGGGCCATCGCGTGGGAGCCGTCCAGCTCCAGCGCGTGATCGTAGAACTCGACGGCGCGCTTGTACTCCTTGCGGTTGAAGTACAGGTTCCCCATGGCGAAGTGGGGTTCGGGCTTGTTGGGTTCGAGGTCTTCGGCGCGGGAGAAGTCGCTCATGGCGCTGGAGTAGTCGCCGAGATCGAGGTGGCAGTGGCCCCGGTTGATGTAGGCGTCGGCGTGGTCGGGGCTCATCTCCAGGGCGTCGGTGAGGAGCTGGATGGCGACGGTGAGGTCGCCGCGCTCCTTGGAGACGCGGGCCTCGTTGAGCAGCACCATCGCGCGGGCGTCGTCGGCGGGGTTGAACGTCGGGACGATGATCGGGTTGGTGACGGGGACGGGGGCGTCATCGTCGTCGTCGGTGAGGATCGGCACGCGGACATCGGGCAGGACGGGGGCTTCGAGGCTGACCGAGAGCCCTTCGCTGCTGGAGCGGCCGGGGCGCTCGCCCTCGTTGCTGTCGCTGCTGATGACGATCTCGTCGGCGGGGCGCTGCGCGCGCTGGCGCTGGGTGCCGATGGAGGGGGTGCTCTTGCTGACCGGAAGGGCGACGCGGATCGGCCCGGTGTCCATGTCCGGCCCCGGCAGCACGTCCCGATCCCCGAACCGCCCGACGACCGGGTGCGCGGCGCCCACGAGGATGTGCGGCTGGGGGGTGGTGGTCTCCTCCGGCGCGTCGTCGCCCTGGAGGCGGGCGGCCTGCGCGCCCTCGCCCGGCGCGTGGAGCATCCCGCCGATGCCCTCGTCGGAGGCGGTATGGGCGGCGGCGGGCGGCGGCTCGCTCATCAGGGCGGAGAGGCTGATCTGCCCGTCTTCGAGGTCGGCTGCGCCGGGGGCAGGCTCAGCGGGTTCGGGGGACGGCAGGATCTCCGGCTCGCTCAGCTCCAGCCGGGGGAAGCCGCCCGCTGTGACGCGCGGCGTCGCCATCGGGGGCGCGCTGATCGTCGTCCCGAACAGGTCGCCGTCGAAGGCGATCGCGGGGGGCCTGGGCCGCCTCGTCTGCCCGGTGCGCTCCTCCGGAATGCGGGTGCGTTCGCCGTCTTCGATGAGCGTCTGGGCAGCCTTTTCAGCGGCGGCTTTTTCAGCGACGGCCTTGTCATCGGCAGCTTTTTCAGCGGCAGCCTTCTCTGCGGCAGCCTTCTCTGCGGCGGCCTTTTCAGCGGCGGCTTTTTCAGCGGCGGCCTTTTCAGCGGCGGCTTTTTCAGCGGCGGCCTTTTCAGCGGCGGCCTTTTCGGCGGCGGCCTTTTCGGCGGCGGCCTTTTCGGCGGCGGCTTTTTCAGCGGCGGCCTTCTCTGCGGCAGCCTTTTCGGCAGCGGCCTTTTCAGCGGCAGCCTTCTCTGCAGCAGCCTTGTCAGCGATGATCCGCTCCATCGCCGCGCGCTCGTTGGCACGTTCGATGATGGCGCGCTGGATGGCTGCTTTTTCAGCGGCGGCCTTGTCGGTGCTGCGCTGATCGGCGAGCCGCTGCTCGGCCTCGGCGGCGCGGGCGCGGGCCTCGATGAGCGCGGCGCCGGTGGATTCGGCGGCGGCGGCGAGCGCCTGCAGGCGGCTCTCGGCGTCGTGGAGGCGGGCGGTGAGGTCGATCTGCTGCTGCTCGACGGCCTCGCGGGCGGCGCGCTCCTGATCGATGCGGGCGGAGAGCTCGCGCTCTTTGCGGTTGAGGCGCTCGACCTGCTCCCAGCCGATGCGGTCGCTCTGTTCGCGGGCGGCGCGCTCGCCGGCCTGGAGGGCGACCTGTTCGAGCCACGCCAGCACCGCCGGGTCGAGGCTCGGGGTGGCGCTCATGCGCAGATCGAGGCTGCCCCCGCTCCCGGCGAGCGCGCGGCGCATCAGCCCGACGCGGCGCTCCACGAGCGCGTCCACCTGGGAGAGCGAGGCGGTGTCCGGCACGCCCAATTCGCGGTAGAGGCGGGCCGCCCGGTCGAGCGGCAGGTGCTCAGAGGCCAGCCGCAGCAGGCTGGAGCGACCGGCGGCGAGGGTGCCGAGGATGGCGCGCGCCTCTTCGAGGGTGTCAGCGTTCGATTCGCCCGGGCCGGACATTATTCTTTATTTCCCATCGCCAGGTTGCTCATCTGGGCGGTGAGGCCGCTGATGCTGAGCATCATCTCCTCCTTGAGCTTCTTCATGCGGGAGATGTTCTCTTCGAGCGTCCGGATGCGGGACTTGAAGTCGTTGTTCTCGCGGCGCAGCGCCTCGCCCTCCTCCTCCAGCGACCGCTGCTGGGCGCGCAGCTTCTCGGTCTCGCCGTCCAGCTCCCGCTGCTCCTGCTGGAGCCGCAGCACCTCGTTGCGCGCGTCGTCCCGCGACTGGGTGAGCTTGCCGTGCTCGGCCCGCAGCTCGTCGGCGCGGAGCCCGAGGGACTGCCGCTCGGCCTGGAGCTGCTCCAATTCGGGGCCGGTGCTGCTCTGGATCTGCCGGTAGCGGCCGATCTCCATCTCGGTGGCGACGATCTGGCGCGTCGTCTGCTCGGCGGCGCGCATCGTCACGGTAAGCTCCGCGATGCGGGCCTCCAGGATGGATGTCAGCTCGGTGTTGATCTCCTGCAGACGGCTGGTCTCATTGGGCATCGGCATCTCCCGCTCTGATCAGAGCTATCCGATGCGCCGGTCTACAGCCAATGTTCTGATCGGCTTTCGCAACGCAGGATCTGATCGCTGTCACCGCTGCCAGCCTCACCGCCGCAGCCGCCGCAGCAGCCGGAGCAGCACCCCCGCCCCCGGCGGCGGCGATCCGATCCGGGGCTGCTCTCCCCGGCTGAGCGCCTCGATGAAGGGCAGCACCTGATCGTCCCCCGCCGCGAAAATGCCGTCCGCCAGCCACACCCCGGCGATCTCCTCCGCCGGAGGCGCCGCCCCGCGCAGCCGCACCCCCACCCCGCGCACCGGGGCCAGATCGGTCTTCAGCATCCGGCACAGCCGCAGGCCCGCCTCCGGCTCCAGCACGGAGAGGCTGATCAGCGCCAATTCCGGCTGCCGCAGCCGCGCCACCCGCAGCGGCTCCTCGGCGACCTCGCGGGCGTCCATCCGCGCGTGGATCACCTCGAACGACCCGGCGAGCAGCGCCGACACCCGCAGCCGCGCCCGCAGATCCGGCTCGACCAGCAGCAGCAGCGGGCGCTCCGGCCCGTAGCCGCCCCTCCCGGTCACCAGCCGATCCGGCGGATCTCCCACTGGCCGATCCCCGCGTCCACCGACGCCCACGCCCCCGCTGCGTCCGCCGAGAACGACGCGATCCGCGCCGACCCCGCCGCCTGACACACCGGCTGCTCCGCCCCCGCCGACCGGCACAGCAGCGCCTCCCCGTCGTCGCCCAGCACCGCGCGGTACAGAAAACCGCCCGCGAACTGCGGCGACACGTTCGGCAGCACCGCCCCGCCCGCCGGGATCGCCGCCGCCGCGCCCCAGGTGCGCCCCGCGTCGCCGCTCTCCGCGTAGAGCAATTCCGCGCCGTCCTCGTCCCAGCCCAGCGCCGCCAGCGCCGCCGCCACCCCCTCCAGCCGCACCGCAGGCCGCTCCAGCCGGCGCTGCCCCGCCGTCAGCGCCTCCGCCCCGTCGATCCGCGTCGCCGGCCCGTCCCCCGTCCACACCGCGATCTCCCGCGTCAGCCGCGCATGCGCCTGATCCGTGGCCACCGCCACCGCCATGAGGAACTGATCCCCGCTCACCGCCAGCGCGGGCGCCGTCGGGAAGAACCCGTCGAGGCTCTGCACCGGAGACCAGCCGCCCGCCTCCGTCCACGAGGCGATCTGCGCCCCGATCGGTGCCTCGGTCTGACCGGCAGTGGTCGCGGAATTCTGGTTGTCGATCCACAGCGCGTACAGCCGCGCCGCCCCGTCTGCAGGGTCGTTGGTCGCCACCAGCACCGGCGCCCACACCGGCCCCAGCGGGTGATCCTCCGGGAACGCAAGCTCCGTCCACGCCACCGGCCCCCCCCGCACGCAGGCCGGGCGCCACGGCCACTCGTCCTCCTCCTCGTCCGGCGACCACTCCCGCCAGCACACCGCCGCCTGCCCGTCCGGCCACTGCGCCGCGACCACATCGCCGACGTCCACCGCCTCCGGCGCGGACAGCACCTCCTCCGCCCCGCCCAGCGCGGCCACGATCCGGCTCCGCTGATCCAGCGTCGCCCCGTACTCCTGGCTCACCACCAGATCGCCCGCCGCGCTCACCGCCGTCCGCCCGCTCCGGAGCGGCTGCAGCGGCGCCTCCACGAAGTCCAGCGCGATCCCCCCCGACCACGGCATCTCCACCCCCAGCCAGGCCGCCGCCGTCGCCGTCACGTCCTCCTGCAGGTACCGGCCCGCCACGATCTCCCCCGGCGCCACCCCCGCCCCCACCGCGAACAGCGGCTGCTCCCGGCAGCCCCGGCAGTCGTCGCCGTGCTCGTACCAGCTCACCTCCACCCCCTCCAGCGGCACCGAGTGGCGCCCGTGGTCGGTGGTCAGCAGGATCAGCGTGCTCTCCAGCCACGCCGGCTCCTCAGCCTGGAGCCAGCCGTAGAACTCCGCGATGTAGGCGTCGATGTCCCGCACCCCGCCCGGATAGTCCCCGCGCGCCCCGTTGTGGCCCTGCCGATCCACGTCGTGGATGTTCGCCACCAGCAGCCGGGGGTGCGCCGCCGAGATCACGTCCTTCAGCTCAGCGAACACCGAGAGATCGTCGGTCGAAGGCTTGTTCCCCTCCATGATCACCTGGATCGGGTCAGCGAGATCCAGCCCCGGATACAGCGAGATCGCCGAGTCCCGCAGCAATTCCGTGTTCACCACCAGCCGCACCTGCTCAGGCGCGAGGCCGAGCTGCGCGACCGATTCCTCGAACAGCGTCGGCAATTCCGGGTGGTACAGCGTCAGCTCCGGGTTCTGCGCCACCGTCCCGTAGGGCTGGAAGCGCCCGGTGAACAGCGCCGCATGCGAGGAGGCCGTGTTCGTCACGCCGGGGTTCACCGTCGCCCGCACCACCGTCCCGTCCCGCCCCAGCGTCGCCCAGGTCTTCACCGCCATCTGCTCGCCGGTCTGCCCGGTGATGTCCGACGCGCCCGGCGAGGTGAACTCCTGCACCCGCACCCCGTCCATCACCAGGATCAGCACGCTGCGCCCATAGACCGGAGCCGTCCCGCTGTCGACCGTCGAGTCGTCCTTCAGCCCCTCCTCCTCACAGCCGGTCAGGCTGATCAGGGCGGGGAGGCAGGAGAAAAACAGGGCGACAGAGCAGGTGTGCGGGCGCATCGGCTATATGTAGCCTGAGATCCGCCCGGATCAATAGGTGCGGAACACATGATCCCACAGCGTCGTGCTGACGCCGTACTTCCGCCCCTCCTTGTTGTGGTGGTGGTTCATGTGGTGCGCCCGCAGCCGCTTCATGATCTTCGAGGTCGGGCGCCCGTGGTGCGTGTAGTAGTGGATCATGTCATAGCACAGGTAGCCGAAGCACTTCCCGGCGAAGAACGGGAACACCAGCCCCGCCCCCAGCACCGCGTACCAGCACACAAAAAACATCGCCGCCAGCGCCAGCGACGCCGCCGGGGGCATCACCAGCCGGTAGCGGTCGTTGATCCACTCGTGGTGGACGCCGTGCAGGATGAAGTGCATGCGCGGCCCCCAGGAGGTCTTCGGCGTCCAGTGGAACAGCTCCCGGTGCAGCCAGTACTCCGTGAACGTCCAGACGAACCCGCCCGCGAGGAACAGCCCGAGCGCCATCGGCAGCCCCACCCCCGCCGCCGTCGCGCCGCCCGCCATCACCCCGTAGCCGAACATCCCCGCGATCAGCGGCACCCACACCGCCGGGACCGCCCACCACGGCACCCGCGAGAACTGGTCGATGAAGGCGCTCTCAAACATCGGAGGAGATTCTGGGGTCGCTCCCGGCATCGCTGGCTCCTGATCCGGTTCTGTCCGGAACTCTGGTCCGCCCGGCTAACACGCGACGGGCGCGCTGTCCAAGCATGGCGTTGTCCGGAACCTTCCTCCTACGCCGGGAATGGCCTGGTTATACCGACCGCCGGGTCAGAAGCTGCGCCCGATCATGCCGCGCGGCTCAGGGCCGGACGCACCGCCCCGAGAAGAAGCCGCTCCCCTCCGCCTCGCCGGACACCGTCACCGGGGTCTCCAGCGCCCACAGCTGCCCGGTGTCCGCCGGGATCGCCTGCTCCGGCCGGTACCAGAGGGGGCGCAGCCGCAGCCACGCGCCGTCGATCTCCACCTCCAGGTACTCCGGCCACGCGCAGCCGCTGAGGTTGTCCATGTACGGCCCGTCCTCCGGGATCCGCACTGACGCGATCGGCGCGGTCACCTCGCAGGCCGCGTCCCGCACCTGCGCCTGCACCTGGATCGGCGCGTCGATCGTCGCATGCTGTTCGTCGGGGGTCAGCGGCGGCAGCTCCAGCCGGATCTGTCTGCCGTCCTCCAGATCGATCCACAGGCGGCTCTGCACGCTGTCCGCCTCCTGCGCGCTCTCCGCGCCTGACCAGCGGTGGGTCGCCCACCCGCTCCCGGTCACCGCGCGGCGCACCTCGCCGATGGTCAATTCCCCGCGCAGCCGCGCCCGGCTCCGCGCGTACCCCTGCTCTCCGGCAGCGCCCGATCCGGCGTCCCCCGCCGCGCCCCACTCCATCGGATCGCCCGCGTCGTCGAGCAGCAGCGACACCCCGGCGCCCGCCGTCCCGTCCGACGCTGTCGCGTCCGACACCTCCCCCCGCAGCACCTCCCGGCCCTCCGCCCCCTGCGCGGACAGCACCTGCCCGTCGAAGCTGAAGCCCGCCGGGCCGCCCCCCGAACCCGGGGTCTGCGCCCCCGACCACAGCCGCCCGTCCGAGATCCGCAGCAGCCGCAGGTGCGACAGCGCGACCGCGCCGCGCTGCTCGACCGCCGCCCCGACCATCCAGCTGTCGACAGCGTCCTCCAGCAGCAGCGCCCAGCCCCACTCCTCCCGGCCCGCCCCGGCGATGTGCGCGCCGTCGTCCGCCGGGAAGTCATAGGCGCTCTCTCCGCTGCAGATCGCCGCCACGCCGTCCGCGCCGGGATCGGTATACGCCGTGTCGCTGTCTTCAGGTGTCGCACAGGCAAGCAGCAGCAGCATCGTCCACTCCCGCCGGAGGACATATCCTGCGGCGGCGGAACGGGTTAGGCCGCCTCCCTTCCGGAGCGATCCCATGTACCATGACTTCCTGATCCTCGGCGGTGCCGGACTGGTCGGCTTCCAGGTCTGCCGTCAGATCGTGTTCCACCTGAAGCCGCGCCGCATCGTCGTCGCCTCCCTGCTGGAGTCCGAGGCCGCCGCCGCCTGCGCGAAGCTGGAGCGGGAATTCGGTGACGCGGTCGCCTTCGTCCCGGCATGGGGCAACCTCTTCGTCCCCCGCGACCTCTGCGACACCCCGCGCAACCGGATCCTCTCCGACGCCCCGCTGCGGAACCGCCTGATCGCCGCCGTCTACGACGACTTCGAGGCCGCCTACCGCAACAACCACATGGTCCACCTGATCCGCAGCCACCGGCCCGAGGTCATCGTCGACTGCGTCAACACCGCCACCGGCTTCTCCTACCAGGACGTCTTCGACGGCGCCGCCCGCGTCCGCAGCCGCATCGGGGAGGCCCGCAGCGGCCAGATCGGCGAGGACGGCATCGCCGACATGGAGACGTTCCTGCTCTCCCAGTCCGTCCCCCAGCTCATCCGGCACGTCCGCTTCCTCCACCAGTCCACCACCGAGTACGGCACCTCCGTCTACCTGAAGGTCGGCACCACCGGCACCGGCGGCATGGGGATGAACATCCCCTACACCCACTCCGAGGACAAGCCCTCCCACACCCTCCTCGCCAAGAACGAGGCCGCCTTCGGCCACACCGGCCTGCTGTTCCTCCTCGCCCGCACCCCCGGCGCCCCCATCGTCAAGGAGGTGAAGCCCGCCGCCATGATCGGCTACAAGGCCGTCCAGGTGATGGACGTCCGCGACAAGCACGGCGCCTCTGACCTGTTCGCCCCCCGCGAGATCAAGCTCGAAGGCACGATCCCCCTGAAGGACGACGAAGCAGCCTGGCCCAAGGTCGGGCGCCTCCGCGTCCCCGTCGTCGACACCGGCGAGAACGGCGTGTTCACGCGCGGCGAGTTCGCCGCCATCACCGCCCTCGGCCAGATGGAGTACCTCACCCCCGAGGAGATCGCCCGCACCGTCGTCTGGGAGATCAAGGGCTCCAACACCGGGCGCGACTGCATCGCCGCCCTCGACGGCGCCGTCATGGACCCCAGCTACAAGGCCGGGCTCGTCCGCAACGTCGCCCTCTCCGACCTCGCCGCCGCCGAGAAGGAGAGCGGCGTCCCCTCCGTCGCCCTCGGCCGCCTCGGCCCGCCGGAATTGTCAAAGCTGCTGTTCGAGGCCGAATTGCTCCGCAACGTCTGCGGCACCCTCGCCGGCGTCCTCGACCACTCCCCCGACGACCTCGCCGCTCGCGCCGCCGCCGCCCTCGACCCCTCCGGCGTCCTCCGCACCGCCCCCAGCATCGGCATCCCCGTCCTGCTCCCCGACGGCGCCCGCCTCCTGCGCGGCCCCCGCATCAACGTCCCCGAGTTCAAGGGTCTTGTAAATACCGTCGCCCTCGACAACCCCGCCGACATCGACCGCTGGGCAAAAAAGGGCTGGATCGACCTCCGCCCCTCCAACTTCGCCGCATGGCAGGCCCGCGTCCGCCAGATGCTCCAGACCCGCTCCGACCTCCGCGAAGAGGGCTCCGCCGCCGCCAACATCAAGAGCTTTGTGTCGACAGGGTTCGAGATCGGGGAGGTCGTCGCCTGGATCTTCAACAATGAGATGGGCGGCTACCGGATCAAGTGACCTCCCCACAAGAATCTGGTAGCATCCTCCCGCCCGGAGCCTCGATGATCCTCTCCCGATCCTTCCCGCCGTCGCCCGCGCCGGTCCTCGCGCTCGCGCCTGCGCTCGCGCTCCTGAGCTGCGGGAGCACCCAGGCCAGGCAGTGGCCCTCGCTCCCCGGTGAGAAGCCGGAGGGCTGTGAGCGCGTCCCCGCCTACGACGTCGACGACATGACCGCCGACCTCGCCTGGCTGGCGTCGCCGGAGCTGAACGGGCGCCTGCCGGGCTCTGCCGGGGACATCGCGGCGCGGGCCTTCGTCGCGGAGCGGTTCGACTGCCTCGGCCTCATGCCGCTGAGCGGGGTCTACGGCTTCGACCAGCCGTTCACCAGCTGGGCCTGCAAGGAGACGGGGAACGTCATCGGGATGATCCCCGGCGCGGGCATAGCGGAGGAGTTCATCGTCATCTCCGCTCACATCGATCACCTCGGGCGGGATCGGCTCGGGGCGAATGACAACGCCTCGGGGGTGACGGCGCTGCTCGCCATCGCGCAGGATCTTGTGAACCGCGACGTGCAGCCGGAGCGGACAATCGTCTTCGCCGTGTTCGGCTCGGAGGAGACGGGTTTTGAGGGCTCTGAGTACTTCATGAGCCACCCCCCGGCGGACATCGACCCCCACCGCATCGTCTACAACCTGAACATGGACATGGTGGGGAGCTACGCCGCCTCGAACACCCTGTACGCGCTCGGCACCTTCAGCGGCACCGCCGGGCGGGAGGTGGTGTCCGTGAACCGCCGCGCGCACCCGGACATCGAGGTGGCCCTCGGGGACGAGAGCGACCTCTCGGACAACGTCTCCTTCTGCGAGCGGGGCATCCCCTACGTCTTCTTCTGGACGGAGGACGAGAATTGCTACCATCGGCGCTGCGACACCTCTACGCGGGTGGACTACGACGCGCTCTCTGAGATCGCTGCGCTGGTCGGGGAGAGCAGCCTCGCGCTGGCCGACAGCGCCGCCGATCTGCTGGGGGCGGTGCGGGCGGGAAGGGACGTCTGCTCCGACCGCTGAGCGGCCCGCAGCTACCCGCCCGCCTCCATCACCACCTCAAGCACCCCGCCCGCCGGGACGTCCTCCACCGTCTGCTCGCGCCCGTCGGGCATCGTGACGGTGATCCTGTCGGCCTGCTGCGCGTCGCCGAGGCCCATGTAGATCTCCGGCGCCTGGCTGCTGAAGGTCGTCGAGGGCCAGATCCAGCGGTAGTGGACGCGCCCCTGCGCCTCGACGCGGACGGCGGCGCCGATGCCGTCGGGGTTGTCCGGGCCAGCGTCGACCCGGATGGTGAGGGCGGGCGGGGAGGGGGTGGTGTTGCGCCAGATCTGGACGCGCCCGAGGCTGGAGGTGATCAGGTCGGGGCGGCCGTCCCGGTCGATGTCGCCGATGACGACGGCGCGGGAGGTGGAGGACTCGGTGAAGCCGCGCCCGGCGGGCAGCTCGGCGAAGGTGCTGTCGGGCTGCGCCTGCATGATCATGTCGGTCTCATAGTCATCCACCCCGTCGGGGACGCCGAGCATCAGCACCTCCCCGGCGACGGCGACGATGTCGTTGCGCCCGTCAAGATCCAGATCCGCGATGGTGATCCCCCAGGTCGGGCCGAGGACGGCGCGGGTCGGGTTCGCGCCGGTGGAGAGGGTGGTGTTGAGGAAGGAGGCTCCGTCCCCCTGCAGCACTTCCAGCCCGTCCAGATCGGAGATCGCGATGTCGATCCAGCCGTTCTCGTCAAGATCGCCGAGGCCCACGCCCATCGCGTTCATCTGGATGTCGCAGTAGCAGTCGTCTGAGATCGTGAAGTTTCCGGCGCCGTCGTTCACCAGCAGCCGGTTCGGCTGGGTCAGGTAGCCGAGGTCGTTGGAGAGGTAGAGATCCAGATCCAGATCGTTGTCTGCGTCCAGCCATACCGCGTGGAAGCTCAGCGTGTCCAGCACCTCCGGCGGCAGCGCGGCGGTGGCGTCCGTCCAGACGCCCGCGTCGTTCCGGTACAGCTTATGCCCGGAGCCGACCGGATCGCAGTCCCCGCAGCCCTCATCGTTGAAGGCCGACAGGAACAGATCCAGGTCGCCGTCCCCGTCCATGTCGCCCAGCACCGGCGTCTGGGAGAGGCCCGCGCTGTCCGGCAGCGCCTCCGGACGGATGAGCCGCCCGGCGCCGTCGTTGAACACGACGCGATCCGGGGTGCCTGCCCCCCCCGCGACCACGACATCCGGCGCCCTGTCCGCGTCCAGATCCGCCACCGCCACGCCGCGCCCCGGCGGGATGGAGTAGCCGCTCTCCACCAGCCCCCCCCGCCCGTCGTTGAGGAACAGCCGCGAGCGCAGGTATGGGATCGACACCAGCAGATCCAGCCAGCCGTCCCCGTCCAGGTCATGCAGCGCCAGCCCGAGGGCCGGGGGCGTATACGACGCCCAATTGTCGCCCAACAGTGTTTCCCGGTGCAGCAGCAGGTGCTCTTCAAACTGCATCGGGTAGGGGCCTGCCTGCAGGGGCAGATCCGCCGTCGTCTTCGGGCGGGGGCTGTCCTCGACGGCGGGCGTCCCGCAGCCGATGACGCCAGACAGCGCCGCGATCCATATCCGTTCTCCGCTCATTCCGCTGCGCTGCTCCGGTTGCCTGGCGTACGCTCTACCATTAACCCACGCATCCATCACCAGCCCAGCCGCCCGTCCATCCCGATCTTCAGCGTCCCCTGCGGAAAATCCAGCCCGGTCAGCTCCTGCACCTGCCGGATCGCCGCCCCCGCCGGATCGGGCCGGGGCCTGCTCTCGCTGTCGAGCAGCACCGGGCGGATCAGGCCGCTGAGCAATTCGCCCGCGTCGCCCAATTCCGCCTCCAGCACCATCGACGTCCCGCCGTAGCCGCCCTGCGTGCCGAACTGCCGGAAGCCGCAGAAATTGCCGAGCGAGTAGGCGATGAGCCGCCCCTGGTAGACCTCCATCGCCCGCAGGACGTGCGGCCCGTGGCCGAGGATCAGATCTGCCCCCGCCTCCACCGCCGCCCGCGAGAGCGCCTTCACGTCGCCCCGCGCCTCGCCCCAGGCGATCTCCGGCGCCCCCAGCACCCGCCGCGCCGAGGAGCCCTCCGCGCCTGCGTGGTAGGAGAAGACGACGATGTCGGCGGTCTTGTCCGCCTCGCGGATCGCCGCCTGGATCTCAGGGATGTTGTTCACGTTGAGGCAGCACGCCCCGAAGTGCGCCGCCAGCACCGCGATCTTCTTCCCGCCCTGCTCCAGCCACGCGATGTCCCCGTAGCGCCCCGCATGCCGGATGCCGACCGCGTCGAGCGCCCGCATGGAGGACTCCTGCCCCTCCGGCCCCAGATCCCAGGCGTGGTTGTTCGCCAGCGACACCACGTCGATCCCCATGTCGGTGAGCGCCGCCGTGTAGCGCGTCGGCGTGCGGAAGGAGTAGCAGCTCGTCGAGCCGGGCGCGCACTTCTTGTTCGGCAGCCCGTCCGCCAGCGGCCCCTCCAGGTTCAAAAAGGCGATGTCCGCCGCCCGGAACCACTCCTTCACCCCGTCGAACAGGTGCAGCCCGTTGTCCGGCGCCAGCCCCGCCTCGCCCTTGCTCAGATCCGAGCCCATCATCGTGTCGCCCGCCGCCGCGAAGCGGATGCCCGCCGCCATCGCGCCCCCGATCAGGAACATCATCTTGTCCTCCTGCTGAGCCACGCTGACACGCGGCGCGCCGGTATATATCCCGTCCGCTCAACCCAGCCGGATGCGCGCGTCCACCGCGACCAGCCCCCGCGCCGTCGGCAGCACCGGGTTCAGATCCAATTCCGCGATGCGGGGGAAGGTGTCGACGAGGTGGCTCAGGCGGAGCAGCAGATCGGCGATCTGCGCCCGGTCGACGGGGGGCGCGCCCCGGAAGCCGTCGAGCAGCGCGCGGGCGCGGAGCTGATCGGGCATCTGGCGCGCGTCGGTGTCGCGGAGCGGGGCGACGCGGAAGGCGATGTCCTTCCACAGCTCGACGTTCACCCCGCCGATCCCGAAGCCGATCAGCGGCCCGAACGCCGGATCGCGCGTGGCCCCGGCGAACAATTCCGTCGGCGACGCGACCTGCTCCTGCAGGAGCGCCCCCTCCATCTCGCCCTCGCGCCCGAGGGCCGCCAGGCGCGCCCGGATGGCGTCGAAGGCGGCGGCGGCGGCCTCCGGCGTCCGGACACCGAGGATCACCCCGCCGACGTCGCTCTTGTGCTGGATGGTCCCGGCGATGAGCTTCACCACCAGCCGCGCGCCCGGGAGATCCGCCCCCCCGCCCGGCGCGCCGATCCGGGCCAGGATGTCCGCCGCGATCTCTGCGGCCCCGGCGGCGTCGGTCGCCGTCCCCTGGAGCGGGGTGAGGACGCCGCAGGCGGCGAGGACGCCCTCGACGGTCTCCGGCGGGAGCCAGCCGGGGGGCGCGCGCCCGAGCAGCGCCGAGACGCAGCCCTCGGAGAACCCCTCCAGCGCCGGGGTCGACCCCTCCGGCGACTGGAGGAAGGCGCCGTAGCGGACCGCATGCGCGAGCGCCCGCACCGCCGCCTCGGGGAAGGCGAAGGAGGGGAAGCGGTGGCGGCGCAGCGAGGAGCTGGCCTCTGCCACGCCGTGCGTCCCCATCAGGCAGGTGGCGAGCGGCTTGTCGCTGCCCTCCGCCGCCGCGAGGATCGCCGCCGCCACGTCCTGCGGGTCGGTGACGATGGGCGTCACGAAGATCAGCAGCACCGCGTCCACCTCCGGGTCGTCGAGCAGCAGCCGGAGCGCCCGCGCGTAGGACTGCGCCGAGGCTGAGGCGATCATGTCCACCGGGTTCCGCACGCTGGCCTCCGGCGGCAGGAACGCCTGCAGCGCGGCCTCCGTCTCCGGGCGCAGCCGCACCACCTCCAGCCCCCTGCTCTCGCAGGCGTCGGTGGCCATGATCCCCGGCCCGCCCGC
Source organism: Alphaproteobacteria bacterium (assembly GCA_040376255.1). Taxonomy (GTDB): domain Bacteria; phylum Myxococcota_A; class UBA796; order UBA796; family SXON01; genus JBEIQZ01. Next base: position 15,500 of record JBEIQZ010000026.1, read on the forward strand.
GTTGGTGAGGATCGCCACGCGCGGCCCCCCCGGCACCGGCTGGGTCGAGAGCAGCATCGCCACGTCGAACAATTCGTCGATCCCGTCCACCCGCAGCACGCCCGCCTGCCCGAGCAGCGCGTCCACCGCCACGTCGGCCCCCGCCAGCGATCCGGTGTGCGAGGAGGCCGCCCGCGCCCCCGCCGCCGTGCGCCCGCTCTTCACCACCGCGATGGGCTTCCTGCGCGCCACCCGCCGCGCCAGCCCGAGGAAGCGCCCCGGATCGCCGAGGCTCTCGACGTAGAGCAGGATGACGCGGGTGGCGGCGTCCTGCTCCCAGAACGCCAGCAGATCGGCGGCGTCGACGTCGGCCTTGTTGCCGATGCTGACGAACTGCGAGATCCCGACGCCAAGCCGCTGCGCGTGATCGAGGATCGCCAGCCCGAGCGCGCCGGACTGCGAGGCCACCGCGACGTCCCCGGCGGGCGGGAAGGTGGGCGCGAACGTCGCGTTGAGCCCGACAGCCGGGTCGGTGTTCAGCAGCCCCAGGCAGTTCGGCCCCACCATCCGCATCCCCCAGTGCCGCAGCCGCTCCAGCACCGCCTCCTGCCGCCGCCGCCCCGCGCTCCCCGTCTCCGCGAAGCCCGCCGTGATCACCACGATCCCGCGCACGCCCTTGCGCCCGCAGGCCTCCACCGCGTCGAGCACCTGCGCCGCCGGCACCACGATCACCGCCAGATCCACCGGGTCGGGGATATCCTCCACCGACGGCCACGCCTTCACCGACTGCACCACCGGCGAGGCCGGGTTGACCGGGTACACCGCCCCGGTGAAGCCGCTGTGGAGCAGGTTCGCAAAAACCTCAGCGGCGATGGTCTTGCGCTTGCGCGAGGCGCCGATCACCGCGACAGAGCGGGGGCGCAGCAGGGCGTTGAGGGAGGATGGCATCGTTGTCTCCTGCGGCCATCTATCCCCGCCGCCCCGCAGCGCCGCCGCCGCTGGATGCTGCAGATCAGCCGTACCGGCCCTCGATGTAGGCCGCCGTCCGGTCGTCCGTCGGGGACAGGAACAGATCCGCCGTCCGCCGGTACTCGACCATCTCGCCGAGCAGCATGAACGCGCACTCGTCGCTGACCCGGCGGGCCTGCGCCATGTTGTGCGTGACGATGACGATGGTGTAGCGGCCCCGCAGCGACAGGATCAGCTCCTCCACGCGCTGCGTCGCGAACGGATCGAGCGCCGAGCAGGGCTCGTCCATCAGCAGGACGTCCGGTCGCATCGGCAGCAGCCGCGCGATGCAGAGCTTCTGCTGCTGCTCCAATGGGAGCGTCGTCCCCACGACGTTGAGCTTGTCCTTCAGGCTGTCCCACAGCCCGACCTCAGTGAGCGCCGCCTCCACGATGGCGTCGTCGGGCTTGCCGGAGTGGATCTTCGTCTGGAACAGCACGTTCTCGCGCACCGAGATCGGGAGCGGGTTGGGCCGCTGGAACACCATCCCGACCCGCCGCCTGAGCATCGACAGATCGACGGCAGGCATGTAGATGTCCTCGCCGAGGATGCGGACGGTGCCGGTGGTGCGGACGCCCGGGATGCGCTCGTTGATGCGGTTGAAGCAGCGGAGCAGCGTGCTCTTGCCGCAGCCGCTCGGCCCGATCAGCCCGTGGACGATGCCGGGAACCAGCCGGATCGTCACGTCCTTCAGCGCCTGGAACTTCGTGTACCACAGGCACAGATTTTCTGTTAAGATGCCCTTGTCAAGAGGATCGCCCAGCTCCTTGTTCATCCGAACACCCCCCGCACATAGTCGGAGGTGCGCTGGTCGGTCGCCTCCGAGAAGAGGCGGTCAGTGGGGCCGACCTCGACGAGCTCGCTGTTGAGGAGAAAAGCCGTCGTGCTGGCGAGGCGGCGGGCCTGCTGGACGAGGTTGGTGACGAGGATGATCGTCATGCGGGCCTTCAGCTCTAACAAAACATCCTCGATCCGCATCGTGGTGACCGGGTCGACGGCGATGGAGAACTCATCCAGACAGAGGATCTCAGGGTCGTGCGAGAGCGCGCGGGCGATGGTGAGCCGCTGCTGCTGGCCGCCGGAGAGCTTGGTGCCGAGCTGATCGAGCCGATCCTTCACCTCGTCCCAGAGCGCGGCCTGCTGGAGGCAGGTCTGCACCTTCTGATCGAGCGTGGCGCGGTCGGTGATCCCGGCCATGCGCGGGGCGAACGCCACGTTGTCATAGATCGACATCGGCAGCCCCACCGGCAGCGGCGCGACCATCCCGACCCGGCGGCGCACCTCGCTCACCGGGCGGATCGCGGCGGTGTCGGCCCCGTCGATCCGCACGACGCCCTCCATCCGGCTGCTCCGCACGTTCTCCAGCGTCCGGTTGAGGCAGCGCAGCATCGTCGTCTTGCCCGACCCGGCGGGGCCGATCACGCCGAAGATGGTGAACGGCGCGACAGTGAAGGACACGTCCTTCAGGGCCGGGGGCTGATCGCGCCCGCCGTAGCGGACGGTCAGCGACTCGACGCTGATCTTGGGGTTCACCACTTCCTCCGGTTCCGCAGCCGCGAGCGGATCACGATGGTCGCCGCGTTGACGCACAGCACCAGCCCCAGCAGCACCAGCGCCGTCCCGTAGGGCAATTCCTCCGGCACGTTCGGCACCTGCGTCGACACCACGAACAGGTGCATCGACAGCGCCATGCACGGGTCGTAGACCGAGGCCGGGAGGTAGGGCAGGTAGAACGCCGCCCCGGTGAAGATGATCGGCGCCGTCTCCCCGGCCGCCCGCGACACCTGCAGGATCACGCCGGTCAGGATTCCCGAGATCGAGTTCGGCAGGACGACGTGCCAGATGGTCTGCCAGCGGCTCGCGCCGACGTTCCAGCATGCCTCCCGGAACGACATCGGCACCGAGGACAGCGCCTCGCGCGTCGAGGCGATGATCACCGGCAGCGTCATGATCGCCAGCGTCAGCGAGGCGGCGAGGATGCTGGTGTCCATCTTCATGAAGATCACGAACGCCCCGACCCCGAACAGCGCGTGGACGATGGACGGCACCCCGGCGAGGTTCACGATGGCGAGCTGGATGATGCGGGTCAGCCAGTTGTCGGGCGCGTACTCGTTGAGGTAGATCGCCGCCAGGATGCCGACGGGCGCCGACACCATCAGCGACACCCCCACCAGCCACAGCGTCCCGACGATGGCCGGGAAGATCCCGCCCGCCGTCATGCCCGACTCAGGGAACTGCGTCAGAAATTCCAGGCTGATCGCAGGCAGCCCCTTGATCAGCAGCAGCGAGATGATCGACAGCACCGGCAGCACCATCAGCACCGTCATGATCAGCAGCACCCCGCGCACCGCCGACTGCTCCCGCTCTGCCGCCGCGCCCTCCGGCGCCTGCGCGAACAGGCTCTGCCCGCCCGGCAGGCCCGCCCCGGCGCCCGCCCCGGCGCCCACCGGCGTCCCGCTCATCGGCGCACCCCCTTGATCGTCAGATCCGCGATCAGGTTGATCGCGAACGTCATCGTAAATAACAACATCCCGATCACGAACAGCACCTGGTAGTGGTCGCTCCCCCGCGCCGTCTCGCCCAATTCCGCCGCGATCGTCGCGGTCAGCGTCCGCACCGAGTCCAGCGGCGAGGTCGGGATGTGGATCGCGTGGCCGGTCGCCATCAAGACCGCCATCGTCTCCCCGATGGCCCGCCCCACCCCCAGCAGCACCGCCGCCAGCAGCCCGTTCCGCGCCGCCGGGAGCAGCACCCGCCACACCACCTGCCAGCGCGTCGCGCCCATCGCCTCCGCCGCCTCCCGGTAGCTGTCCGGCACCGCCTTCAGCGCGTCCTCCCCGATGGAGACCATGATCGGCACGCTCATCAGCGCCAGCAGCAGCGCCCCGTTCAGCACGTTCAGCCCCATCGGGGCGTCAAACACCGACATGATCAGCGGGTTGATCAGCATCAGCCCGATGAACCCCCACACCACGCTCGGGATCGCCGCCAGCAGCTCGATCACCACCTTCAGCACCTCGCGCGTCCGCCCGCTGCTGAACTCGCTGACGAAGATCGCCCCCCCCAGCCCGAACGGCACCGCGATCGCCATCGCCAGCATCGTCACGCTCAGCGTCCCGACGATCATCGCGAGCGCCCCGTACCGCCGGTTGCTCTCCGAGCTCGGGTACCACTCGATGGACCCCAGGAATTGCCCCCAGTCCAGCGTGTTCCACAGGAACGAAGCCCCCTCCTCAAAGACGAACCAGAAGATCGCTATGACGAAGAAGACCGCCGAGAACCCACAGATATGTACGACCGCCTCGATCAGCGGTTCGATGCGGCGCATGAGGGGCGGGGACGGCTTCATTCAGCGATCACTGCGGAGCGGGCTTGATCTGATCCGTCGGCAACGGCACAAAACCATTGGTCTCGACGATCTTCTGGCCCTCCGCCGACTGGATCCACTGCAGGTAGCGGGCGCTCTCGCCGCTGACCTCTCCGGCGGTGGTCATGTAGAGGGCGCGGGAGATGGGGTAGGTCTTGTCGTGGACGGTGGTGACGCTGGGCTCGACGCCGGGGGCGTCGGCGGAGGTGGTGACGCCGACCCAGCGGACGGTGTCGTTCTTGTAGCCCATGCCGGAGTAGCCGATGGCGCAGGGGGCCTGGGAGACGGTGTCGACGACGTCCTTGCTGCCCTGCATGTCGCGGGAGCCGAGCTTGAAGTCGCCCTTGCCGAGCGTCCACTCGCGGAAGTACTCGTAGGTCCCGGAGTTGTTCTGGCGGCTGATGCGGACGATCTTGCCGTCGGTGCAGCCGGGGATGGTGACCCCGAGATCGGCCCACAGCTCAGTGGTGCCCTTCTCTGCGTAGATCCCGGCGAGCTGCTCCTTGGTGATCTTCTGGAGCGGGTTGTCCTTGTGGACGTAGATGGCGAGCGCGTCGTAGGCGACGGTGTGCTCGACGGGGTCTTTGCCGCTGGCCTGCTTGATCTTCTCCTTCTCTTCGGCCTTCAGCTCGCGGGAGGAGTTGGCGATGTCGACGGTCTTGTTGAGCAGCGCGGCGATGCCGGTGCCGGAGCCGCCGCCGCTGACGGCGATGGCGACCTGCGGGCGGGCCTTGTTGTAGGTCTCGGCCCAGGCCTGGGCGATGTTGACCATCGTGTCCGAACCCTTGTTCTGGATCGTGACCTTACCGCCCGCGTCGCCGGGCTTGACCTCATCGCTGGCGCTGCGGCCACGGTTGCCCTCGCCGCAGGCGGTGAGGAGGAGGCCGCCGATCAAGGGGAGGCTGAGGAGGGCGAGGAGGGATCGTTGAGCAGTCATCTGGTCTTTTCTCCGGTGTGGGTGCCGGTATCTGCGCCGATCATCGCGGCGACAAGATCCGGGATCTTGCGGGAAAGCTCGTCGAAGGCGCGGTGGAGGGAGGCGGGGGCGGTGAGATCGGCGGACTTCGCCGGATCGTAGATGTCCCAGGCGAGCTGTACCGTCCGGTACGGCAGCGGCGGGCAGTTCTCTTCGACCTCCTGAGAGAGCGCGACGACGACAGAAAAATCCTCCAGCGGGCCGACGTCCTGGATTCCGCGCGGGCGGGGGCGGAGGATCTCGAACCCCTTGCCCTGCATGAACGCCACCATCAGCGGGTTCAGCGGGGCGGGGGAGAGCCCGGCAGAGGCGAACGTGAACTGGAGCGGGGCGAGCGAGCGGGCGATGGCCTCGGCCATCGGGCCGAGCGTGGCGTCGGCGGGGGAGAGGAACAGCACCTTCTGCTCGGAGCGCGGGTGGTGGCGCCAGATCGTGCCCTGCGCGGCCCAGATGCCGTGCTCAGCGATGTTCAGGGCGCGGTCAGCGACCCGCTCCAGCCGGTTGAGGATGCCGAGCACGGCGAAGCGCGCGCTCAGATCGGTCTCTGACAGCGTGTGGCTGTCGGCGCGGGAGAGCTCCTGGAAGAAGGTGCGGTTGAGATCATCGACCTCGCCCTCCATCTCCACGGCGGTCCCGGCCTTCGTGGCGTCGCCGGACAGGAAGGCGTCGAGGGCCAGCCCGGTGACCTCGATCGAGCGCTCGAACATCGGGCCGAGCTTCCCGATCAGCGGGATGTCCTGCCGGCCGTACAGGGTCACGACCCGGTGGGCGATGGCGTCAGCGTAGTCGCCGATCCGCTCCAGCTCGGCGTTCACCTTGATCGTCGCGACGATGAAGCGCAGCGGGCGCCCGGCGGGCATGTGCCGGACCAGGAACTCCTGGCACATGCGGTCGATCTTCTCTTCCAGCGCGTCGATCCGGTTGTCGGCGAGCACCACCTGCCAGGCGATGCGCCGGTCGAGCGTCTGGAGCGCCCGCTGGGCGTCGCGGAGCGCGGCCACGACCAGATCTCCCATGTGGGCGAGCTGAGCGCGCAATTCATTGAGATCCCGCTCGACTGCAGCCTCATAATGTCCGGTATGGTGCCCAGTCTGGGGGTGACCTGCGGGGGCGTGGCCTGGCGGGGGTGGTTTCATTCAGCGCAAAGATAGACGATGGCTGTGACATCTATGTGACGACACCGACACGATTGAGGAGCGTGTTCCCGACCTGAAGCCTTGCCGGGCGCTACAGGAGGACGCCGAGATCCAGCATCAGGCAGACCGTCCCCTCCAGCCGATCCCGCCCCCGCCAGAGCCGGTAGCTGCCCTCAGCGTTGCCGTTCTGGATCAGCCAGAACGCGCGTTTTCCCTCGTCGCCAGGGTCAGGCAGCGAGGACTGCGCCCAGAGCCGCATCCCGCCCCGGCCTGTATTCTGGCCTGTATTGTTCAGGCCGCCGCTCATCATCGGCTCGACGACCTCATCGACGAACCCGGCGGGCCACGCCATGTCGGACTCCAGCTCATCGATGCGCCAGCGCGTGTCCGCGTCGCAGAGCAGGATCACCTCCCCGACGTCCAGCGTGTGGACGGGATCCCAGCGGGCCGGGCGGCCGGGGGAGAGCTCGATCAGCAGCGCGGCGACCTGCGCCTGCCGGGGGCGCTGCTCCGGCTGGATCAGGATCAGGCTGATGTGGAGATCGCCGTTCTGCACCTCGGGGCAGGGCGGCACCGGCTGCCGGGGGTCAGCGAGGCAGAGGCGCCCGGAGAACAGGCGGAGCGTTCCGATCGGCATGAGCCGCAATTCCCAGCCATCCAGGCCGGTAGAGGAGGCCTCTGCGAGCTGATAGAGGGCGCTGCTCCCTGGATCGGCCCCGGTGGACTGGCCAGAATCTGTCACTGCCATACAGGGAATGTAGCCCTCCCCAGGCGCCGGTGCATACACTCTCCCGATGGAAATCCCCCCGGTCGCCCCGCCTGCCGCTCCCTCCGCTCCCGCTGACGGAGCGCCCGCGTCCCCGCCCCGCCGCTGGCGGAGCGTCGCCCGCGTCCCCACCGGAGACATCCAGCACCCCGACGATCGCGCCGCGCTGGGTTCGCTCCAGCAGATCGCTGGGCTGGACGACGTCGTCCGCTACCTGTTCGAGTACGGGTTCGAGCGGCTGGAGCGCATCAGCAACCTCTCCTCCGCCGTCAAGGTGAGCGAACAGCACTTCCCCGACCTCTACCGCCGCTACCAGCGCTGCGTGCGCCGCCTCGGCGTCTACCCTGAGCCGCCGCTCTACATCCGGGGCGGCTCGATGAACGCGATGACCGGCGGGGTGGAGCGCCCGTACATGGTGCTGAACAGCGGCCTCATCAACGCCGCGACGCCCGCTGAGCTGGATCATGTGATCGGCCACGAGCTCGGCCACATCCGCTGCCAGCACCTGCTCTACGGGACGCTGGCGCGGGTGCTGCCGGTGATGGCGGAGCAGATCCCGGTGGTCGGATCGTTCATCAGCGGCGGGCTGTCGCTGGCGCTCATGGAGTGGTACCGCCGCGCTGAGCTCTCCTGCGATCGGTTCGGGCTGCTCTGCTCGCAGGATCGGGAGGCGTCGCTGCGCGTCCATATCAAGCTCGCGGGGGCGCCGTACCTGCTCTACGATCAGATCTCCATCGACGCCTTCCTGGCCCAGCACGAAGAATTCGAGTCGCTGGATCAGGATCGGCTCTCCGTTCTTTACAAGCTGCTCGCCCAGTCGAACATGACCCACCCCTGGCTCGTCGTGCGCGCCCACGCGCTCCACCGCTGGCATGCGGACGGGGAGTACGCGCGGCTGCTGGCGGACGCCCCGGAGGAGGAGGAGCCGCGCCCGGCGGGCGCGCCCGGCGCGTGGGCCGCCGCCCCGGATACAGCGCCGCAGGGCTTCGCCGGGGCGCTGGAGCGGCTCGCTGAGATCGCGCCTCCCGGGCAGACGCTCGCGCGGCTGGCGGCGGGATCGCGCCCGCCGAGCCTGCTGGTCTGCGGCGAGGAGCGCCGGGGCTGGGCGCAGCTCGCCGATCTGCTCCAGACGCCGGGGGCCGATCTGCGCATGCTCCCCATCGGCCACGCCGATCTGCAGGTAGAGCTGGATATGGCGGATCGGGTGGTGGTGCCGCTGTGGGCCGGGCAGCTCCTCTCTGCGACGGAGCGGGACTTCATCCGCCAGGATCTCGGAGCCGTCGGCGGCGTGTATCTGTTGTTGGCGGGGATGGAGGAGGTGGAGGGGACAGCAGGGGAGGGGACAGCAGACGAGGCGGCGGAGCTGCGGGGGCGGCTGGCCCGGTTCGTGGAGCGGCTTCCGTTCCCGGTGGAGGTGTTCGGGTCGGCGGAGGCGCTGCGCGCGCGGCTCGTGGCGGATGTCGAGGCGCTGCTGCCCGGCACCGCGCAGCGCTGGCGGGCGCGGCTGAAGGCGGCGCTTATGGCGATGCCTGCGGCGGGGCAGCCTGCGCCGCTGGAGGAGCAGATCCTCGACGAGGAGGCGGATCTGGCGCTGATCGACGCCCGCGCCGCGATGGCGGACGCGCTCGCCGGGCTGCGGGCGGGGCTGGGGGCGCGGCTGGACGCGCTCGGGGATCGGGCGGCGGCGGCGGGCCCGGCGGCGGTGGAGGAGGAGGTGCAGCGGATCGCGCGCACGATCCCG
>JBEIQZ010000205.1:0-9427 GCA_040376255.1 Alphaproteobacteria bacterium
GCGGCAGGGGCGGGCGCGGGCGGGGCGGGCGCCGCGACAGGCGCGGGCGGGGCGGGCTTCGCGGGCGCCGCGACCGGCTGCGGGTTGCGGCTCATCTCCTCCAGCACCTCGGCGGCGGACTTCTTCCGGGCGGGCGGCGGCGCGAGGGAGGCGAGGCGGCTGCTGGCCTCCAGCACCTCGCTGGAGGTCTTCGGCTTGACCGGCATCGGCATCGCAGCGAGCCGGGAACCCTTCACCTCGGGCGTGACCGGGGCGGGCGCGACCGGGGCGGGCGCGACCGGGGCGGGCGCTGCCTTCGCTTCGGGCGCTGCGGGGGGCGCTGCGGAGGGCATCGGCAGGTTGGCGAGCCGGGAGCCGGGGGGGCGACCGGACTGCATCGGCGTCCACGGCCCGGAGGCCGGGGGGGCGACCGGCGCGGGCGGGGGGGGCGCCTCGGCCTGCGCCCTGGCCTTCGCGGCTGCGGCCTTGGCGAGCATCTTCGCCAGCTCCCGTGGATCGACCGCCGGCGCAGCCGGGCTGGCAGGCGCGACATCTTCGAGCGGCGAGAGGGTGGGCGTGGGCGGGTGGGCGCGCCGCGCCTCCGACATGACCGAGTCGATGTCAGCCGGATCGACGACGGCGTTGTCCTCTCCGCTCTCCACCGGGGGCAGCGGCATCAGCCCGGGGCTCGGCGGCGGATCGAAGAGGCGGTTGAGGGGGTCGGGGCCTTTTTTCTGCGTGGACATCGGGGTAGAGTGTATCCATCGGGGTAGATGATGTCCACGAAGGGTTGCTAAGGTGTTGCGATGAGGAGGTCAGGATGAGGGTGTGGCTGATACGGCACGCGCAGACGGCGTTCAACATAGAGCGGCGGTTCCTGGGGTGGACAGACGTCCCGCTTGACGCAGAGGGGGAGGAGCAGACGGCGTTGCTGGCTCAGCAGTTCCGCTATTACGGTCTCCCGGATCGCGTCTACAGCAGCCCCCTGAAGCGGGCGATGCAGACGGCGGCGGTGCTGGGGGCTCCGGTGCCGATCCCGGAGCTGCGCGAGATGAACATGGGGACGCTGGAGGGGCAGACGCGGGAGGAGATCGAGGCGGCCTCGCCAGAGTCGCTGCACGGCTGGTTCCACGATCCGGCGGCGTTCCGTTGCCCGGGCGGCGAGACGCTGGAGGAGCTCCAGGCGCGGATGCTCGCGGCGATGGCGCGGATCCGGCGGCGGGAGAAGCGGATCCTGGGAGGGCTCCAGGGGCGGACGATCGCGGTGGTGAGCCACCAGCTCGCCATCACCGCCCTGCTCTGCGCGGTGAAGCGGGAGCCGCTCTCCTCGTTCCGCAAGTTCTCGCACGGAAACACCGGGATCACCCACATGGACTGGGAGCGCGGGCGGCTCCGGGTGGTGAAGCTCAACGAGACTTCACACCTGACTGTGCCTTAGCCTGACAGGGCCTTAGCCTGACAGGGCCTTAGGCAGACTCAGGCAGCAACTCTGCGAGCTCGACCTCATTGAGCGTGTAGATCTCCTGGCAGTACTGGCAGGTGACCTCGGCGCGCCCCTGCTCCAGGATCAGCGCCTGGATCTCCATCGGCCCGAGCGACTGCAGCATGTCGACGACGCGCTGGCGGGAGCAGTTGCAGGCGAAGACGAGATCCTTCCAGTCCAGCACCTCCACCGGCTGTCCGGCGATCTGGCCGAAGGCGAAGGCGGTCATGAGGGCGCGGAAGTCGCTCTGGAGGCTGTGATCGAACAGCGCGGCGAACTCATCGTGCGGCATGTCGGGCAGGCGCTCCACGAGGATCCCGGCGGCGAAGCTCACAGCCCCGTCGCTGTCGAGCTCAGCGTAGACGCGGGCGCGGCCATCGACCTGCTGGGAGGAGGTGAGGTAGCGCTGGAGGGCCTGAGAGAAGTCCTCCTGCCGGGCGGCGGCGTGGCCCCGGTACAGCTCCCGCTGGACGAGGGACTTCACCACCGAGATCAGCCCGTCGAAGATCAGCCCCTCGCCGATCTGCCCGGCTGCGCCCGGCTCGGGGAGGCTGGCGGGGCTGAAGCGCCCCCGGATGCGGCCATCGGCGTTGATGTCGGCGTTGAAGCGGAAGCGCGGGCTGTCGTCATGGCGCGAGTCGAGCATCCCGTCGATCTCCACCGTCATCCGCTCCTCGCCCTTGATCTGGGAGGAGAGCAGGGTCGCGGCGACGAGGCCCTCGGCGGCGAGGCGGGCGGCGCTGCCGGTGAGCCGGTGGCGGCGGCACATCTCCTGCGCCGGGCCGGGCAGCATGGCGACCTGAACCCGGACGCGCCGCCCGCAGCCGAGGGCGGTCACATAGCGCCCGGGAAGGGAGGGGCCGGGCAGGGCGGGATCGCCGCTCACTGCGCCTCCGGGGGCGGGGCGGGAAGCTTGAGGTTGAGGCGGGCGGCGATGATCGGGGTCACCGCGATGGTGATGGCGATCCGGGCGGGCTGGAGGAGCTTGGTGAGGCCGTAGGCGGCGACGAAGGTGGCGCCGGAGGCGAGATCAGGGCGATCCTTCAGCCAGGGGATGTACCCGGCGAGGCCCAGCTCAAAGACGGCGAAGAAGCCGAGCAGGCAGACCGTGAAGATGCTCAGGTAGATCGTCAGCCCGACGCTGCCATACCGCTCGATGCGCTGGCGCCAGCCGGGGGTGGCCTTCGGGGCGGCCGGGGTGAGAGGCGCGTCCGACATCTCAGACCTCCTTCATGTGGGTGAGAAATTCGGGGGCTTCTATAAAGCCGATCAGCGTCTTGACGATGGTGCCGTCGGGCATGACGAAGACGATGGTGGGGAGGCCGCTGACGCCGTAGCGCGCCTGGAGCGCCTTGATCGCGGGGTCCTTGTCGTCGGTGCAGTCGAGCATGAGCGGCACGAACCGACCGGACTCGGCGATCACGGCGCTGTCGGTGTAGGTGTACTTCTCCAATTCGTGGCAGGCGGCGCACCACTCGGCGGTGAAGTCGATCATCATCGGCCTGCCGCTCTCGCGGGCCTTCGCGAGCGCCTGATCGTGGTCGGCCAGCCAGGGGATCCCGGCCTTCTGTGTCGCGGCGCCTCCAGCGGAGAGCTGGATCGGCGGCAGAATAAACCCCTGGGTGGCCATCGTCCCGACGAGCAGCCACGCGCCGGTCACGCCCGCGACGACGCTGTAGAGCTGGCGCAGCCGCACGGTGAACGCATCCTCGCCCTCCTCAGGGTCGGGCCAGGCGAAGACGCCGGTGATGAGCAGCACGGCGGCGGTGGCGAGCGCGGTCACCGCCACGGAGAGGTGCGCGGCGCTGAAGTAGATCGCCATGAGCCAGAGCAGCACGCCCATGCCCTTCTTCACCGTGACCATCCACGCCCCGCGCGCCGGGAGCCAACCGGCGAGCGCCCCGGTCACCAGGAAGATCATCCCCATCCCGAGCGAGAAGCTGAACATCAGCATCGCGCCCTTGACCACATCGCCCTCCTTGCCGATCACGACGAGGATGCTGGCGACCACCGGCCCTGAGCAGGGTCCGGCGAGCAGCGCGCCGATCATCCCCAGCACTGCCGCCCCGAGGTAGCCGCCCTTCGGCCCGCCGCCCTGGAGCCGGCTCTGGAGGAAGCCTGGCATCTGGACATCGAAGAAGCCAAACATCGAAAATCCCATCGCCACGAAGAACACCGCGATGGTGCCGGTCACCACCGGCGACTGCAGCCACGACCCGAACAGCCCGCCCGTCATCGCCACCACCACCGCGAGGCCGGTGTACACTGCCGCCTGTCCCAGCACATAGGTCGCGGCGAGCGATAACGCCTTGAGCTTTGAGCGCCTTGAGCCCGCGCTGCGCGCCCCGATGATCCCCATCGTCAGCGGCACTACCGGCAGCACGCAGGGCGTGAAGCTCACCCCGATCCCGGCCAGGAAGCAGAGCAGCAGCAGCGCGCCGATGCCCTGGCTGGCGGCGGCGGCGAAGGCGCTGTGCCCGGCGGCCCCGCTTCCGGGCTTGATCCCGGCGGCGTCCGTCGCGCCCTTCGCCCCGGCGGGCGGCGCCATGTCCTGCACCTGAGCGCCGATGGCGGCGCCTGCGCCTGCGCTCGCACCTGCGCCTGCGTCCGGCGTGCCTGCAGGCGCGCCTTTGACAGAGACCTGGATCGTCTCGGTGGTGGGCATCCGGCAGAGGCTGACGCCCTTGCATGCCTGGTACCAGACATCGACGGCGACGGTGTCGGGGCCGCTGCCCTGGAGCGGGAGGATCACGTCGAAGTCGTGTTCGAGATCCTCGCGGGCGGTGCCGTCTGCCTCGCTGCCGGTCTTGACGCCGGGCGGCACCTGCGCCTCTCCGGCGACCCAGCCGCCGGGGGAGGGGAGGGTGACGGAGAACAGGTTGCGATTGATGTGCCACTCGCCCTGGAGATCGGCGTGGATCTTCAGCGTGCCGGGCGCGCCGGGGCCGCCGGTGAAGGTGACGGCGATCTCCTCGGCAGGTGGGGGCGGCGGGGGCGGCGGCGCGTCGACAGGCACCCCGGGCATGCCACCGCCGGGGAGCGCCGGAGGCCCGCCGACGGTGATCGTGGCGCTCAATTCCTGCTCGCCGGGCATGTAGCAGAGGCTCCGCTTGCAGCCCTGGTAGCGGACGAGCAGCCGGACGCTGCGCCTGCCGCTGATCCCGGCGGGCGCCTGGAGCGGGACAGTGATGCGGACGTCCTGCTCGAACATCTCGCGCGTCGCGCCGGGGCTGGCCGGATCGTCGGTGAGCAGGCCCAGCGGGAAGACGGCGGGCGCGGCGGTGAGGCCGTCGCTGCTGATGACCTCCACCGAGAGCATGTCCCGGTAGACGTGGAAGCCGGGCGGGACGCGCACATAGACCGGGAGCTGCCCCGCGCCGCCCTCGCTGATCGAGAGGTTGTCGGTCTCGACCCGGAACGGATCCTCGGCGGCCTGCGCGGCGCCGATCAGCGCGGTCAGGGGCAGGGCCGCCGGATCGGTCGGGCCGGTGAGGGAGAGGGCGAGGAGCGTGAGCAGAGTGCGCAGCATCATGGCACGCCATCATACCCTGTCCGCCCGCGCCCCACTCCTCCCGTCCCGGTAAGGGAGCGTCAAATCTGGTGCGTGAGCTGCAGCACCAGCCCCTCGAAGATGCGCCGATCCCCGACCCGCGAGGAGTTCATGCGCTGGTTGGCGGCGGCGATCTGCTCCAGCAGCGCCACCGCGTCGATCCGGTGGCGGCTCAGCATCTCGCGCATCGACTTGAGCGCCATCGGGTGCATCTTCAGCCCCGCATCGCGCTCCGGCAGGCCGCGCGCCATCATGTCCTGCACAGTGAGCAATTGGCGGATCTGCCACGTCACGTTGGACAGCAGCTTGTGGGGCGCCTCCCCGTCCTCCAGCAGCCGGTGGAGCGCCGCCAGCGTCTTTGAGCGGTCGCGGGCGACGAGCGCGTTGGTGAGCGCCCACACCTCCGTCTCTGCGGTGGCCGCGCACATCAGCTCGACGACCTTCAGGTCGATAACGCCGCCCGAACCAGCGTACCCCGCGCACTTCTCGACCTCCGAGGCCAGCAGGCTCAGATCGTCCCCCACCAGCCCCACCATCATCTGCGCCGCCCCGCTCTCCATCCGGCAGCCCAGATCGCGCGCCCGCCCGACCGCGAAGGCCACCGCGTCCACGCCCTCCCCGTCGAGCTTCAGCACCAGCCCGGTCTTCTTCACCGCGTTCGCGATCCGCGTCCCGCGATCCACCCCGCCCGTCGCGGCGGGCATCTTCTCCCCGACCAGCAGCAATGTCGTGGTCGGGGAGGGCGCCTGCACATAGGCGAGCAGCGCGTCGAGCAGCGCGGCGTTCGCCTCCTGCATCTGCCGGATCACCACCAGCCGCCGGGGCGCCATCATCGGGCTCTGGCGCGCGATGTCGGCAAAGCTGAGCGCCGCCTCTTCCCCGGCTGTCAGCGTCGCATCGTTGAACGCCGCGATCCCCCCGGCGATCACCGCCTTCCGCGCCCGCTCCTCCGCCTCCCGCACCAGCAGCGACTCCGCCCCCACCAGCACATACACCGGCAGCGGCGCGCCCAGCGTGTCGATCAGCGGCTTCAGCGGTTCCATCGCGGCTCCATGCCGCCCGCTCTATCCCGCCTGCACCGCGACAGCCCGCCCCTGACAGCGGTGTCGCGGTGCGGGGCGGCGCCGGGGGGGGCGATCCGCGAAAAAATGCCTTTTATCAAGAATCATGGCTATGCTGTCACAGATCATGACGGCTGGCATACTCCGTGCATACCAATACGACAGGTGAGGAGGTCCGATGCGGGCGAGCGGGACGGGCAGGACAGACAGCGTGTGGCGGCTTCAGTTCACCGCCGGGATCGGCGCGCTGACGCTGCTGGCGGGGTGCAGCGCAGACTACAGCCTCGATGATAAAGGCGCGTCAGCCGGCGACTACGACAGCAGCGGCTCCGCCGGGGACGACACCGGCAGCGGCGGCGAGGAGGAGGACGACTTCCTCCGCATGGACCCGGCGGCGACCGACGCCTACGTGTTCGTCGCCAACGCCGCGCGCGACACCGTCACCCGCATCTCGGTGCCGTCGCTGGAGACGCTGACGGCGGACGTCGGCGCCATCCCGACGGCGGTGCTGACGACCGCCGACTACCTGCGGGCGGTGACGCTGAACGAGGGCTCGGACACGGTGAGCGTCATCGACGCGGAGACGCTGGCGGTGCGCGAGGTGGCGATCCGCGAGAACTTCAACCGGCTCAGCCTCGCCCCGTCAGGCAAGTGGGCGATGGCCTGGTACGATCCCGACCGGGAGAGCCAGGGCGCCTCAGGCGGCGTCCAGAGCTTCAACGAGGTGAGCTTCGTCGATCTGGAGAGCGCGGCGCACTGGCCGATGGTCGTCGGCTTCAACCCGGAGGACGTGCGCTGGTCGGCGGACGGGCTGCAGGCGCTCGTCGTCAGCGACGCCTCGCTCGCCCTCGTCGATCTGAGCGCCGATCTCTCGATCCGGCTGGTGGAGCTGGCCGAAGATCCGCTGGACGCGCCGGACGCCGAGGAGGTGGAGATCTCGCCGGACGGGCGCTGGGCCTTCGTCCGGCAGGCGGAGGCGGCGGATCTGGTCGTCGTGTCGCTGGTGGAGGGGACGGCGGATCGCATCCCCCTGGCCGCGACGCTCACCGACCTGGATCTGTCGCCGGACGGCAGCCGGATCGCGGCGGTGGCGAAGGACGCCCACCAGATCCTTAGCTTCGACCCGGCGGATCCCTACGGGGCGCCGTCGGTGGTGGAGCTGCCGCTGGAGGGCTACTACGGCTCGGTGCTGTTCGCCGGGGACAGCGGCAAGGCGGTGCTGTACACGAACAGCCAGCTCTACGCGCGCTACGCGGTCTGGGACGTGGCGACCGGCGCGCTGGAGGAGCGCCCGCTGGTGAAGCCGGTGCGCACGATCGGGGTGAGCCCGACCGGCGGCTCGCTGATCGTGTTCCACACCCTCGCCGACGATCCCGACGCCAGCCCGAACAACCCCTTCCTCGGCGAGCATGCGCTGACGATGCTCAGCCTCTCCGACGGGCGCGAGAACCCGCTGCTGCTCCCGGCGGAGCCGACGGCCTACTCGGTGAGCGACGACGGGCGCTACGGCTTCTTCTTCATGGAGGGCCACGCGCTGCTGGAGGTGCTGCCCTTCGACAGCCTGCTCCCGCTGACCGCCGATCTGCCGAGCCTGCCGGTGTGGCTGGGCGTGCTGCCCGGCACCGACACCGCCTATGTGAGCCAGGAGTACGACCTCGGGCGCATCAGCTTCTACGACGCGGCGGCAGACTCAGGCGCGGGGGCGCTCGACACGATCACCGGGTTCGAGCTCAACAGCGGCATCGAACACTGAATATCCAGTACGGAACGGAGGGAATATGTACCTTATACTGTGGCTGAGCGCGTGTTCGCCCTGGGGTTTTGAGCCGGACAATTACAACTACCTGGGCGATCCGCTCTGGGAGACGGACGTGAGCCCGGTGGAGGGCGGCGTCTATGTGGAGCTTCCCGCCTCGGGGGGGCTGGCGCTGGTGCGGAGCAGCGGCGAGGTGGCGGCCGTCGATCTGGACGGGGCGCGGGTGGAGCAGGTGCGGGCGGTGCCGGACGGGCGCAGCCTGCTGGTGAACGCCGCCTGGGACATCTGCGCCGACGACGATCCGAAGATCGAGCGGCGCTCTGATTGCGCAGACGACGATCAGGAGATCGGCTACGAGCTGGATCTCGTGCGGGACGGCGAGGTGCAGGCGACGCTGCCGGTGCCGCCGCAGTTCCGCAGCTACGTCTTCAACGCCAACGGCAGCATCGCCGCCGCCTTCCTCGATCCGGCGACGGTCGGGACGGTCGGCGTCGACGGGCTGCTCAACCCCGACGCGGTGATCTTCATCGAGACGGTGGGCGCCGCCACCCACGAGGTGCCGGTCGGCTTCCCGCCGGAGACGGTGCTGTTCTCGGAGGACGGGAGCAAGGCGGTGGTGCTGTCGCGCTCGCAGGTGGCGGTGGTACAGCTCGGCGAGTGGAGCGTCTCGGTGACGTTCCCGCTGACGCTGGACGCCGATCAGGAGGTGCAGCCGCAGGATGTGGTGCTGGCGAAGGACGGGCGCTACGCGCTGGTGTCGGTGGCGGGGCAGTCGGATCTGTACGTGCTGGATCTGGAGCAGGAGTCCATCGATCTCGTCGAGCTGAGCGGCAGCCCGGCGGACATGCTGGTGGACACCGCCTCGGATCGGACGCTGCTGGTCTACAACAACGTGTCGTCGTTCGACATGCTGGAGCATGACCTCTTCGAGATCGGGAGCTTCGATCTTGACGAGCCGGTCAACCAGATCGCGGACGGCGCGGACTTCAGCCTGCTCTACAACGCCGGCTCCTCCACCCACGACGCCTACCTCTTCGCCCCGGAGACCGGCCAGCTCATCGAGATCCCCACCGAGAACCCCATCGACAGCGTCAGCCTCAACGCCGACCGCACCGTCGCCGTCTCGCTGATGGGGCCGGACAGCGGCATCAGCTCGGGCGCGGGCGGCTTCTACGATCAGAATTACTGCCTCGGCATCATCCACCTCGTCGCGGACTCCGACCCGGTGACCCTGGTGCTGGAGGGGCCGCCGGTGGGCGTGGAGCTCGTGAAGCAGGACGGCGTGGATCGGGCGCTGGTGCTGATGCAGGCGGTGGACAAGCTGCTGAGCGTCGATCTGGACGCCGGGCGCGCGACAGCGGTCGAGCTGGAGGTGCCGCCGCTCGCCATCGGCACGATGCCCGACGGCAGCTTCGTCATCTCCCACGACAGCCCGCTCGGCATGATCAGCTTCTTCGACCCCTCCACCGGAAAAATCCAGACCGTCGCCGGGTTCGCCCCGACCGGCCTGCTCACCGACGACCTGCTGCCCCGCCGTGAGGAGTAAGCGATGCTCTCCCTGATGTCCCTGCCCCTTGCCCTCTCCCTGCTCCCCGCCC
>JBEIQZ010000184.1:0-10096 GCA_040376255.1 Alphaproteobacteria bacterium
CGGGAAGCTCTGGGCGATCGATCACGCCGGCGTCGTGCCGGACATCGTGACCACCGCCAAGTCCCTCGCCGCCGGGATGCCGCTCTCGGCGGTGATCGGGCGCTCAGACGTCATGTGCGCGCCCCACGCGGGCGGCCTCGGCGGCACCTACTCCGGCAACCCGCTGGCCTGCGTGGCCGCGCTCGAAGCGACAGCGCAGATCGCCACCCCGGAATTCCTGGCCCGCTCGGCTCAGATCGGGGAATTGCTGCGGGCGCACCTGCTCCGCATCCAGGCGCGGTTCCCGGAGGTCGTCGGGGACGTGCGCGGCCTCGGGTCGATGCTGGCGATGGAGATCGTCAAGGACGCCGCGACAAAGACCCCCTGGATGGAGGCCACCGCCGCGATCAACGCCGAGACCCTCCAGCGCGGCGTCATCACCATCCGGGCCGGGCTGTACTCCAACTGCGTCCGGTTCCTCCCCCCCCTCACCCTCACGGACGGGGAATTGGCGGAGGCGATGGCGGTGGTGGAGGCGTCGGTGGCGGCGGTGGTGGAGCGGATGGCGCCGTAACGCCTCCCACAGCACGCCCACACACGGCCACCCGAAGGGTGGCCCAAAAAACAATGAGGAGCAATTGATAGAGCGCAGGTGAGGACACACGACGCGCAAAGCGCAAAGCGTATCCTCACCGACGCTCTATCAATTGCGCCGGCAGAAATTCGGGAGGCAAATGTTCGCCCTGCTGGAGCCGCAGCGGCCAGGAGTCAGGCTTCCCCGGCCCGTGCCCCGGCACGTCCTCGCAGCGCGGCTGATCCCGCAGATCGGGCGCGCCCTGCCCGCTCAGCAGCGCCGCCGACAGCACCTCAGCCAGCGCGCGGTAGCCCGACTCAGAGCCGTGGCCCATGTCCATCCAGCCGTAGCAGGCCGGGCTCCGCAGCCGGTGGCCGGTCACGATGGCCCCCGCCGCCGTCAGGTTGTCCCGCCACAGCGGGTACTCCATCGGGGCCGGGTTGAACAGCGCCTCGTTCCGGTGGCCCGGCCACACCCCGACCAGCACCGCCTTCCCCGCCGCCCGCGCCTCGCGCACGATCACCTGAAGATCCTCCAGCACCGCCCGGTGGACCTCCGCCGTGCTGAGTCGCAGATCCCGCCGCGTCCACGGCACGATCAGCCGCCGCAGCCCCAGGTACGTCCAGAGCGGCACATAGGGCGCCCCCTGCCAGCCCTCGTAGAACATCCCTCGCTGCGCCGCCGCCGACCCCTGCCGCGCGCTGTTGTGCGGCACCGAAAGCAGCACCGCGTCGTGCTCGAACTGCGGCCCCAGCAGCCGCCACCGCACCAGCATGTCGTAGGCGCTCGCCCCCGGCACCCCGGCGTTGATCACCTCCACGCTCCGCCCGCCGACCGGCGCCTCCGCCCGCCCGCTCAGGATCGCCTCCATCCCCGCCTGCAGGTTCTTCTCCTGGTCGGTCGTGATGCCGAACATCCACGAGTCCCCGATGCTCAGGATGCGGTACTGCCCCGCAGGCTTCGCCGCCGGGATCTCCGCATTCTCACGGAAGCCCTGGCTGTTCATCCGGTAGGCCCACGCATACGGCCCGTCCCGCCGCTCCTCCGACGCGCCGGGGCGGGGCAGGTAGGTGCGCGAGGTCGCGTCCACCATCAGCATCCCGTCCTCGCGCTCCCACACGAACGTCAGCTCCTCCTCAGGGATCGCCAGCCGCAGCCCGATCTCCAGCGCTCCGAGCAGGATGAGGAGAACGATCAGGCTCATCCAGAGCCGCCGGGTGCGCGAGGCTGCCATGCCGGAGGCTCTAACCGTCTATCCGGATAGACGCATGAACGGCCCCGTCGCGCCGCCGGGCGCGGCGCCGCAGCCCGCCCAGCGGCAGCAGCAGCAGCAGCGCCTTGCCGTCCCGGCAGCCGCAGGCCTCTTCCGCGCGGATCGGGATCTCCTGCGCGTCCTGATACGCCGTCGCCGTGCGCGGCGCCCCGCCCGCCCACAAGTCCGCCCGCACCCGCCCGCCCGCGATCCGGCCCTGCCACCGGAACGGGTCGCCGTCCACGGTGACGCTCCCCGCGTCGCTCCCGTCCCCGATGAGGCGCAGCTCCGTCCCTTCCCCGCCGGTGACCGTGATCTCCCAGTCGCCGGTCCCGTCCGCTGATGGCCACAATTCCAGCATCGGATCGTCCGGCCCCTGGAGCTTCACCACCGTCCGCCCCAGCCGCAGCCCCTCCAGGATCGCAGGGACGGACAGCTCCTCCGCGTAGACCATCGTCGTCGGGCTGCCGATGGGGCTGTCCGTGGCGCCGGTCCCGGCCCCGGCCCGGTGATCGTCGCTGCCGCCGACCGGCACCAGCCGCGCGCCCGCCGCCTCCCAGGCCTCCCACCGCGCCACCGTCTCCGCGTAGAACAATTGCCCCACCGGCTCCCAGCCGCCCGTGATCAGCTCGATCCCCTGGATCAGCGCCGGATCGAGGGCGTGATCCCAGGCGCAGCCGATGCACAGATCGCCAAGATCGAGCGAGGGGTGGTTCACCGAGAAGAACGCCCCCTGCGCCGCGAACGCCTCCGCCGCCCCGGCGATGTCCACAGTGCCGTCCGTGCTGCCGCCCGCGCCGTCGGGCTGGCCGAGCCGGTGATCGACCCACGCCGTCGCCCCGATCCCGTTGGCGTGGCCCTGATAGGTCGTGTACTCCACCGACGGCACGAACAGCAGCTCCGGCTGTGCGTCCTGCGCCGCGCCGATCCAGTCGAGCTGCGACACCGTGTTGTGGTCGGAGAGCGCCACGAAGTCCAGCCCCCGCGCCCGCGCCGCCGCCGCGATCTCCCCGAGCGTCGGGGTGGCGTCCCCGCTCTCGCGGCTGTGGACATGGAGGTCCCCCGCGTACCAGCGCGCCTCCCCCGACAGCGGCGCCGCGTCCGCATACGGCCGCCGCTCCGGCTGATCGGCCAGCGTCGCCGCGTCGCGCAGCACCACCTCCACCCGGTACACCGCAGGCGGCGCCGCGATCTTCGCCTTTCCCACCACCACCCGCCACTCCCCCGCCGCCACCGGCCCCGCCAGACAGCTCCGCGACGCCGCCCGCTCCCCGACCACCGCAGGCTCAGGGTTCCCCCCGCCCCAGCACCGGAACCCCGCCGGATCGTCCAGCCCCCAGTCCAGGATGTTCTCCTCAGACAGATCGTCGTGCCGGATCTCCACCTCCACGATCCCCTCCGGCACCTCGAACGGCAGGAAAAAATGATCCAGCCCGCCCTCCGGCGCCTCCCCCTCCAGCACCACCACCGTCTCCGCCGCCCGCGCCAGCCCCGCCCACAGCAGCATCACCGCCCCCCCTTCGCCGGTCTATCCGGCTTCGCTTGCGCCTGCGCCTGACCCTGCGCCTGACCCTGCGCCTGCGCCTGCGCCTGCGCCTGCGCCTGCGCCTGCTCCCGCTCCCGCCGCCTCTGCCACCCCCACACCCCCACCCTCGGCACCGGGAACCCGCCGTGGCTGCGCTCCAGCTCCTCCAGCCGCCCCGGCACCGGCCTCGGCCCGCCCCGCAGCCGCCACGCCTGCTTCGCCTGCCGCCGCTCCGCCCGCAGCGCCTGGAGCGCGCCCAGCCGCTCCGCCCGCTCCGCCTCCAGCACGTCCAGCGCCGCCCGCATCTCCGGCAGCCCCGGCCACCGCCCCGGCGTCAGCCCGATCCCCAGCCGCCGGCAGATGTGCGTGAACCGCTCCCCCGTCATCCGCGCCGAGTCCTCGACGCACCGAAGCAGCGCAATAAATGCGTAGGAGGAACCCCACCCGCGCACCACCCGCGCGCACACCCGGAACTTGTTGCCCATCGCCCCGCTCCCCGCTCAGAACCGCCGATCCTCCAGCGCCGGGAACGCCCGCCGCGTCTCCGCCACCCGCGCCGGATCGATCTCCGCCACCAGCACCGCCTCCTGCACCGCCGCCCCCGCCAGCAGCTCCCCCCACGGATCATGGATCGCCGAGTCCCCCGCGTAGGTCAGCCCGCCGCCCTCGCCCACCCGGTTCACCGCCGCCACATAGCAGAGGTTCTCGATCGCCCGCGCCCGCGCCAGCGTCTGCCAGTGCTGCCGCCGCCGCTCCGGCCAGTTCGCAATCACCACGAACAGATCTGTCTCCGCCGCCGCCGCCCGGAACACCTCCGGGAACCGCAGGTCGTAACAGATGAACGGCGTCACCCGCACCACCTCCCCGCCCCGCCCCCGGATCGGCCACGCGCAGATCTCCTGCCCCGCCGCGTAGTGCTCCTGCTCCCCCGCGAAGCGGAACGGGTGCAGCTTCTGGTAGCGCCGCACCCCCCCCGCCCCCACCAGCACCGCCCGGTTCGCCGCCATCCCGCCCGCCGCCCCCCGCTCCGGCAGCCCCGCGATGATCGCCACCCCCAGCCCCTCCGCCACCTCCCGCAGAAACCCCAGCGTCGGCCCCTCCTCCGGCTCCGCCAGCCGCGCCGCCGCCATCGAGAACCCGCAGCAGAACATCTCCGGCAGGATCACCAGCTCCGCCCCGAGCGCCGCCGCCTCCTGGATGCGCCGCTCCGCCCGCCGCCAGTTCTCCTCCCGCTGCTCCCACGCAAGATCAAGCTGACACAGCGCTATTTTCACGCGCCCCCCCGGGCAACACGCCACGCCCGGAGCCGGGACACCGCCGCCTCCAGCGTCTCCATGCGCTTGCAGAAGGCGAAGCGGACGTAGTCCTGGCCGCAGGAGGCGTCCGCGTAGAACACCGAGGGCGGGATCACCGCCACCCCCGCCTCCCGGATCAGCCGCATCGCGAACGCGCGGTCGTCCTCGCCCGCGTGGCCGTCCAGCCGGCTCAGCGCCCCGAAGCCCGCGCATACGAAGTAGGTTCCGGCAGGGGCCTCGACCTCAAAGCCGATGTCCCGGAGCGCGCCGACAAGAAAATCCCGCCGCTCGCGGAGGGCGGTGGCCAGCTCCCGGTAGCAGCTCTCCCCCTCCTCCAGCGCCCGCACTGCCGCATGCTGGAGCGGCGTGGCCGTGGCGAACGTCAGGAACTGGTGCGCCGCCCGCACCGCCGCCGTTAAAGGGGGAGAGCCGCACGCCCACCCCACCTTCCAGCCGGTCACCGAGAACGTCTTGCCGAGGCTCGACAGGACAAGCGTGCGGTCGCGCATCCCCGGCAGCTCCGCGATGGACAGGTGCGCGCCCGCATACACAAGGTGCTCATACACCTCGTCGCTGATGGCGATGGTCCCGTACTCCAGGCAGAGCGCGGCGATGTATGACAGCTCCTCCTGAGAGAAGACCTTGCCGGTCGGGTTGTGCGGCGTGTTGATCAGGATCGCGCGCGGCGGGGCGCCCGAGGCGAAGGCCCGGCGCAGCTCCCCCCGGTCGAACCCCCACCCCGGACGGCGCAGCGTCACCGCCACCGGCTCCGCCCCCGCCATGCACACCCCCGCCCGGTAGGAGTCGTACCAGGGCTCGAACAGGATCACCCGGTCGCCCGGATCGCACATCCCCAGCAAAGCCGCCGCGATGGCCTCCGTGCAGCCCGAGGTCACCGTGATCTCCCGCTCAGCGTCCCACCGCAGCCCCGTCGTCCGCGCGTACTTCGCCGCGATGGCGGCGTTCAGCGCCGGAACGCCGTACATCCGGGCGTACTGGTTATGCCCGGCATCAATCGCCTCCTTTGCAGCCTGTTTCAAAAAGTCCGGGCCGTCGAAGTCGGGGAAGCCCTGGGCGAGGTTGATGGCGCGGTGCTCGTTCGCGAGGCGCGTCATCTCGGTGAAGATTGTGGTGCCGAAGGGGCGGAGCCGCTGGCTGATCATAGGGGGAATATAACGGGGGGAAGGATCAGCGGGACACGCAGGCTGCATGCTGCGTCGGGCGGCTGTCCCTGCCCGGCATGCAGCCTGCATGCCCCATCGGGCAACGGTTGTCCGGGATGAGGAGCGCCCTCAAATACTACCGCCCCTTCCGTCTATAACTATCCTCCCCCCGCAAAAACCAGAAACATGCCGGAGGCAGTGGCGCGGCCTGGATCGCGCGGGTTGGAGATCAGGAGGGTGGTCGAGGCGGTCGTCGAGCAGCGGTAGTCGTGGTTGGTGGCGGCGGGGGAGGAGCAGGCGCCGGAGCGGTCGGTGATGGAGACGGCCTGGCGGGAGCTGCGCATGTCGAGCTGGATGTGGTAGTCGCCGCGCGGGAGGCTGTAGGAGACGGACTCGCCGTCGTTGAGGGTCATGCTCCGGTTTTCAACCTGACGGATGACGGTCACCTGGATGGTGGCGGAGGCCGATCCGGCGGTGACGGTGAGGGTGGTGGCGCCGATGGAGAGGCCCACGGCGCTCTGTCCCTGGACATCGACGATCTGCGGGTCGGCGGACTGGAGGCGGAAGGAGATGCTGTCGAGGGGTTTGCCGTTTTTGCCGAGGGCGCGGAGGGCGAGGGGCTTCCCTTCGGCGCCGGTGAGGAGGGTCAGGGCGGAGGGGACGACGATCTTTTCGACGAGGCGGCAGGAGACAGGCTTTTTTTCTGTCAGGGCGCCGCTCTGGAGGGTGACGTCGGCGTCGCCGCTCTGGAGGCAGGCGACGGTGTTGTCCTTGACGGTGAGGACGCCGTCGGGGGCGGCGGTGATCTGGACGGCGGCGGTCTCCTCAAAGAGCGTGCGCCCGGAGGCTGTCTGGACCTGCGGGTTGAGCGTGAAGGGGTCGCCGTTGAGCAGCGGCCCGGCGGGCCACGCGGCGTTGATGCGGGCGGGGGTGGTGTCGAGGAAGGCGACAGGGGCGCCCCTGCAGGCAGCGCAGAGGAGCGCGGGCAGGAGCGCGGGCAGGAGCGCGGGCGGGAGCGCGGGCGGGAGCGCGCTGAGGAGCGTCCGGCTTGCAGGGGGCATCGGGTGTTCCACGGGGTTCCGGGGTGGAGGTGCCAGTGTAATACAGCGCGGCGCGTCCACACCGCGACCTGGCTGTCCGGCTAATTGCCGTCTTCCAGCTCCCATGCGCTGATGTAGCCGTCCCCGACCGCGTCGATCAGCCGCCGGAACATCGGCTGCGATCCCAGCGTCTCGGAGTCCCCGATCCCGATGAACAGGGAGCGGGCGCGGGAGAGGCTGACGTTGAGGCGGCGGGGGTCGGCGACGAAGCCGACCTCGCGCTCCGGGTTGGATCGCACGAAGCTGGCGACGACGACCTCCCGCTCGCGGCCCTGGAAGGCGTTGACGGTGCCGGACTCGATCTGCGGGTGCTGGGCCTGGATGCGGCGGAGCTGCGCGGAGTAGGGGGTGATGACGGCGATCTGATCGGGGGGGACGCCGGCCTCCGCGAGTCCGTCGAGGATCTGGCGGAGCAGGCGCAATTCGCCGTCGTTGTAGAGGCTGCCGGTGTCGTCGCGGGCCTCGTCCATGCCGAGCCCGGCGGTGTCGACGAAGCGGACGGGGGACGCCGTCCAGCGGTGTTCGCCGCCGGGGATCGGGCGATCCGCGACCTCCGGGGCGGATCGGAGCCGCCCGCCGTAGGTGGGGTTGCAGAGGCCGAGCAGCGCGTCGTTCATGCGGTACTGCTGCTGGAGCATGGGGAACTGGAAGCCCTCGCGGACGAGGCGTTCGAGCAGGCTGACGGAGAGCAGCGCGTCGCGGGACTGCAGCACCGGCCCCAATTGGAGCGGGTCGCCCGCGAGGATGATGCGCTTGACCCGCCCGGGGAGCATCCAGAGGGTGCTCTCGCGGATCTGGCTGGCCTCATCGACGACGGCGGTCTTCGGCGCGGGGAGATCCTGGCCGCGCGTCTGGAGGGAGCCGAGGGTCATGGCGACGACGTCGGCGTTCTCCAGGATCTCGCGCTTGGCGGCCTGCCACTCCTCGTTGACGGCGGCGCGCAATTCGCGCTCCTCCTCTGCCCGATCCGGCCCGCTGACGCGCAGGGCGGCGCGCAGGAGCTTCTGGATGACCTCGGCGCGCGGCCCGTGGAGGATGCGGTGTTCGAGGGTGAGCGGCTGCACCGCCGATCCGATCCGCGCCGAGACGCCGATCCGCACGACGTCGAGGCCCGCCCCCGCCGCCCGCAGCGCGAGGTGATCGACCGCCGCGTTGGACTCGGCGAGCGCCCAGGACTTCTCGCCGCGCCCCTTCAGCGCCGCCAGGATCGCCACCAGCACGCGCGTCTTCCCCGTCCCCGGCGGCCCGTGGACCAGCCCGATCTCGGTCGCCCCGAGCGCGAGCGCCGCCGCCTCCTTCTGCCAGGCGTCCAGCCCGGCGAACGCCGGATCATCCCACGGATCGGCCTTGTAGGGGCTCTCCCGCCCCAGCAGCAGCGCCGCCAGCATCCCCTTGATCGTGTGCGCCGCCAGCACCCGCCGCTGCTCCTGCTCCAGCTGCTGCTGATCGAGCCGCTTCCACACCGCCCATGGCCCGCGCCCCTCCGGCTCCCCCTCGCCCCGCAGATCCAGGCGCAATTCCACCGCGAAGCGATCCGCCCCCTCACACCGGCCCGGCAGCGCCCCCTCCTTCTTCCCGCCCACCGAGAGCCAGATCGGATCGCCCGCGCTGATGCCCTCGTGCAGATCCCGGCCCCGGAGCAGCACGTTCACCCGCCCCTTGCTGCGGTGCTCGACCGTGTCGATCTCCAGCGGGTGCCAGCAGTGGCCGAGCGCCACCCGCGCCTGCAACGGCAGCGCCTCCATCCGGCGGTGCTCCTCCGCCACCGCCTCCATCTCCTTCTGGAGCGACGCCGCGAGCGCCACGAGGTGCGGGTGTCCGTCCCGCGACATCGCCTTGAGCTGCTCCGGACTCACGCGCCCACCGCGCCCGCAGGCTCCCCGCCCGCCCCCCCGCTCCCCTCGCTCCCCTCGCTCCCCTCGCTCCCCTCGCTCCCCTCGCTCCCTCTCTCCTCCCGCCCCCGATAGAACCCGCGCCCCTCCCGCCACTCCGCCAGCCGCTCAAAGAACACGTCCACCGCCTCCACCGCCACCTCCAGCGTCTGCGCGTGCAGCATCGCCGTCCGCAGATCGCTCCCGTAGGGCAGCCCGTGCGTGAAGTAGTTGGCGATCTTCTTCACCCGCCCCAGCGCCCCGCTGTCGCTCCTGAACACCGACCGGATCGAGTGGATGTACCCGAGCAGCACCCGCCGCTTCTCCGCGTCGTCCACCACCACCGGCGCCAGCCCCTGCAATTGCTGCCCGATCTGCAGCAGCGCCCACGGGTTCTTCACCGCCCCCCGCCCGATCATCACCCCGTCGCAGCCCGTCTCCTCCATCATCCGCCGCGCCGACTCAAAATCCACGACGTCCCCGTTCCCGATCACCGGGATCTTCAGCCGCGCCTTCGTCTCCGCGATCTTGTCGACCGCCCGCGTCCCGCCGTACAGATCGCTCCGCGTACGCCAGTGGATCACGATGGCCTCCGCGCCCTCCTCCTGGCACATCCACGCCACATCCGGCGCGTTCCGCTGCGTCTGGTCGAACCCCGACCGCATCTTCACCGTCAGCGGCATCCGGATCGCCGCCCGCACCGCCCGCACGATCTCCGTCGCCAGCTTCACGTCCTTCAGCAGCGCCGACCCGCCCGAGTGCGCGCACACCTTCTTCGACGGGCAGCCGAAGTTCAGATCGCACACGTCCGCCCCGCTGTCCTCGACGATCCGCGCCGCCTCAGCCATCGCCTCCGGGCTCCGCCCGTAGATCTGGATCGCCACCGGCCGCTCGTCCGCATCAAACTTCGCCATCTCCTCCATCTTCGAGGAGCCGCGCCGCAACCCCTCCGACGCCACAAACTCTGTCGTCGTCATCCCGCACCCCCCGATCTGCCGGATCAGGCGACGGAACGTCAGATCCGTGACCCCTTCCATGGGAGCCAGGACCACATTCGGGAAAATCCGGATGTCCCGGATAGCATACTGCGTCTTATACACTCCCCTCTTGTAACTTGCGGGGGTTCCCCCCGCATCGGCACGGCGCTTCGCGGGGGCCTCCCCCCGCGCGCCCGGGCGCGCGACGGCTGGCCCAAGCCCTTGGTGAATGTGGGGGACGGTCATATCTGTCGCGACGACTCTTTTTCGGTTTTACGTCCCCCCCATCCACCGGGCCAGCCGGGGCGGGTCAGTGAACAGTCCCGACGAGTGGATAAACAGGAAAAGTCCACTTCTCCC
>JBEIQZ010000575.1:0-3875 GCA_040376255.1 Alphaproteobacteria bacterium
AGCAATTCCAGGCCGATGGGATCGCCCTCGTACTCGATGGTCAGCAGCCGGGCCAGCTCCGGGGCCAGCGTCAGCGACTCGTCGATCACCCGCCGGGTCTCCGCCATGTTGAGCCGCCGCAGCCCCAGCCGCAGCGCCCCGCGCTCCTGCAGCGCCTCCACCTTCCGCCGCAGCCCCGCGTCCCGCGCCAGCGTGGCGGAGTCGATGGAGGCCACCAGCAGGATCGGGCGCTCCCCGACGCTCTGATCGAGCAGCGCCTCAGCGATGGCCAGCCCGTCCCCGTCCCCCTGCGCGTGGTGGACGTCCTGGAGCAGCATGCAGGAGCCGCCGCGCCACGCCCGCGCGTCGAGGTAGCGGTACAGGTAGGCCAGCCCGACCGCGTCGCCGGGGGGGCTCTCGTCCTCGCGCAGGTAGCCGCACCAGCGCGTCAGCAATTGGGCCTCGCTGCCGACCTCATCGCCGGACTTCTGGTAGTCGCGGGAGAGCCAGCGGCGCAGGCGCAATTCCATGCCCTCCCGCGTGTCGTTCCACGGGATCAGCGTGTCCCGCACCGCGCTCCGGTAGCCGTCCTCCATGCCCGGCGGGGAGTGGTAGCGGAGCCGCACCACCTCCATCCAGCCGCCCTCCTCCAGCCTGCACCCGAGCGACTCCAGCAGGCGGCTCTTGCCGCTGCCCGCCTCACCGACCACCAGCACCACGCGGGGCTGGCCGAGGTTGATGACCTCGCGCGCCGCCTGCCAGAGCGCCAATTGCTCGCGCTCCCGGCCGACCAGCGGGATCTCCCGCAGCGAGAACAGCGCCAGCGCGCTCCGGGCGGGCGCCTGCCAGCCGTGCTCCGGCGGCGGCTCGTGCGGGATCGGGGTGGGCGCGACCCGGTTCCAGCGCGGCGTCCCCTCGTGGGGCTGGCTCGGGAGCGGCACCGAGAGCGGCGTGGCGCCGGAGAGCAGCACCGGCCCGGTCGAGGCGCCCGACGCGGAGACGCCCGACTGCCGCCACGCCAGCACCCGCCCGCCCAATTCCTCCCCCCGCAGCGCGTTCCGCAGCGCCCCACGGACGTCCGCCGCCCGGTCGAACCGCTGGCGCGGGTCGGGATCCATCAGCTCCATCACCAGCCTCGACAGCCCCACCCCGAACGTCCCGCCGAGCTGGAGCCGGGGCGGCGGCCGCAGCCGGGCCTCCAGCAATTCCTGACGCCCCTCGCCGTTGTGCGGGCGCTCCCCGCTCAGGATCTCGAACAGCATGAGCCCGACCGCGTACAGGTCGGTCCACGGCCCCAATTCCTGAGTGTGGCCCATGAGCTGCTCCGGCGCCATGTAGGCGGGCGTGCCGGAGATGCCCTTCCGGTCGCGGTTCAGCTCCGCCAGCGCGTCCGCCACCCCCAGATCGGCCACCCACGCGCAGGTTTTTACCTGCCCCGCCTGCCCCGTCAGCAGCGGCGGCCGGTGGAGCAGCACGTTCGCCGGCTTCAGATCCTGGTGCAGCAGCGACCGCGCGTGGATCGCCGCCAGCGCGTCCAGCACCTCATCGATCCGATCCAGCACCTCCTGCAGCGGCGGCTTCTGCTTCAGCAGATCTGCGAGGCTGCCGCCGGAGGCGAACCCGAGCGCCACGAAGGGCTCCCCGGAGGACAGCACGCCCGCGTCGTGTACCGGCACGACATGGGGGTGGACGACGCGGGTGGAGACCGCCACCTCCCGCGCGAACCGGGAGCGGAAGCGACGGTGCAACGCTAAATTCGGCTTCACGACCTTGACCGCCACCTCCGCGCACAGCAGCAGATCCTCCGCATGCCACACCACCGCCGTCGCGCCCTCCCCGATGCGCCGGGTGGGGCGGTAGCGTGCAGGGAGTTCAGGCAGCAGTTCCAATTGCCAGGATCAGCGGCGCGCCGGGGTCTTGCTGCTGGAGAGGATCGGCTTCTCGGCGGTCGCGCCGTCCGCGATCTTCTCGCCGGACTTCTTCAGGTCGAGCTTGCCGGTGATCGCCACGGTCTCCCCGGAGAGCTTCAGGATCTCCGAGAGCGGTCGCGTCTTGTCGTTGAGCCGGATCTCCGTGTTCCCGACCAGGATCGACACATGCCCCATCTGCTGCCCGCTCCGATCCGGGCGCGGCATGTACATCCCGACCAGCGTGACCTCCTGCCCGTCCACCGCGTCCAGGTCTGAGGCGCGGGAGATCTCACGGACCTTGTCGGCGCCCTTGATCTCCTCAGCCTTTTCCGCCTCTTTCTTGACGGCCTCCGCCTTCGACGCCGCCTCCTGCGCCGCCGCCGCCGCCTCGCGGCCCTTCGCCGTCGCCGCCGCCGCCTCCGCCGCCTTCCGTGCCGGATCGACGCTGGCCTCCGCCTTCGCCTCCGCCTGGACGCGCTCCGCCTCCGCCTTTGAGACCTTCTCGTCGGCGTTCACCTTCTGATCGGCGGCCGCCTCGACCTTCGCCTCGCGCTGCGCCTGCTCGATGGCGACCTTGTCTCCCTGGCTGGCCTTCGCGGCGGCCTGCTCCTCAGGGGCCTTGCCGGACGCCTGATCGGCGCCCGCCTTGCCCCCCGCCTTGTCTGCCCCGGCCTTGCCCTTCTGCGGCTCCTCCGCCTTCGCGCCGGCCGATGCCCCGGCGGACGTCCCGGCCTTGTCGCCCGCGCCCTGCTTGACGCTCTGCTGCTTGTCGACCAGCTTCTTCTCAGCGGTGGCCGCTTCGGTCTCTTTGGCGGCGGCCTCTTTGTGCTTCGTCTGGACGGCCTCCTGCTTCGTCGGCTCCGGGGTCTTCGCCTTGTCGCCGGAGACCGCCTCTGCGGTGGCCTTCTTGGCGCCGGCGCGGGCCTCGCTGGCGTTTGCCTTCTTCTCGGTGGCCTCGACCTTCTGGGTCTTCAGCGAAGCGCGCTCCTGGCGCTCCTTCTCGCCGGTCTTCTCAGACGCAGCGGCCTTCCCGGCGGCGCCCGCCTTGTCTTTGCCGCCCTTGCCCGCGCCCTTGCCCGCGCCCTTGCCCGCGCCCTTCGCACCGGCGACGCCCTTCGCACCGGCGCCCTTCGCGTCCTTGCCGGGCGCCTCGGCGCGGGCCTTCTGGCGGGACTCCTTTTTGACGGCCTCCTTCTTTGTCTGGCGGCTCTCAGTGCTCTTGCCCGCCTTCTGTCCGATCTGCTCGGCGCCGGCACCCTTCGCGCTCTTCTCGTCGGTCGCCTTCAGCGCGGCGGCCTTCTTCTTCTCCTCCTGCGCGCGCTGCTTCTCGGCAGCAGCCTCCTTCGCGAGCGCGGCCTTCTCAGCCGCCTTGTTGTCGACCTTGGGATCGGCCTTCCCGCCTGCCTCCGGCGCCTTCGCGGCGGGCGCCTGCTGCGCGCCCATCGCCTCTGCCTGCTGCCGGGCGAAGCGGACGCGCTCGGCGCTCCCCATGTGGGCGGGGTCGCGGGCGGGCGCCTTCGCGGACGGGATCATGTCCTTCAACCCTGCGTTGCCGACCTGTGCCTGCATATCGACCGCGCTGCCCTGCTGGAGCGGCGCCTTCATGTCCGGGAGGGGACGGGCCGTCGTGCGGGCGGAATTGGCGCTGCGGGCGGCCAGCTTCTTCTGATGGAGCTTCTCAGACTGATCCTGAATGGGCATGCCGACCTCGCTGCAGAAAGGCTGCAGGATGAAAGCGTAGCACAGTCCTGCCGCGCCCGGTACGCTCTTCTGGAGATCCCGGCATCATCCAGATCTGCATCACCTCGCGCCACGTGGTCTGCTCTCTTGACCCGCCCGCCCGGACCCGCTACATCCCGTCTGCGGACAAGGAGAGAGCGTGCAGGAGCAGCGTGCCGGGAGTCCCCGTCAGCCGTCCTGCGTTTCGCTGCACAGGATCAAGACTGTCTGCACAACACGCAGGTTCGAATCCTGTCGTCCCGACCA
>JBEIQZ010000667.1:0-2896 GCA_040376255.1 Alphaproteobacteria bacterium
CCACCCTGCCGCGCGAGGTGCGCCGGGAGGAGGGGGCGGAGCGGGTGATCCGGGTGGTGTCGCCGGAGGAGCTGTGCGTGGGCGACCGGATCGTCGTCGCCTCGGGCGAGGAGATCGGGGCGGACGGGCGCGTGCTGTCGGGGGAGGGGAGCGTGCAGATGGCGCTCCTCACCGGGGAGGCGGCGCCGGTGCGGGTGCGGGCCGGGGATCGGGTCGTCGCGGGCGCGCCGCTGGTGGAGGGGAGCCTGCGCGTGGAGGTGGAGTCGGTGGCGGCGGAGTCGCTGGTGCGCCGGATGGGGTCGATGCTGCTGGAGGCAGGGGATCGTCCAGTGGAGCTGACGCTGCCCGACCGGATCGCGCCGTGGTTCACCGCCGCGACGCTGCTGATCGCGGCGGGGAGCCTGATCGGCTGGCAGCAGGCGGCGGGCTGGCCGGTAGCGGTGCACGTCGTGGTGTCCGTGCTGGTGGTCGCCTGCCCCTGCGCCCTCGCGCTCGCCGGGCCGCTCACCACCGCCGCCGGGCTGGGCGCGGCGGCGCGGCGCGGGCTGCTGCTGAAGGACGGGGCGGCGCTCCGGCGGCTGTCGTCGATCCGCACCGTCGCGCTCGACAAGACCGGCACCCTCACTGGCGGGGATCTGCAGGTCGAGGCCGCGACGATGGACGCCCTCCGCGTCGCCGCCGCCCTGGAGCGCGAGAGCATCCACCCCGTCGCCCGCGCCATCGTCGCCGAGGCCGCCGCGCGCGGCGTCCCGCTGGCTGAGGCCGCCGACGTCCGCGAGATCGCCGGGGAGGGCATCACCGGGGTCGTCGATGGGCGGCGCTGGTCGATCCGGCGCGGGGAGGGGGCGGGGGAGATCACGCTCAGCCGGGAGGACGGCGGCCTCCCGGTCAGCACGCTCCGGCTGAAGGATCGCGTCCGGCCCGACGCCGCCGCGACCGTCGCGCGCCTGAAGGAGATGGGCATCGGCGTGTGGATGCTGTCCGGCGATCACCGCGACGTCGCCGAGGAGATCGGGCGGCAGGCGGGGCTGGACGGTGTGGTGGCGGAATTGCGCCCTGAGCAGAAGGCGGCGTGGCTGCGGGAGATGGGGCTGCGGGGGCCGGTGCTGTTCGTGGGGGACGGGATCAACGACGGCCCCGCCCTGCGCGAGGCGTCGGTGGGGTTGGCGATGGCGCGCGGGGCCGCCTCTTCGGTGATGGTGGCGGACGGGGTGCTGGCGGGGGAGGCGCTGGGGCCCATCCTCGCCGGGCTCCAGGCGGCGCAGGCGTCGGAGCGGGCGCTGCGGGGGAGCCTGTCGCGATCGGTGATCTACAACCTCGCGGTGGTGGCGGCGGCGGTGGCGGGGTGGATGAACCCGCTGATCGCGGCGTTGCTGATGCCGGCGTCGAGCGCGATGGTGCTGTACAGCGTGGGCCGCGTCGAGCGGGCCGTGGCGCGGGCGGATCGGGCGCGGGTGGATCGGACACTGACAGGGACCGGGGCAGCGACCGGCACAGGAGAGGCGTGATGGACGCGGTTTTCTTTCTGCTTCCGCTGGCAGTCGCGCTGGGCGCAGTCTTCGCCTTCCTTTTCCTCCGGGCGGTCCGGGACGGTCAGTTTGACGATCTGGACGATCCGCCCATCCGGATGCTGCAGGATCAGGAGGAGCCTCGTCGTAAGAGCCCAGAAGTTTGATGGGGGACTTTCACCTCTGCGCCCATCGTGTTATTCTTATGTCCAGTCCGGCGGGCCGACGCTGCCCGATCGGATCAGGCGGCGCATCAGCAGGATGGTGACGAACGGTTGACGATTTTCGTCACATCGCCCGGCCCCCTCCCTCAAGAGCGCGGGTGCCGGGGCCGATAGGAGGACAACGACGCGACGACAGGGTGCAGCTTCCATCAGGAAGTTCGGCTGTCTGGGGATAATTGGATGGCGCGAGAACCGTCAGAGCTGCCTGCAATCGACGATGCCTACCTGGACGCCCGCCGGGCGGAATTGGCGTCGGCGCTTCAGCTCCCGATGCCCGGTCCGGACGCATCGGCGGAGGAGCGCGACGCCTGGGCAGCAGTGCAGCGCTCGATGCGCGAGGTCGAACAGGCGATCGCCGGGATGGAGCAGACGCTCCGCAAGCGCCGCCAGGAGGAGTCCCGGCAGCGTCAGCAGCGCGTCCAGTGGGAGGTGGTGCGCCTGCGCCTGCGCCGCACTGTGAACCGCAGCCTGAGCCAGACTGCGGGCCAGACTGCTGGCCACGCTGCGGGCCACGCGCTGAGCCGTCAGCGCGCCGCGCAGGCGCTCATGGGGCGCGTCCTTCCCTCCGACAGCCACCTGCAGACCCGCGTGCAGGAGGGCGAGGCGGCTGAGCAGCGCCGGTACTTCAGCGCGGCGATGCAGACGTGGCGCAGCGTGCTCCGCTATACGCCCCCGGAGGAGGCGCTCTCTGAGGCGCGCGCGCTGCTCGAATACTTCTCCCTGCTCTCTCCGCCGCGCCCGCAGGACGGGGCGCAGGAGCACCTGACGCACACCCGGCTCCAGGAGGAGGCGCGCGAGCTGCGCGGGATGGCGACCGGTTTTGAGCAGCAGATCGCGATGCGGGCGTCGGCGGCGGCGGCGCTCGCGGCGCCGGTGCGGGAGATGGAGGAGAACTGAGCCGGAGGCGCTCAGCTTCTCCGCGCTACAGCCGGGGCGCAGTACCCAGATCCCCGTCCTTCTCCGGCGGCGGCTCGTAGGTCTTCTCCGGCGCGACTCCGCGCGAGATCCGGACCGCGACGATGAGCAGCGCGCCGAGGAAGACGGGGATGGAGATGAATTGGGAGGTGGTGAGGCCGAAGTAGCCGAGGCCGCGCACGTCGTCGCCGCGCATCGCCTCGTTGATCGGGCGCCAGATCGCGTAGAGGGCGGCGACGGTGGCGACGG